>NZ_JBMDKW010000002.1:0-279427 GCF_057809915.1 Sphingobium sp. FG11
CACCTATCGGCCATCAAAATTGACGCCGACCGGACACCGTAATCGTCGCGCTACACTTGGAGAGATGAATTGACCTCAGCCGCAATTACCGGAATTTCAGGTCAGGACGGTGCATATCTGGCCGAATTCCTCTTGTCCAAGGGGTACGAGGTTTACGGCACTTTTCGGCGATCCAGTTCGGTTAATTTCTGGCGGCTTGAGGAACTTGGCCTGCTTGAACATCCTCGCCTGCATCTTGTCGAATTCGATCTGACAGATTTGTCTACAGCCATTCGCTTGTTGCAAAGCGCACCAATACGGGAAGTCTATAATCTGGGCGCCCAAAGCTTCGTTGGGGTCTCCTTCCAGCAGCCAATCACTACTTCGGAGATTACTGGCTTGGGTGCCGTCAACATGCTGGAAGCGATCCGCATCGTGGACCCGACTATCCGCTATTATCAAGCCAGCACATCGGAAATGTTCGGCAAGGTTCAAAGCGTGCCCCAGAATGAGGATACGCCCTTCTATCCACGCAGTCCTTATGGCGTCGCAAAGCTGTTTGCTCACTGGATGACCGTGAATTATCGGGAAAGCTACGGAATCTTCGGGACAAGTGGCATACTCTTTAATCATGAGAGTCCGTTGCGGGGAAGAGAATTCGTGACCCGCAAGATCAGCGATGGCGTTGCCAAAATCAGTCTTGGTCAAATGGAATGCCTGGAGTTGGGAAATCTGGATGCATTAAGAGACTGGGGCTTTGCAAAAGAATATGTGGCGGCAATGTGGGAAATGCTTCAGGCCGATTCGCCTGACACCTATGTACTTGCCACAGGAACGACGCACAGCGTGCGCGAGTTTGCCGTTCTGGCGTTTGCGGCGGCCGGTATCTCGCTCGACCTGACTGGTAAGGGGGTAGACGAGAGAGGCATCGACCGGGCCACCGGAAAAACAGTCCTGCGCATCAATCCACAATTTTACCGGCCAGCCGAAGTGGACGAATTGGTCGGCGAGGCTACCAAGGCCCGCGATGCGTTGAACTGGAACCCAAAAACTTCCCTGGCAGACCTTTGCACGATGATGGTCGAGGCGGATGTACGCCGGAACCGGAACGGCCGGTCTATGTGATTTCCTGATAGAGCGGTGCCGATGAACCGAATTCTCGTGACGGGTGCAGAAGGCTTTACAGGCCGATATGTCGTACGGCTTCTCGCGCAGATGGGCCACGACGTTTACGGCATCGTGCGCCGCAAGCCGGACAGGGCGATAGACGGCCTTCCCAACCTCCTTGTCTGCGATATTTGTAATATAGATGTCGTGAGCCGGGCAATGGCAGTAGTGTCCCCCACCCACATTTTACATCTAGCCGGAATCGCCTTTGTCGGTCATGCCTCGCCATCTGCCTTTTACAGAGTCAATATTCTAGGCACGCGAGCCTTGCTGGAAGCCAGCCTCTCCCTCGGCAGGAGTTTGCAGCGCCTTGTACTCGCGAGCAGCGCAAGCGTCTATGGGACAGCCGAGGGCATCTTAACCGAACAACATCCGCTTGCACCGGCCAGCGAGTATGCAGTGAGCAAAATGGCGATGGAATCGCTCGCGCGGCTCTATGCGGACCGGTTACCTATCACAATTGCAAGGCCGTTCAACTATACCGGCGTCGGCCAGTCACCTAACTTTCTCATTCCAAAGATTGTAGATCATATCCGTCGGAGGGCGCCAGTGATCGAACTGGGTAACCTGGATATCGTGCGTGACTTCACCGACGTTCGCTCCGTCGCGGATGTGTATAGCCGCCTACTCATGCGACCCGCCAATCGCGGCGGATCCGAAACATTCAATATATGTTCGGGACAGGGTTATAGCCTTGAAAAAATAGTGACAATGGCGCAGGCAATTTCTGGCCACGCGCTAAACATTCGGATCAATACCGCCTTTGCGCGAGCCAATGAGGTGAAGACGCTCATCGGAAACAATAGTCTGCTTCATGAGGCGATCGGCCCAATTCAGTATCACCCGCTTTCCGAAACGATTGAGTGGATGATCGGTGAAGGATGATTTTTGTGTCGGCTTGGCCACACCTGTAAATTGCATGTCATCAGACAAATGCTAAGCTTTCTCATTCAACCTGTAAGAAGGATATGTTGTCTCCCATGAAGCATTTGATCGCCTTTGACCTTGATGGCACTCTTGCCGAAAGCAAGCAGCCGCTTGCCGATGATATGGCGGAAGCGCTCGCTGACCTGCTGACCGTTGCTCATGTAGCCGTAATTTCAGGCGGCGATTGGCCCCAGTTCGACAAACAGGTCGCCAGCCGATTGCCCGTTGGCGCGGACCGCTCCCGCTTGTGGCTAATGCCTACCACGGGGACCAAGCTATATACATATCGGGACGGACGCTGGGCATCGGTCTTTGCCGAACTTTTCGACGATGCCCAGAAGCAGGCCATCTTTAAAGCGTTCGATGATGCGCTCGAGGCGACCGGCTTTATGCCTGAACAAACTTGGGGCGAACGGGTAGAGGATCGTGGTAGCCAGATCACTTTTTCAGCTTTGGGCCAGCAGGCCCCGATCCATGCCAAGGAGGGATGGGACCCCGACTTTGCTAAGCGCAAGATCATTCAGGCCGATCTGCGGCAGCGCCTACCCGGCCTGTCCGTCAACATGGGCGGCGCAACTTCCATCGATATTACACGCGAAGGTGTGGACAAGGCTTATGGCCTCAAAAAGCTGCGAGACGCCAGCGGCATTCCTCTCGATGCCATGATGTTTCTTGGCGACGCGATTTTCCCCGGCGGAAATGACTATCCAGCAAAGGAATTGGGGCTGGATACCGTGCGCGTACGCGATCCTCAGGAAACCCTGTCGGTCATCACAGCCATCATCGCCTGCCAAAAATAATCAGTGGAGCAAGGCTCGCGGGCAGACGAGTGCGCCTTGCCTCTACTGACCTTACTGCTGCGGCCCCTTGCATGGCGTCCAGCACGATGGAATAGAAGCGCGTGTGACTGAACCCTCCTTGCCATCTCACCGCCCGGCCCGCTCTCTCGCCGAACTGATGCGACTGCATGACGAGACATTTGTCGAGAGCGCCTATTGGACACTGCTTGGTAGGCCGGCCGACCCGGAGGGCCTCGTTCACTATCGCACACATCTGCGCCGGGGCGTCAGCAAGGCTCAATTGCTGTGGGAGTTGCGGCACTCGCGAGAGGGCAACTCGCATACTGCTCGACTAGATGGGCTGGAACAGCTGCTACGCCGTCATCGTCGTACCCGATGGCTAGTGGTCGGGCCTCTTTTTGCGCTCCTGACCGGCGCCGAAAGCCAAGGGCGCCGGGCCAGACAGAAGCGTGCAATCGTCAACGCAATCTGGGCGGTGGAGCAGGAACTGGGGCAGCGGATCGATCGTTTGGAAGCACGTGTTGAGGCGCTAGCCGCATATGGATCGGATCCAGCAAATCGAGCTAGGTCATCCTCGATAATGCCTGATAGCGGGATTATGACGCGCCGAGCCAGGGATCTGCTGACCCGGCTGAAGGCGACGATGGCGTCCGCAGCTAAGGAAGGCTAGGCGATGCGCATATTGATCGACCTGCAAGGAGCACAGAATAACAGCCGGACGAGAGGAATCGGCCGATTCGTACGCGCCTTTTCCCGTGCCCTGCTTCAGCATTGCGACGGGCACGATATATTTGTGCTGGTGAGCGAGCTTTTCCCGGATCAGATCGATCCGCTGATAAGGGCTTTCGCCGGCCTGATCCCCCCCGAGCGAGTCATTCGCTTCACCGCGCCGGGACCGACTGCGGAAGTCGACGGCTTCGTCAAACCCGATAATTATTGGCGGCTCGGCGCGAGCGAACTATTATACGAAAAGTTTCTAGCGGACCTCGACATGGATGCTGTCATCCTATGCACCCTGTTTGAAGGGGCGCAGGATGACAGCATACTCGTCGTGCCTGAGGCGGACCGCCGGTACGTTATGGCCGTCGTCCTCCACGATCTCATTCCCCTTACGGATCCGGAGCAGTATATCAACTGGGCGCCGTCGCGGAAATGGTACGACCGTAAGCTTGCCTCGCTTCGGCGAGCCGATCTGCTGCTGTCCGTCTCGGATTCAGCGAAGGCCGAAGCGGTCGATCTCGCGCATATCGACGCCGGCAAGGTCGCCGTTATCAGTTCCGCGGTGGCGGACGAACTCATTGCGCTCAACAGCGCGCCAGAAGATAGGCAGCGCCTATTAGACAGTCTTGGCATCGTTCGCCCCTTTGTCATGCACATGAGCGCTTATGAGCCGCGCAAGAATTTCGATGGCCTCATTCGCGCTTTTGCAGCGCTACCCGCGCTCGTGCGGGACGCGCACCAGCTGGTACTCGTATGTAAGCTCAACGACGATGAGCGCGCCAAGCTCAATCGGCAAATTGAACAGGCCGCACTCAGCCCTGACGCCGTCATCCTTACAAACTATGTTTCAGATCAGGCGATCATGGCGCTTTTTGCATCCTGCCACCTGTTCGTTTTTCCGTCCTTTCATGAAGGGTTTGGATTACCGGCGTTAGAGGCGATGCGGTGCGGCGCCCCCGTAATCGGTTCCAATCTCAGCAGTATACCAGAAGTTATCGGCCGGACTGACGCGCTGTTCAATCCCCATTCCACGACAGATATGGCGCGGTTGATTGAACGTGCGCTGACCGACAACGCCTTTTTGGCCGACTTACGTCGCCATGGAGTCCAGCGCGCTGCCGGTTTTAGCTGGGAGAGAACGGCCAAGCGAACGATCGCAGCCATTGAAGCCTTGCACCGGCGCCATCAGGCCGCCTCCAGCCTTGTCGAAGCTGTGGCTCAGTATGAAAGTGAGCAGCTGATATCAGCTATTGCCAAGGTGGAGGCAGCCGCGCCGATTACAGAGAAAGACTTCACCTCAACCGCAATAGCGCTCGCACAAAACGAAGGGGTCGCGCGCCTCGTCAGGAGCCAGGCGCGTGCTGGCGCTGAGATAATCTGGCGAATAGAAGGGCCATTCGACAGCAGCTACAGCCTTGCGCTCGTCAATCGGGAAACGGCGCGGGCGCTGGCCGCATTGGGACATGCGCCTTCTCTGCATTCGACGGAGGGAGGCGGAGACTACCCCGCAAATCCGACATTTCTCGCTGCCCATGGCGATCTTGCTGCGCTGGACCGCGCTGCCAGCGCCACGCCTTCATCAAAAGCTGCGATCGTCAGCCGCAATCTTTTCCCACCTCGCGTCGCAGACATGATGGGCCGAATAAATGCTCTTCACGGCTATGCATGGGAAGAGACCGGGTTTCCCCATGCCTGGGTCCAGCACTTCAACGCCCATCTGGACCTGATCCTGGTTGTGTCGCGGCACGTGGAGAAAATACTGATCGACAATGGCGTGCGTGTACCAATTGCAGTGACCGGTAACGGCGTCGACCATTGGGAACGAATCGCACCCAATCCGGCTTTTCGTCTTTCGGCGCGGACCTTTCGTTTTCTGCACGTCTCATCCTGTTTTCCACGCAAGGGCGTGGACGATCTTCTCGATGCCTATGGCGACGCTTTTTCTATCAACGACGATGTGTCGCTGGTGATTAAATCGTTCGATAATCCTCATAATGAGGTGCTGGAAATGATCGTGCGTCGGCAAGCGGGCAACCCGACCTTTCCCCATGTGGTCATGTTATTTGAAGATTTTGCCGATAGCGATCTGAAGAGCCTGTACGAGCAATGCGATGTCATGGTCGCTCCCAGCCGCGCCGAAGGCTATGGGCTGCCTTTTGCGGAGGCCATGCTATCGGGCTTGCCCGTGATCACCACGGCTTGGAGCGGACAGCGCGATTTCTGTAATCCTGAGAATTCATGGCTGGTCGATTATACTTTCGAAAGGCCGTCAACGCATTTTGGTTTGCGCGCATCTGCTTGGGCGCGAGTCGATCGCGCGTTGCTGGCCCAGGCAATGCAGACGGCTCGCGCAACCCCGAGGGCAGAGCGGGCGACAATGGCTGCTGCTGGCAGGACCGAGCTTTTGATGGACCATCAATGGCACGATGTGGCCGGACGCATGATCGACGCGCTAGCGGACCTGCCACTGCGCGTAGCATCTGCCACCAAACCAAAAATAGGGTGGATTTCCACTTGGAACAGTCGCTGCGGCATCGCCACATATTCCAACCACCTGATATCCCATATGCCGGACGACGTGACTATTTTCGCCGCGCATGATTCCGAGCCGGTACATCCGGATAAAGCGAACTGCGTCCGGTGCTGGACTAGCTCAAAAACAGAAAATGGGTTGAGCGTGGCATCTAACGAAATAACCCGTCGTAACATCGATGTTCTTGTCATCCAGTTCAATTACGCTTTCTATAATCACGATGAGCTATGCAATCTGATTGAAGATGCCAACAATGCTGGCCGTACCATCATTATGATGATGCATTCCACACGCGACCCAGTTATGGAAATTCCAGGAGCGGAATTGTTCCGGATCGTCAACCATTTACATCTATGCGAAAGAATATTAGTTCACTCTATTGAAGATCTAAACCGACTCAAGTCGATTGGTTTGATAGATAACGTCGCACTCTTCCCTCACGGGACGTTAAGCTCTTCGACCGCAGCTGCGATCCCTGCTAAACTCCCAAGTTGTCCCTTGATTGCAACTTATGGTTTTTGCCTTCCCGACAAAGGACTGGCCGAGCTACTGGAAGCGGTGCATCTTATGGTAAATGGCGGCAATGCAGTAAGACTGCGGATGGTAAATGCCCAGTTCCCTGCACCATCTTCCTTGAAATTGGTTCAGGCCCTGCGCTCGCAGATCGACACGCTGGGACTTTCGGACCGAATCGAATTGATAAGCGATTTTCTTCCGGACGAGAAAAGTTTGGCCCTACTCGCGGAAGCGGATCTTGTCGTATTTCCGTACCAAAAGAGCGGCGAATCGGCGAGCGGGGCGGTCCGATATGGCATGGCTACAGGGAAACCCGTCGCAGTAACCCCTCTTGCTATTTTCGATGATGTGGCCGACGGGACCTTCCGCCTACCCGGAACCGGCCCAGAAGCGATCGCGCGCGGTATCACGTCGAGCCTTTCCGCGATTCGCGAGCAAACAAAAGACGCTCTCGACATAGCCAGTGCCGCGGCTGCGTGGCGTGCCGAACATGATTATAAGGCTATCGGCGATCGCCTCTATAATATGTGCGTTGCACTGAACAATATGAATACGCGCCATAAATTACGCGCTCATTCGGCCCCACCGATATCATCCAAGACGCCAATCGCTTGATCTCAACTCGGCCAGTGTGTAAAAATCCCCCGCAGGAGATGGATTTTACATAGCTGCGTCAAATTGTTGACGCCGATAGGGCATAATGAGCCTGCCAACCCAGGGTAGGTTGCTCTATATTGCGCGCGTCGGCATCATATTATCGTTCAAGGGGCATCATGCCAAATCAATCTCCTTACGCGCTCGATAATCTGGCGAACTTCGATAGCGCTCCCATATGGAAGCAGTTTGAAGGCCAAAAGATCTTTTTCGACGGTGTATTCAAGGGCGACTACAGCCTAGCGGTTGTTAACCGGCACCTTGCACAGGCACTCATCACCGCCGGCATCGAACTCGTCGTTCATACAGCCGAGGATGATTGGCGGACCGACCCGATGCTCAACGAAATGCCCGAAGTCTTGGCTCGGTGCGTTTTCGACTATCCTGAAAAGGGCGTTTATGATGTTCATTTGCGCAATAACTGGCCTCCACGCTGCGACGACATGGTCGGCCAACTCAACGCCTATGCCTGTTTTGCTTGGGAGGAATCACTCGCGCCTAAGGCGCTGATCGACGATTTCAACCTTCATCTCGACCTGATGATGGTAACGGCGAATTTCGTGGAAGAAAGTTTCCGCAATTCGGGCCTCGTCATTCCAATGACCGTAGTCGGCAATGGCACCGAACATCTCAAGGAGACCAGCCCGGCGAAGGGTGTAAAAAAGCCGTCGCGAAAGCGCATCCTGCACGTGTCATCATGCTTCCCGCGCAAAGGTGCAGACATTCTCGTGCAAGCGTTCGTTGATGAATTTGGGCCTGCCGACAATGTTGAACTGTTTATCAAAACATTCGATAATCAACATAACAAGATCGGCGAATATGTTGATAGCGCCCGCGCCAGCCACCCGAATGCGCCGCCCATCACGGTCCTTTATGAATCCATGCCCAAAGCCAAGCTAGTCGACTTGATGCGATCAGCGTCGGTTTTCGCAGCCCCGTCGCGCGGTGAAGGCTTTGCTTTGCCGTTGGCGGAATCGCTGCTACATGACATCCCGGTCGTGACCACCAACTATAGTGGTCAAACCGATTTCTGCACGGCGGACACTGCATGGCTGGTCGATTATTCGCTCACTCGCTCTCAGGCGCATGTCGCAGCTAGTGAAGCGCAATGGGCGGAACCAAGCCCCGCATCGCTGAGACGAATGCTCAGACGGGCGATCGAGGACGATGCGACGTCCCGTGCCAAGGTCGAAGCCGGCAAGTCGTTACTGGCAGCTTATTTCAAATGGTCTGACGTCGCTCGACGGGTCGCGCAATCGATTCAGTCGGTGCAGGCGCGTATGACCGGGGAGGCCCTCGATGCGTCAATCAAGATTGATCTTATTTCGACGTGGGATCAAATTTGCGGCATCGCTACCTATTCCGGCCATCTGATGCACACGCCTATTTTTACCGGAAAGGTTTCCACGGTCCTCGCCCGCAAGTTGACCAACGATGCGCTAGTGGAGGGATCGGACGCATTTCCAGCGGTCGACGAAGTAAAGCGACCATGGGGTTACGACTTTGCCGGTATCCAGCTTTTAATTGAACAAATCGTGTCAGCCAGCGGCAACGTGCTCTGGTTCCAACATCATCCTGGCTTCTTCTCCAACGTAGATATGGATGTCATTACGGCACGGTTTCAGGCGGGCAAGCACGCGGTGCGGGCTATCACCATGCATAATGTCCGTGAAACGCTCCATTCGTCGGCCAACGAGTGGCTTCATGCTTTCGATGTGATCTTCGTTCACACTGAGGAAGATCGTAAGATTCTCGCTGATGGCGAATATGGTCCTGTGGCGGTGATTCCGCACGGCATTCTGCGCCACAAAAATCATGTAAGCCCGGACGCCGAGCATTTCACTATCGGCTCCTTTGGCTTCCTCTATCCGCATAAAAATATCCCATTGCTTCTTGAGGGCTTCGCGCTGGCGCGCAAGATCGTGCCAAATCTGCGCCTCAAAATTCCGTGCTGCGCAAGGCCGGAGGACAAGAGTTGGCGCGAACGGGCAAAAGTTGAAATGCTCGTCGATTTGCTCGACCTCGGCGATAGCGTCGAACTGGATTTCGATTTCCTCCCGGACGCGATAATTCTGGACAAACTCAGTTCGTGCAATCTCCTGTGTTTTCCTTATGGCCCGTCGCTCGAATCTGCGACCGGGGCTGCACGCATAGCATTAGCCGCTGGACGGCCGTTGTTATGTTCCCAATCGACGGTGTTGCGTGATATCCAACCTTATGGGTTCACTCTCCGCGATCTTGAGCCTGCCACTCTCGCGGAAGCTATCATCGTGCTGGCAGCCAGTCCTGAACTCCTTGCCTTGCGGGACGAAGCTCGGGAGCAGTTGGTGACTCGATATAGCTATGAAGCGGTGTCTCAACGATACAGCGATATATTCGCACGGATGTTAAAGGCTAAGGCTCATGCATGAATCATTCGAAATGAGGGCGGAGGCGACCGGCAATGCCTCGGATCAGGAACCAGAGATACCGGTCATGCCGGAAGATTTCCTCCTGCCGGCGCAGGCTTTCGTCGATCGATGCCTAGACGCCTTTGATCTGACAGACATGATCGGGACTACAGAAAAGGCGAACTTGGTCGAGGCCCTGGAGCATGGCGTGACTAAACTGGCCTTGGTCGGCATGTTGTTCGACAAAAAGTCAGGCAATGGCGCACAAATGCTCACACGCAAGAGCGGCGGCATCAACAGGGAATGGGATAATTACGTGTTGGTCGAACTGCTGGAGAGATATGCCCCGGACAATGATCGCGCTTTCATTCTTCAGGCGTATAAACAGATTTTGAGCCGAGAACCCGGCAAGGCCGAGGCACTTGAAGCCATCAGGGCCTTTAAATTTGGCGACCTGTCGCGCAAGGCTTTTATCGAAGGACTCGCCAGCCGGACTACGCAGGCGGTTTTGTCATCCCACAAAACAGCCGATGCCACATCCGTTACGGTGGCGGCCCATGCTGCCGGGTTTGGCCCTAACGCGAAGCAGCAGGTCGTGCTTGCGCAGTTGATGCCTAATGGCCATTACGTCGTGGCACCCAATGTTTGGTTCCAAGACCTCTGGCAGCCCAAGGCTATGTCGGAAGATGGCATATTGCATTTGAATGAAGGCTGGGTCCTGGCGGGGCCCAAACGAAGCCTCGCCAAGGGAGCCTGGACCATATCGATAGACATTGTTCAGGATGATGCGGCCGAGATCATCGCCGATCTTGTTGCCAATTCGGGCATCGACACGCTGATGCACGCGCATCTTGTAGGATCAGCAAGCCTCAAGCTTCAATTCATGGTCGAAAGCCATCATCACTTTATCGAACTGCGTCTGCTCAAACCGTCGCAGGACCGAGAGCGCAGTTGGATTAAGATCCGCGATCTTTCACTGGGATATATGTAATGGGCATTTTCCGGAATCAGGTTCGCAACACCGCCGATCCGGTTGAGGCCAAAAGCGATGACGAGCTTTCTTTCGATCAGGTCCTAGCCGCAGCGGACGAGGCTCAGCAGGGCCAGAAATGGCTAGCTGCCGCCAAATTATATCTCCAGGCGATCGCTATGCGGTCCGACGCAGTCGGACTTCATATGCAGGTAGGTCATGCCCTGAAGGAATCCGGCGATCTCGAAGGCGCCTTGATTCACTATCAACTCTATCGGGATCATCATGAGGATGATCCCGAAATCTATCTTCAGCTCGGTCATTTATACAATCGTGCTGATAAGAAAGATAAGGCTCTGATTTGGTATCAGAAGCTGCTTAGGAAAGTGCCTTCCGGTCACCAGATGGCGATCGATGCCAGGTTGTCGTTGGAGGACCTGTCAGACCGCCCGATAAAACGAGCAAAAGATCAAATTGAACTGATGGCCCGCGCGGGGCGTTTTGAAGACGCCGTGTCTTACGCCGAAAATATGATAGAGACCCTCCAAGACAAATCATTTTATATCGTTATTGGCAATCTAAAAAGGGACCAGGGCGAATTCGAAGGGGCCGAACGCGCTTATGACGAATGTGATGCCGCCGAAGACGAACCTGATCTGCGATTCGACGCAGCCATGCAACGCGCTTTGCTGGAGAAGTTTCGTCGCAAGCCGCTTGCTTCCTTGAAGCTCTATCAGGAAGCCAGACGGCGCTATGTTCAGACACAAAAGCCCAACATATCCCTTCGCGCAGTCGACGAGGAAATTAGCGGCGCGTTGCAGGTGATCTCGCAGGCGCTTCTCCTACTTCATTGACCGCACCTGCCATCACTGCCGCCTGACGGCGCACCAGAGATTATATGCCTAGCCGCGCCCGCAATTGACTGCCCGTGAAGTCCCAACTCGGCAGGTCGGCCCAATCGTCACGAGAAGCATCGAAATCGCCGATCCAGCGCTCGATCGCTGCGGCCAGCACGGCGCTTTGCGATTCCGCGAAGAAACTCAGGCCTTTGTGGGCCAACTCTCTGAACACGGGAATATCACGTACGAGCACCGGCTTGCGGGCCATAAGCGCTTCAACAACCGGAAGACCAAAACCTTCTCCATGGGATGTCATAAGCAACCCGTCACAACGAGCGTAAAGCAAGGCTAGAAGTTCGTCGCTTGCAGAGGATAGCCGGAAAAAGCGTCGGCCCTGCTCAGCATGACAGGCCATCCGGGCTTCAAGAGCAGCACAGCGCCATCCGATCTGACCAGCCACGACGAGCCGAATTGGCGTTTTCGGCTCTCTAGCCCATAGAAGGTCGAATGCATCCAGCGCCGCGTCATAAGCTTTGCGGGGCTCGACTGTTCCCACCATCAATATGGTAGTACCGGGCTGATTGAGATGGTTAAGTAGCTCAAGTTGGTCCTCAGACAAGCCATGACTGGGCTGTGATAAACCAAAATTACCGGCGAGTGTAATAGTGCTGACATGCAAATCATCACTCCTTTGCGACCGCCTAGCTTTCAATGTCGTTGCGAGACGATCAGCGACGAACGCCGATATACAAATTGCTTCGTCGGCATATGCCAAGACCGTGTCCAGCCAGCGTTTGAAATGACTAACATTCTTGGCTGTAAAAAACTCGGGATGATCATGGGGTAGCAGGTCATAGACCAGGACGGCGATACGCATCCCACTCGCTCTCCACCATCGAAGCTCCGAGCGATAACGCGGCAACAGATGGGCCGATAGGTCCAGACCAAGAAATATGTCGCCAGCTTTGGGCACGATCGGATCGCCGATATTATTTCTTTCTGGGATCGAACCAATCGCAAAATCGCTGCCGACGACCCTGTAGGAACGTCTTTTAGTGGCGAATATGGGAACAATTACATGATCGGAACCCGGATCTCTTAACAATTGAAGCAATAAAGCGCGGACAACCCGCTGAATTCCTGTTCGTCCATCCCGATGATAGATTGTCGAAACATCGACATAGATGTGTTTTGACTCTACGCTCCGCCGACGCGCTGCAGCCCTGAAATAGCGGGCCGGCCGGTTTCTGATGTAATAATCAAGAAAGGAAAACAGACGCCCAATTTGGCTTGGCTTCACCGCAGCGTCTCATGATAATAGGAATAAGCCTCCTCGACGTCGTCGAACATACTCAGATGACCGTCCGCCAAGACACCTGCACGTTGGCAATGTTCGCGCATAAAGCTTCCGTCATGCGATACGAAAACCATTGCTCGGTCCTTACGCTTGCCGAAAAGCTCTTCGTCACATTTTTCTGAAAACCGCTTGTCGCCCACGGAAATAATCTCGTCGATCAAGAAACAGTCGAACTCAATCGCCATGGAGAGACCAAAAGCGAGCCGACTGAGCATACCTGCCGAATAACTCACTAGTGGCTCACGAAGATACTGGCCAAGCTCGGCAAACTGCTCAACTGCTTCTGCTCTCCCATCTGTGTCAACGCCATAGATACGCGATACAAGACGGATATTATCGAGACCAGTTAGCGCCATCTGAAATGCGCCGCCGAACGCCAATGGCCACGAGACGCTCATATGCCGCTCGACCTTGCCGCTCGTCGGGATTTCAACGCCGCCTATCAGCCGAATGAGAGTCGATTTACCAGCACCGTTCCTACCCAAAATCCCCAATTTCTCACCGGGTGCCACCGTGAAATTAATATCCTTCAATATGGGCCGCGGACCGCGACGCGTAGGATAGCTTTGGCATAGACCGCTGACTTTGATCATAGATGTATTGGCCTAGTCGAAAAATCACGAATTTTAGCCATCGCAAACAGCGTAATTATCGAGTTGCAAATAATTACAAATCTTAAATCATGCACAGGATGAAAATGCGAACCAAAATAACCTTCACGAATATATTCCGTGCAATGAACAATAGGAATATAAAGAACGACCTTCTGCATTTGCTCAGGTAAGGCATCTACCAAAAACGCAGCACCGGAAAAGCCGAAGAAGAAATAAGAGGCGGGATGCCATATCCTCTCGATCAATTCTGAAGTCTCCGACAATACGCCCAACAAAAGCGCCACAGCCGAAGCGAGCCAGAACAGAAGAAACCAGCCCGTGATGACCTTTAAAATATCTTCAGGGGGACTAATCCATTCCATGTAAATGAATACCAGGCTGAGCACAAAGAACGAGATGGTCGCGCCACCGGCTTCCAAAATGATACGTGCGAGATAAATATCTATGACTCGGACGTTTCTATGGTACATCAGCGCTTGATTTGGATGAATAGCCTTCATGGTCCTGCCAGGCATATTCCGCCATAATAGAACTCCAGAGTAGCCGGTCAAAGCGAAAACTGCGATCGGTAGATCCGAACCGTGGTTCGCACCTAACACCGACCAAAGGATAGTCACGCCTACTGTGAACATCATCGGTTCGATGAACATCCACAAAAAACCGATATTATGGCGACCGAAGCGTGTAAGCATTTCGCGCATGATTAGCGCATGAATGATCCGGCATTGTATCTGCCATGACCGGCGGAGCGAATCTGGCTGCCGCTCTGACATATCAGTCACGATGTTCCTTGAGACCTGCTAGCAACATGCTTAACACACCCCACGCCACCATTCCCAGAGCGAATGTAGAGAAGATGCCCCGCCAGCGCCGCGGCTCCAGAGCCTCGTCCGGGATATTCGGCTGAACAATCCGTTCAAGGTAGACCTGTTTGCGCCGGGCCTCATTGCGAGCTTCTTCCAGCGAAGCGAGCGCACTGGCCAGTTGCTTATCGGCAAACTGACTCTCCAAACTCAGCCGTTGATAGCGGACCTGAGCGGCAGCAAGCGATTTCTGACCACCGGCCACGCGCGCCACCTGTTCGTCGATCTCCTTAGTCAAGCCAATAATGCTCGTTTGCAACACCGGAATCTGGGGATTGTCCGGCGTGAACGCACGCAGTTGCAAAAGTTGCGTCTTTGCCGTGATCAACTCGTCTTGCAGCTTGGAAACCAACTGTATCTGGACCGTGGCCTGACGGTCAGGATCTACAATACCCTGCTGATTACGAAAGGCGGACAAAGCGATCGCCGCAGTCTGCGCAGCAGCTTCCGCATTGCGAACTTCATTCGTGGCGTATCGGATAAGATCTTCACGACTACGGCCATTAAGTCTGTTTACCAACCCTTCGCTCAACTCCAGCAGCCGTTCATTCATGTGGTAGGCGTCGCTGGCCGAGTAGGCACGAAATTGCATTGTCGTGATCGAAGAAGACGCTTCATGCTTGATATCGACTTTTTTCTTATAATATTTATACAAGTCTTCGAAGCTATGCCGACCTTGATTAAGGCGGCTAAACCAATCGACTCCCGGGCGACTAAAGGCGCGAGAAACGATCCCCTTTTGATCCAATGCCTTCAAAGCATCCCGAGATTCTACATATTCTTGCACTGCAAAAACTTCGTCTCCAGAAGCCGAAACACCTGGACTGCGTAGCAACATACCGAGTGCGGAAGATGTCTGCTTTTCTGGGCTTCTAATGACGAAGCGCGATTCTGATATATATACGTCGGACGCGATAACGCCGAAATATATAATCGCAAGCAAGGTAGGGGCCGCTACACAAATCCAGAAAAGAGGGCCAAGCGCCTTGGTCCGTTTCGAAAGGCCATTGATCATTCATCATTCCAGCCAAAGTGCTGTATCAATACAGCCCGCCGTTTGCCAATGCAGCAAAGAATCCTCCTCCGCACCCCGGGTGGAGTTCCGCAATACCGCGCTCATTCGACTCTTGCCTCAGTTTCTGGAAGTTGGCAATGCCCTACCGCGCCGCACAACGGATCGGTATCATCGCACAACTGATGCGAGCCATCCTATCAATACAGAAGCGTGACAGCGCTCAAGCCGTGGCAAAGTGCTCCACCGCCACAGGGCGACCTGATATTTCCCGACCATTTTAACGATATAATGCTGGATAAAAAGCCCGAGACTAGGCGGCAAGAATGAGTCCATATCGCTCCCGACTCGCCTGATACCGCACTGCAGCCGCTTCCATTAGCAATTGCATGGCTGTCGCTCCTTTTCACTATCGCGACAAACCGCTTGCAATGGGCCATCAACTATAGTTGGACAGGACGGATGATGGACCTTGATCCGTCCAGCGATACGCTGAGGAGTTTAAATGATCGATATGCCGCTTCGCCGTTTGCAGAAGCTCAATGGTTTCAGCGCCCTCGCCCTGATTTCGCTAATGGTGACGTCAGGCTGCACCGCTGTAGGCCCGAGTAGAAAATCGGTCACCACTGCCGCAATGCAGGCGGTAAACGGCATTCAGATCATCGATCTGGATGAACGCGTCGCGCGTGGACTGGACGCGGCGAAACCAGCGGATTTTTCCGAAACCTTGGGCGACGCCCTCCCGATTGGTTCTGTCATCCAACCCGGCGACGTGCTGGAAATTTCTGTCTGGGAAGCTCCGCCTGCCGTCCTGTTTGGAACACAGGCCCTGCCGACTTCTTCTGAAACAAGCCGCTCCACCTCTTTGCCCGCGTTCCTGGTAGAACCGTCAGGCCGAATTTCCGTTCCGTTCGCGGGCATTGTCCAGGTCGCGGGACGTACATTGTCTCAAATCGAAAGCGACATTACCGGCAGACTCCGGAACAAGGCTCATTTACCGCAGGTTATCGTTCGCCTTGTGCGCAACGAGACAGCGACGGTAACCGTCGTAGGGGAAGTGACCAACAGTACACGGATGCCGTTAACGCCCAAGGGAGAGCATCTGCTCGACGCCTTGGCAGCCGCTGGGGGCACGCGCCAGCCGATTAACAAGATGTCTATCCAGGTCAGCCGGAACGGGCGGGTGCATATTATGCCTCTTGAGGCGGTCATTCGAGATCCGCGGCAAAATATCATTCTCAAGACAGGCGATGTCGTCACCGCTCTATACCAACCCTATAGCTTCACTGCACTAGGCGCCTCGGGCAAGAATGAAGAGATTAACTTCGAAGCGACTGGTCTGACCTTGGCCCAGGCGGTGGGACGTATAGGTGGCCTGCAGGATGGTCGGGCTGACGCGAAAGGTGTCTTTATATTTCGTTGGGAAGATCCTGTGACAGTTCCGAATAGAGGCGTTGGCGCCGCCATTGGCCCTGACGGGCGAATTCCGGTAATTTATCGGGTCGATATGAAGAATCCTGTGACATACTTCGCAATGCAGCATTTTAAAATTAGGGATAGGGACGTACTGTACGTATCCAACAATCCTACAGTGGAGTTTCAACGGGTTATCGGCCTGGTCGCTTCCGCGGTATTCCCTGTTCTTAATGTGACAAACACACTCAACAATAGAAACTGACGAGCGTGACACGAGCCGTCGTCAGACTGAAAGAAATATAGGGTTCATGCAAAAACTTCGTCCCCGTCATGTCGAAAAACCGTGGGGTCGCACAAGCTTGCCAGCAAGCTTCGCGAATCCTGACGGGCGGCAGATTGGCGAAATATGGTTCGAGGAATTGAACGGTAACGATCTCCCGCTGATGGTGAAATATATCTTCACCAGCGAGCGGTTATCGATCCAGGTCCATCCATCCGATGCACAGGCCCAAGCCCTAGGATTGCCGCGCGGCAAAGAGGAAATCTGGTATATTCTCGATTGCGAACCCGGTTCTACCCTTGGTATCGGCCTGACCGAACAGTTGACGTCTGAAGCATTTCGACGAGCGGCATTGGATGGATCGATCGAGCAATTCATTGACTGGAAGCCCGTTAAGCCCGGCGATTGTTATTTCATCCCAGCCGGCACGATCCATGCCATTGGAGCTGGAATCTCACTAGCTGAAATACAGCAGAATTCAGATATCACATACCGGCTGTATGATTATGGTCGCCCGCGCGAACTCCATCTGGATAATGGGCAGGCGGTCAGCCGGCTGGCACCTTATGAACGCGCGCCGATAGAAGCACCGCTGGGCAAATCCCAGCGCCTCGCATGCACTAGCGAAGCGCCGTTCTGGCTTGACCTTCTTCGCTGGGAAGACACAGCCCAGGCTACGCTTCCATCAGACGAGCCGCAAATGTGGTTTACGCCATTGAGCGGATCCGGAACGATCAATGGGCAGCCGTGGACACAAGGGGATTGCTGGCTGATAGATGGCGACTGCTCCATTATGCTGAACAGCCCGACTTCGGCACTGCTGGCCGCAGCCCGACAGCCCTAGGATACAACTCATTGTGTCGCAGCCAAAGTGATTAACGCGAGTTGGACTGAGGCAAGCAAGTTGTTGTCGCGCTCGTCATATCGGGTGGCCATAGCTCGGAAATGCGCAAGTTTATGGAAGAAGAGTTCGACAAGGTTGCGATAGTGATAAAGTAGCAGGTTGAAAGCAAGGATGCGGTTCGGTTCAGCATCGGTTGGACGCAAGCCCATGCGCGCCCCGCCAAAGTGGTGCATAGCATCGCTGTCATAGGCTTGGTCAGTAAGCAGGACGCAGCCTTTCGCCCACGCCAATCAGGCATATCTTCAAGCGATCGGCCCATCGGAACGCTAATAATCCTGTCCGCTCAGATTATGCTCTAGGAGCCAGGATTCCGTCAGCTTGGCTTCGTCCTGTTCATGAGTTCGACAATCTTTTTAATGTCCTGCGATCGGCTACGGGGCGCAACAAGGACACCTTCGGCCGTTGAGATCACTAGCATATTTTCCAGGCCAATCGTTGCGATAGGTGGGCCGCCGTCGGCATAGAGTAAATTGCCGCGGCTATCGATATCAACAACCAGACCCCGGCGGCTGTTCATATCCTCATCTTGATCTCGAATAGCCCACAACGCGTCCCATGAACCGACATCGGACCAGCCGATATCCGCCGCCACCACCGCCACTCTCTCGGCCTTTTCCATAACGGCATTGTCGATCGAAATATCGGGGGCGAGGGCAAAGCTTGCCTCATCAGGGCGAACGACGGACCCGTCGTGGATAGCGGCATCAACCGCGTTTGCACTGGCCAGCGCAACGCCCGGTGCATGCTGCCGTAGCGCGTCCAATATGGCGCTGGCCCGGAACAGGAAAATGCCCGCGTTCCAAAGGTAATTGCCTGCAGCAACATATTCTTCTGCACGCTCTATCGCTGGCTTTTCATGAAAACATGTGACTGTGTTAACGCTCTCATGGTGGAGAACCCCGCCAACTTCGATATAGCCAAATCCTGTTTCGGCATGGGTTGGCCTGATCCCAAACGTCATCAGATAGCCCTCTTTCGCCGCCGGCATGGCCCTGTAGATTAAGCGGTGAAATTCCTCGACATTGCTGATGACGTGATCGGACGGCATGACGAGCATTAGCCCGTCGCCCTGATTACGGACAATCCATTCGGCGGCAATGGCTACGGCAGCAGCCGTATTACGCGCCATCGGCTCCATTAAGATGGCCGCCGATTGAACGGCAAGGCCTGCGAGCTGTTCCTGAACAAGTTGCGCATGGGAATGGTTTGCCACGATGATCGGCGCGCCAAAGCTGGCGATACCTTGGACGCGCCGCAATGTTTCCTGCATCATCGAAAATTCGGAAATGAGGGGGATGAATTGTTTGGGTCGGTCCTTTCGTGACACCGGCCATAGCCTGGTGCCCGATCCGCCCGAAAGAATCACCGGATAAGCAAGCTCTGCTAGTAAGGACGCGTCATCACCCACGGACATTTCTCCAAAATATATTACAAATAAACTATAAAGCGGAATGAGAAAGGGACTGGACCGATCGATTGAGACCGTGTGATTGCGCCGGTACTTTGTTTATAGCCGGGCGAGTTAATCGTTCCACTGCATTTTCGACAAGTAATTTTAGACCTTCTTCGCTCAATAAGCCGCCCCGGATAAGACATCGATCCATAAGAACCCGGCGAAACGCCTCATATGTTGCGAAGTCCGGTGGTTGCGGCGCACTCCAAAACTGGTCGAGATCGGCGTCATTGACTACACCCGCAACCTTGTAGACAGCATGGCCCAGCACTGCGACCGGCTTTCCGATATTTAACGCGAGAGTCCCTACGGTGCTGTTGACCGTCACTACACCCATTGAGCGGCCGACCACTTCACCGATATCCCAGTCATCGAGATAAAAGATACGATCTGTTAGCCTGTAGCGAATAGCGAGCTTGCGGACGAGGCGCTCCCAACTAACAAGACCCGGATCGAGCGGATGGCGCTTCACCACCAGATTGATGGTGCCTGGCGCATGACAGGCAAAGCTTTTAACGATGAAACGCAACGCCGCCCGCATATCGCCGAAAGGCGAATGCAAGCGTATCTGATAATCTGAATTCAATTGGAGCGGGAGGGCGTAGTAAGGACGAGTTTTCACGACATCCCATTTGCGCTGGGATCGGGCCAACGCACTTTTCCGTGTGATGAGCTTGCGCGCCCACCCGATCGATTCGATAAAAAAACTATGCGGTCGGTGCGTTCTGTAGAACGGAAAAAGCGGTCGCATCAGGGCCGACGCGAGAGCGTTCCGCATGGTATTGCGTGCTCGTGCACGAAAAGTAGATGCGACAGGAGGCAAATGCGGATCATAATCCGGCAACCCGTCTGCCTGTTCCAGATACCATTGTGGATCCAGAGGCAGGGTCGAGTTTCCATTCACCCCATCGGCCTGAAGGGTAAGAAAATCAGGGCGAATATATCCTTCTTCGACCACATGAACCCGAATATGGCGCAATCGCGCCATCCCATGTGCCGATGCGTGATAGGGACGGCAATCACCATAAAGGATGAGGTCTGTAACGCCGTGATTGACGACAAAATCGTCAAAAAATAAAGGCCAGCTTTTGAAAGTGCCGGAATAATCTACGGAGTCGCCGACCCAGTCGATCTTGTCACCTCCGTTAATATTGATCCGCCGGGTCTTATGGCCCTTCTCAATCAATGCCGCAGACAACATGCTAAAATAAGGCCCATGGGGTCCTTGCAAAAAGAGAAATGTTTTCTGCCAAGGATCAGCCACGGAACCGCTCATAGGACAAAGTCATAATTCTTCGCAATTTCCCTTGCATCATCCGCAATCTGATAAGCCATGTCATCTTCAGCGTCGACCCCGAGGCCATCCGATCGACCATCAATTCCGGCCCACAAGGTAAACATGTGACCGGATCGAGATAGCGCGGGTAGAGGATAAGTGTTCCGGCCACCAGTTGATCCATCGTCAACCGTCTCCCCCGCAGCCCTGTTGGTCTCGCCAGATCGCGCGTTAGACCCCAGCCGGCGTAGAATGGCATGCCATGCACCGTCACCGACCTGTCGCGCATCAGCGCCTCGAAACCGGTGAGTGATGACAGGACATGCACTTCGTCGACCGCCTGCACCAGTTCCATGAGGGATGCGCCTGTGTCGATATGATCGGCATGTTCCAGCACGACGGCGTCGCTCAGATGCCCTTTGCGATGCCCTGCCTGTACATCGGGATGGGGTCGATAGACAATCCATGCGCCGGGTTCGGCACGCCGGACGCGGGCAAGGAAATCGAGATTCCCGGTGACGCCGGCTCCGCCCTGCCGAACCGAGAGATCGTCATCGACCTGACCTACCGCCAGCACAGTGCGCCGACCGACCGGCAGATCGAACATCCCTCCCGATTTCGCGCCATATTTCGTGACGCCGGTGGCCTGGATTTGCTGGCGAAGCCGGCGCGCACGCGCCACCAGAGGTTCGGGGAATGGATGGGTTGCCAGCAATGTTTCCAGGTCGCTGGCCGATCGCGCATCATAATAAATGCCAGACCGATCGACCACAACCGAGCCGGGCGGATGCAGGGCCGCCCCCAGGCCACGCGACCGCAGAAAGCCATCCTCGACGCGGCAGAAGGCTATGCCCGCCGCGGCCGCTTGCCGGGGCAGGGATTCGGGCACGCGGGACGGCCACGCCGCCAGTGCACCGCCTTGCGCCCGCGCCCTTCGCAAAGCCCGAGGCGGAGAAAGAAAGGGCGGCGACCTTAAACCATCCCACAGGAAATGCGCCATCACCTTCCGCTTCCAAAAGGCCATGCCGGTCGCGGCCGCAATGCCCCTGTTGCCATCCATGTGACGGCGCCAGTCGGCCAGTTGCCGGACGACAGCGTCGATATCGGTCGGCTCTCCGGAGAAACAGTCGCGATAGTGCGCACGGGCGAGGGCGCGCCGGGCAGCCTCCCGCAGGTCAGCGGGCGCAATGAGAAGAAGATCGGGACCGAATACGGGCACGTCCAGCAGCCCGGCCACGATCGCCAGTTCATCGTCGGCGGTCGCATGGACGGAGGCAGCTCCCTGGATCAGCGCCCAGGGATCGCAGGGCGTCGGCAAGGTCACGCCACCGACCGATGGCGAAGGCGGGTGCGCTCCCGGCAAAACGCCGATGGCACTTTGTTCGACGCCAGCAAGCCGGTCGGACGCGATGGGTACGCCCTGTCGAGCGATAAGCGTGAACCCGGTCGGCCGGTGCCCCCAGAAATCGCCGCCGACACGCGCTTGCGCGATCGCGTCCAGGACCTCGTCGCCGATCTGCGTTGCGCCCGGCTCGCTACCGCTGCTCACCGCTGCGCGCGCAGGCGCGATGCCGGGAAAGGGCGGGGAGCGCAGGAATGGCGGATTATTCATGGTGCACCGCAACTTTGCGGACCGCAGGGCATCCCGTCAAGGACGATCAGATGCAGCAACCTCGTCGAGCAATTCTGTCACGACATCGAAATAGTCCCGCCATGTCGGCGCCCGCCATTGCCTGATCCGTGACAATTGCGCCGCCCGCTCGGGCGAATCGGTGCTATGATATGCCTCGATGAGCCGCAGCCAGCCCAGGCCATCGAGCGGGTCCAGATAATCGGGCGCGTCGCCTCCCACCTCGCGATGCGCCAATATGTCGCTGCAAATCACGGGAATGCCGGCGGCCAGTGCTTCGACAACCGGCATGCCGAATCCTTCTTCGAAGCTCGGCATCAGCAAGGCGCGGGCATTGGTCACCAGACCCTGCATCTCGTCGTCGGACACTTCGCCTGCTTCGATGACATGGCCGCGCAGCGCCTCAGCACGTTCGAGCATATCGACCACATTCTCATTTTCCCAGCCGCGCCGACCGACCAGCACCAGCACCGGCGCGGCCTCGCCCAATCGCTCTACCAGCCGCCGCCACACATTCAGCAGCAACAGGTGATTCTTGCGCGGCTCGATCGTCGAAATATAGACGAAATAGGGGCGTGGGGGGATCGCGAGGCTGCGTGTCCCGAAAATATCGACGGGATCGGCGCCGAAATGGATGACGCGCACACTGCGGCCCGCCAGCCCGCGCTCCATATGCGGCGAAAGCGCGTCGATCGTGGTCTGGCTGTTACCGATGATCCCGGTGGCATAGGCGTCAATCGTGCGCACCCGCCGCCGATGTTCGTCCGCACCCTGCGGTCGAGCAAATTCGGGATGGCTGAGCGGGATGACGTCATGTACCAGGGTCACGAATTTCGCGCCCTCCGCGCGCAGGATCGCGCCCACCTGCTGCGGATCGTCCAGATGATGCGGCGACACCTGAAGATAGACACGTGGCCCCGCCCGCTTTGGCACGGGCCGGGGACGTAGCGCGAACAGGTGCCGGACCATCGCGGCCTTGTTCTTGCTCTGGTCGGGCGATCCCGCATTTCGCCATTTGGCGGCGGTGAAGGCCAGGAACTGACGCACCGCTGGTGTGCTGAGGCGGCCGTAATAGCCTCCTGCGGGATGCACGGCGGCGAAGGCCAGCCGGTCCGGAATCCGCTCCAGCAATTCGCGGGCATAGACATATTCCACCCGATCGATGCCCGTAGGAGTCGGATGAAAACAGCGCGACAGCAGGCGCGACAGGTCGAGAATAACCTCTGCTTCGCCCGGCGTCGACCGGAACGCCATGGCGGCGCGCTTGGTCAGCAGGGCCAGTCGCGCGCCGGGCGCCCTGAAGGGTTTGAGCGCCATTTAGCGCCCGTCCGAACGATCGACCCGATGGCCGAAAAAATCGGGGCTGGGCATCAGAGGTGCGCGCGAATCTCGTCGGCCAGCGCGTGCAGCACTGCCGCATCGGCGAAATCGCCCTGTGCATGCGCGGTAAAGCCCATAGGCCCGCCCTCCCAGCGCGGCACGATATGGACGTGCAGATGGAACACCGTCTGCCCGGCTGGCGCACCGTTGAACTGGGCGATGTGGATGCCGTCCGGCCGCAACGCCGCGCGGATGGCACTGGCGACCTTCTGCGCACTGGTCATCACCTGACACAGCGCTTCCGGCTCGATTTCCAGGATGTTGCGCGCCTTCGACCATTTGGAAATGACGAGTGCGTGCCCCTTCGACTGCGGCTGGATATCGAGGAAGGCGTAGGTGTGCGCATCCTCGTACAGCGTCACCGAAGGAATCTTGCCCTGAAGGATCAGGGCAAAGACATTGCTTTCGTCATAGTGGCCATCGAGGCTCATGATCGCGCCCTCAGCTCAAATAATGGGCGGTGGTCTTGGCCGCGATTTCCTCCGCCGTGACGCCGGGCGCCAGTTCGATCAGCCGGAACGGACTGTCATGGTCGGCGCGCTGGAACACGCACAGGTCGGTGATGATCATGTCGACCACGTTGCGGCCCGTTAGCGGCAGGGTGCAAGTCGGGATGAACTTGGGGTCGCCGCCCTTGCTGTTATGTTCCATCACGACGATGATCTTCTTGACGCCGGCCACGAGGTCCATCGCGCCGCCCATGCCCTTGATCATCTTGCCAGGGATCATCCAGTTGGCGATGTCGCCATTTTCCGCGACTTCCATCGCGCCGAGCACGGTCAGGTCGATATGCCCGCCACGGATCATGGCGAAGCTGTCGGCCGAACTGAAATAAGAAGATTGCGGCAGTTCGCTGATCGTCTGCTTGCCCGCATTGATGAGGTCGGCGTCCTCCTCGCCCTCATAGGGGAAGGGACCAATGCCCAGCATGCCGTTTTCCGACTGGAGCGTCACTTCGACCCCGGCGGGAATATGGTTCGCCACCAGCGTCGGAATACCGATGCCGAGATTGACGTAAAAACCGTCTTTCAGTTCCCTGGCCGCACGCGCCGCCATATCGTCACGGGTCCAGCCCTTGGCTTGCTCAGACATTATGCGGCCTCCCTCTGGCGGACGGTTCGAAATTCGATCTGCTTTTCATACGGGCTGCCAAGGACGAGCCGCTTCACATAAATGCCGGGGACATGGATGCTATCGGGATCGAGGCTGCCGGTCGGCACGATTTCCTCGACCTCCGCCACGCAAATCCTGGCGGCGGTCGCCATCGGCTGATTGAAATTGCGCGCGGTCTTGCGGAAAATCAGGTTTCCCGCTTCGTCCGCCTTCCAGCCCTTGATGATGGCGAGATCGGCGAAGATGCCGCGTTCGAGGATATAATCCTGGCCGTCGAAATTCTTGACTTCCTTGCCTTCGGCCACGGCGGTGCCGACGCCGGTCTTGGTGTAGAAGCCGGGAATGCCCGCCCCGCCAGCGCGGCAGCGTTCGGCCAGCGTCCCCTGCGGGCAAAATTCGACTTCCAGTTCGCCGGCCAGATATTGCCGCTCGAACTCCTTGTTCTCGCCGACATAGCTCGCCATCATTTTCTTGATCTGGTGCGCGCGCAACAGCTTGCCGAGGCCGACATTGTCGATCCCGCAATTGTTGGAGGCGATGGTGAGGTCCTTGACGCCATTTTCGAGGATCGCGTCGATCAGCCGCTCGGGGATGCCACTAAGCCCAAAACCACCCGAAACAATCTGCATACCGTCGAACAGCAGGCCCTCCAGCGCGGATCGGGCATCGGGGTAGAGCTTATTCACCATTCGGACGTCCTCCAGTTGCTGGCCAATGCGCATAGGCACTAGCGGCGAAAGCGTCAATTTGCCGCAAGCGGCAAAAAACGCTCAGAGATCGTTTGAGAAATCGCGACAGAGCGATTTCTGAATGCGGCACCTGCCGTCTTCCTCAAACAGACGCTCAGATCAAGCCGGCGAGCGGACTCGATGGATCGGCATATAGCCGCTTGCCCATGCGTCCGGCGCGATAGGCCATGCGCCCGGCCTCGACCCCCGCCTTCATCGCGGCAGCCATCAACACCGGGTCCTTCGCTTCGGCAATGGCCGTATTCATCAGCACCCCGGCGCAGCCCAACTCCATCGCCTGTGCCGCCTCCGACGCGGTGCCGACACCCGCATCGACCAGCACCGGCAGGCTCGTGCCCTCCACGATCAGGCGGATCGTCACCCGGTTCTGAATGCCGAGGCCAGAGCCGATCGGCGCACCCAGCGGCATGATCGCGACCGCGCCTGCATTCTCCAGCCGCTTCGCCGCGATCGGATCGTCGACGCAATAGACCATCGGCTTGAAGCCTTCCTTGGCGAGGATTTCGGTCGCGCGCAGCGTTTCCACCATGTCGGGATAGAGGGTACGCGCCTCGC
This sequence comes from Sphingobium sp. FG11, assembly GCF_057809915.1. Classification (NCBI taxonomy): domain Bacteria; kingdom Pseudomonadati; phylum Pseudomonadota; class Alphaproteobacteria; order Sphingomonadales; family Sphingobiaceae; genus Sphingobium; species Sphingobium sp. FG11. The sequence goes on from NZ_JBMDKW010000002.1 coordinate 26,098, forward strand.
CCAGCACTTCGAGCTTTACCAGGTCCCAGCCCCCGGCCTCGCGCGCGAGCCTCAGGGTGCGGATCGCATCCTCGCCGGTGAAGCAACCGGCGGTGTTGGGCAGATAGGTGATGACCTTGGGATCGATATAATCGGTCAGCATCGGGGCTTTGGGATCGGACACATTGACGCGGCGGACCGCGACCGTGACGATCTCCGCACCCGATGCCGCGAGCGCTGCGGCATTCTGTTCGAAGCTCTTATATTTGCCGGTGCCCACGATCAGCCGCGACCGGAAAGTCCGGCCCGCCACCGTCCAGCTGTCCGCATCGACCGCCGCGACCGGATGGTCGCCGCCACCAACAAAATGCACGATCTCCAGCTCGTCGCCATCCTCGACCCTGACCTGCGCCAAAGTCGATCGCGGCACGACCTCCAGATTGCGCTCCACCGCCACCTTTTCGGGCACGAAACCAAGCTCGCTCGCCAGTTCGGCCAGCGTCATGCCGTCGCGAATGCGGCGATGCTCGCCATTGATATGGATGGAGATGGTGCCGTCTACGCTCACTGTTTCATTCCCACTGGGACAATCCCGTTCGTGCCTTGCAGATAACGTGTCTCGACTTGGCGCGACACGAAGGGCTAAAGATCAGCGCGCATATAGGGCCGCTGTGGCACGGCCCGCAACATACAACTCTTGATGCCGGGGGGACGTCCGATGGCCGACGCACGCAAAATCTATGTGTTGAACGGACCCAATCTCAACATGCTGGGAACGCGCGAGCCGGAAATCTACGGCTATGACACGCTCGATGACATTGCCGAGCGCATGGAGGATGTCGCCACCCGCGCCCATGTGGAGCTGGATTTCCGCCAGTCGAACCATGAAGGCCATCTGATCGACTGGCTGCAGGAAGCCAATATGGAGGGCGCGCATGCCGTCCTCCTCAACCCCGGCGGCCTGACCCATACGTCGGTGGCGCTGCATGACGCGATCAAGGGGATCAGCGTGCCGGTGATCGAAATTCACCTGTCCAACCCCCATGCGCGCGAGCCGTTTCGCCACAAAAGCTATGTCGGCATGGCGGCGAAGGGCACGATCGCGGGCTTTGGCGCGATGTCCTATATGCTGGCGCTCGAAGCCGCGTTCGAATTGTAAGAGTCCATTTGGAAATGCGCGGAAGAGCGCATTTCGGTTGCGGCACCGGCCCTCACCCCCACCCGACCGCCCATTCAGGATACACTCTGTGGGAGGTCGGGTGGGGGTGAGGGCCGGTGCGGATGCGCCAGAGGCGCATTTCCAAACAAACTCTAAAAGTTGCGCTTGGACGTAAAGGCGCATAGGCGCTTGGCGCAATAGACAGAATAGACCGCTAGGGACCGGACATGAACGACAAGACTGAAAAGGGTGCGATGCAGGTGGATGTGCAGCTGGTGCGCGATCTCGCCGCGCTGCTGGACGACACCAATCTGACCGAGATCGAGGTCGAGGATGGCGATCGCAAGATCCGCGTCGCGCGCAAGGCCGCCAGCAACGGCGCCCCCGCCTTCTACGCCCCGCCGCTGGCCGCTGTCGCCCCCGCGCCGGCAGCAGCGCCAGCCGCTTTGGCCGAACCGGCCCTCCCGGCCGGCACCATCGTCCACTCGCCGATCGTCGGCACCGCCTATCTTTCGGCGGAACCGGGCGCCGCCGCCTTTGCGCGGATCGGCGCACAGGTCAGCGCCGGCGAAACCCTGCTGATCGTCGAGGCGATGAAGGTGATGAACGCGATTTCCGCGCCGTCCGCCGGCATGATCAAGGCGATACTGGTCGAAAACGGCCAGCCGGTCGAATATGACCAGCCGCTCGTCGTGATCGAATAAGGCGGCATCCAGCCATGGCCATCGAAAAACTGCTGATCGCCAACCGGGGCGAGATCGCGCTGCGCATCCACCGCGCCTGCCATGAAATTGGCATCAAGACGGTTGCGGTCCACAGCACCGCCGACGCCGACGCCATGCATGTGCGGCTCGCCGACGAGGCGATCTGCATCGGGCCTCCGGCGGCGCGCGACAGCTATCTGAACGTCGCCGCGATCATCTCCGCCGCCGAAATCTCCGGCGCGGACGCGATCCATCCGGGCTATGGCTTCCTGTCCGAAAACGCCAAGTTCGCCGAAATCGTCGAAGCGCATGGCATCGCCTTCGTCGGTCCCAAGCCCGAACATATCCGCATCATGGGCGACAAGGTGGAGGCCAAGCGCACCGCTGGGGCGCTCGGCCTGCCGCTCGTCCCCGGATCGGACGGCGCGATCGAGAGTTTTGCGGAAGCGGCGGAGATCGCCGCGCGGATCGGCTATCCCGTCATCATCAAGGCGGCATCGGGCGGCGGCGGACGCGGCATGAAGGTGTGCGCGTCGGAGGATCAGCTCGAAACCTTGATGCAGCAGGCCGGCAGCGAGGCGAAGGCCGCGTTCGGCGACGCGACCGTCTATCTCGAAAAATATCTGGGCAATCCCCGCCATATCGAGTTCCAGATTTTCGGCGACGGCAATGGCAACGCCATTCACCTTGGCGAACGCGACTGCTCGCTCCAGCGTCGCCATCAGAAAGTGCTGGAGGAAGCCCCCTCCCCCGTCATCAACGCCGCCGAGCGCGAGCGGATGGGCGGCATCGTCTCCAAAGCCATGGCCGATATGGGCTATCGCGGCGCGGGCACGATCGAATTTCTCTACGAGGACGGCGAATTCTACTTCATCGAGATGAATACCCGGCTTCAGGTCGAGCATCCGGTGACGGAGATGATTACCGGCCTTGATCTGGTACGCGAACAGATCCGCATCGCCGAAGGCCGGCCGCTGTCGGTCGAGCAGAAGGATCTGGAATTTCACGGCCACGCCATCGAATGCCGGATCAACGCGGAAGACCCCCGCACCTTCGCGCCCTCGCCCGGCACGGTCACGCGCTATCATGTCCCCGGCGGCATGCATGTCCGCGTCGATAGCGGCCTGTATCAGGGCTATAAGGTGCCGCCCTATTATGACAGCATGATCGGCAAGCTGATCGTCTACGGGCGCACCCGCGAAGGCGCGATCATGCGGCTGAAACGCGCCTTGCAGGAATATGTGATCGAGGGGATGAAAACCACGATCCCGCTGCATCAGGCGCTGCTGGAGGACCCCGACTTCCTCAACGGCGACTATACGATCAAGTGGCTGGAAGAGTGGCTGGCGAAAGACGGCCAGCCGTGAAGGCGACGATCTGGCACAATCCGCGCTGCTCCAAATCCCGCGCGGCGCTGGCCTTGCTGGAAGCAGCGCCCGGTGTCGAAATTGAGGTCGTGGAGTATCTCAAGACCCCGCCAAGCCGCGCCGAGATCGAAGCGGTGTTCGCCAAAGCGGGCGTCACACCCTCGCAGGCGCTGCGCAAGGGCGAAGCCGTGGTGAAGGACATGGGCCTCGACACCAGCGACGACGCCGCGATCCTCGAGGCGATGGCCGCCCACCCGATCCTGATCGAACGCGCCATCGTCATCACGCAAAAGGGCGCGGTCATCGCCCGGCCGCCGGAGCGAGTCCGCAAACTGCTATAGGGGAAACGCTGCTTTAGTGATTTAGCGACATGAAGACTTGGCGCCAATCATCCTGGCACCCCTCCCATACTGAATTATCGGGCGGAAGAACATGCACGGTCACACGCGCCGGGTCATAACGCAGATTGGGTTCTACCCGTCTCTCATATGTTACGAATATATAGCGCGCTGCCGGCCCGGCCACCTTATCGCCTGACGCGACGATCCGATCGATCACGACATTGTCCAACATCAGATCCAACCCATCGCATTCCCTCGCCACATGATCGAGGTTGTTCTGGGTGTTGGACCAAACGAACGTCGTCCTCCTGTCTTGGACGCACCGCAAAAAATTGGCGGTGGTATGCGAAAATTTTGCACGTAAAGTTGCCAACCCACTATCGCTATATTCATTCACATGGGCGTTATTTAGGAATTCATGGTAAAATAAGCTGCCATAACCTGCATATTCCGGTTTGCCGCGATGCCAGAGGATATCGTCGGGCGTCGCGGGGATCGGCAGTCGGCCGTCGATCAGGCGCTCCACGCTGGCCGAAGGCGCGATCAACCAATCAAAATAGGTGCCGATCTGTTGGGAATTCGTCCCATTGAGCACGGCCTGTATCGCCTCGATCTGGGCATTGATCTGATGATTGGTCTGGCAACTGCACCCGAGCGAAAGAACCGCATGATCGTCATCGATGTAGGCCATTGCCGCTCCTCTTGAGACTTGACTTTGCTGCGCATGTCACAGAAACTTCCCCTCGCAAAGCTCAGCCGCATTAAGAGCGGCGATGTGACTATGCAAGGTTCAACATAATCATCATGGAGCTGTTATGCTGATTGAACTTAATGGACTTGCCTATGGCAAAGAATATCCCGTAATAGTGAACACTCAGACGGTCCGTTGGATTGTGCAACATGACGATGACAATTCGATAACCCGCCTTGTATTCGATCAGGAACAAAGCCTTTACGTAAGGGGCAGCGCTAGCGAAGTCGCGGCGAAGCTGGCACCGAAGGCACCATCTTCCCTCCTCAAGCGCGGTCGTTAAGCTCAGCTAATAAGTCCACTGCATGTCCGGGGGGGGCGTATCCGCCCCCCAGGCATACATGTTCTGATTGGCTGAGCTAAGCGGGATCTCGCCGATAGAAACCATGAACTGCCCTCCTTGTCTTATATCCGTAACAATCGCGTGATTGAGTGCTTGCCACGGGGGCGCAGGAGGACTTAGCCTCGCGCCCATGGCAAAGGGCATCTCATTGGCGACCATCGCCGTCTACAGTCTGAAAGGCGGCGTCGGCAAAACGACCTTCGCCATCAACCTCGCCTGGGCCTCCGCCAGCATATCGAAGCGTCGCACCTTGCTGTGGGATCTCGACCCGCAGGCGGCGTCGAGCTGGCTTCTGTCCACCGACGGGACAAGCCGCGACGCGGCGCAAGCGATTTTCAGCAAGGATGTGGACGTCCACAAGCTGATCCAGCCATCGACCGTGCCGGGGCTGGATCTGATCGCGGCCGACACATCGCTGCGCAGCCTCGACCATCTGTTCCGCGAGATGGACAAGAAAAAACGGCTCGCCAAGCTGATCGAGAATCTGGGCCGCGATTATGACCGGATCATCCTCGATTGCCCGCCGGGCCTTACCGAAACCAGCGAGCAGGTGTTGCGTGCCGCCGACATGATCGTGATCCCGGTCATTCCATCGCCATTGTCGCAGCGGGCGATGGGCGAGGTGGCGCGTTATCTCGTCCAGCGCGGGGGCAGCCACGCGCCGATCCTGCCGGTCTATTCGATGGTTGATCGCCGCCGCGCGCTGCATCGCAAGGCGCTGGAGGAACAGCCCGGCTGGTCGGCGATACCGATGGCCAGCACGATCGAGCAGATGACGGTTCGCCGCAAGCCGCTGGGAGCGTTCGCCCCGTCATCTCCGGCGGCGAAGGAATTTTCCAGCCTGTGGACGATGATAGAGCGGCAGTTGCTGGCGCGTTGACCGACTGTCAGGCCCGCGCCTGCATCCTGTCGCGGGGGAAAAGCAAGGCTGCGTCGCGCGCTTCCATCGGCCGGCCGAAATAATAGCCCTGCACCCTCTTGCATCCGATGCGCTGCACCATGTTCAGTTCCGCCTGGGTTTCGACGCCTTCCGCGATCGTCGCCATGCCGAGGCTGTCGGCCAGCGTCACCACCGCCCGGATGATCGCCAGGCTTTCGGGCGTATCATTGGCGGCGCCGACGATGAAGCTGCGATCGATCTTGATCGTGTTGAAGCGGGTGCGGCGGAGATAGCCCAGCGAGGAATAGCCGGTGCCGAAATCGTCGAGCGATAATTGTACGCCCAGCGCCAGCAGCTGATCGAGCACGCGCAGCCCACCGGCATCCTCGTGCATGAACAGGCTTTCGGTGACTTCCAGTTCCAGCCGGCGCGCGTCCAGCCCGGCATGGGCGAGCGCGGAGACAACCACCGAAACGAAATTCGCATGCGTCAGTTGCTCCGCCGACACATTGACGGACACGGACACAGGGTCGGGCCAGTTCGCGGCTTCCGCGCAGGCGGTACGTAGCACCCATTCGCCGATCGGGGCGATCAGCCGCGCTTCCTCCGCTACCGGCACGAATTTGGCGGGCGAAATCGCGCCCAGCTCCGGGTGGTTCCAGCGCACCAGCGCCTCGAAGCCGGTCACGGCACCGCTGATCGCGTCGACCACCGGCTGATACAGGATATGCAATTGGTCCTTGTCCAGTGCTTCTCGCAACGCCAGTTCCAGCAAGCGGCGCTCCTCGGCCAGCGCATGAAGCTGCGGCTCATAGGGGCGATAAACGCCGCCGCCGTCCCCCTTCGCCCGATAGACGGCGAGGTCTGCGCTGCGAATCAGCGCTTCGGATTCGCGTCCATCCCCCGGCGACAGGGCCGAGCCGACCGACGCCCCGACATAAAGGAGATGCTCATCGATCCGATAGGGAGCCAACAGGGCGTCGATGATGGCGTGGGCGAACTCCGCCAGTGCGGCGGTATCGGCGACGCGCGGCACCAGCACGCCGAACTCGTCACCGCCGATGCGCCCGCAAAAGGCGCCATCGGCGCAGACCCGCCGCAGCCGGGCCGCCGCCTCGTTCAACAATCGATCCCCGATCTGGTGGCCGAGCGAATCATTGACCGCCTTGAAGCGATCGAGGTCGATCATCACAAAGGCGCAGCCGGGCTTGCGCCCACCGGCTGCGTCCATGGCCTGATCCAGCATCGCGCGAAGATGGCTGCGATTGGGCAGTCCGGTCAGGGGATCGAACCGCGCCAGCCGGTTGATCTTCTCCGCGGCCTCATGCTGCTCGGTAATGTCCGATCCGACGCCCCGATATCCCAGGAACGCGCCCTTCCCGTCGTGGCGCGCCAGAGCCGATAATCGCCACCAACGGGTTGCGCCGCTCACTTCCACCGGGAGGATCAGATTGCTGAAATTCTCGCCCTGCCGGAAATGATCCGCCAGCGTCCGCGTTCCCGCCGCGAAATGCCCGCTTTCCCACGCACTGCCCGACAGCAGCTGGACGAAGGACGCGCCATCGAGTTTGGCCGGTTCGAGGCCGATCCTTTCCGCAAAGCGCGTCGATGCGCCATATATGCGTCGTCTGGCGTCGGTCTGCCACAGCCAGTCCGATCCGCCATCGTCAAACTCGCGCAGCAGCAGCCTTTCGACCTCGGTTTTTTCGATCAGCAATGCCGCTACGCCGCACTGCGCGGCGAAGCTGCGGGCATAAAGCGCACAGCCGACCAAGAGCAACATCGCATAGATCGCGGCCAACGCCTGCAAGAAAAGCCCGTCCCCGCCGATCATCGCGATGGCACCCAGCATCAACGGCAGCAGGAAGCCGGCAGCGGCCAACGGCGCAACGGCAAAGCTGATCGCGCCACAAAGCATGATGCAGTTGCCGAGCATCCACAGCGCCGTCATCTCGTCTGGCGCGCCTGATCGGGACAAGAATAGCAGGCAAGCCGCCCAGCCTGCACCCTGCAACAGCCCATGAAAGCCGACTTTGCGCAGATCGCGCGTCGTCACTGCCGCATAACCGCCGTGCCACCGTCTCCACGCTGACGGCGCATCCAACATGGTCGATGCCGATAAGCCGACGATCCACATCGCCAGCGTCGCCGACCAAGCCAGATGCCCGAACATCCGCCAGAGGGACAATAGGCCGAAAAACGTCATCGCCAGACGGAGAATCAACAGGCGATCGGCCGCCCGCAGTTGCGCCGCGAGGATGGTTGCCGACGCCTCGCCGCCGGGCGCACCAAAGCCCATGACGGCCCAAAAAGAGGCGCCATCCCGGCGATCGATCGCCAGAGACCTGGATCTATCGCTACCCACGCCATCGCGGTAACAGCAACCCGTTATGATTTGGTAACCCTGCCGTTAAGCCTGGGGGCTTGTTACGACATGCGCCTTCTGGCGCATCCGCACCGGCTTCCGGTCAGGCCGCGATGTCGTAGGGCCGGATTTCGCCGGTCAGATACAGATTGCGCGCCTTGGAGCGGCTGAGCTTGCCCGAGCTGGTGCGCGGCAGGGTGCGCGGCGGCACCAGTTCGACGACGCAGTTCATGCCGGTGATAGCGCGCACCCGTTCGCGGATCTGGTCGCGCAGCCGCGAGCGCTCTTCATTGTCCGACGTGCGGCAATGGACGAGCACGGCGGGCGCTTCCTCACCGCCCGAGGTAGTGATCGCGAAGGCGGCAATATCGCCCTGCTTGAAACCGGGAAGCTGCTCCACCGCCCATTCGATATCCTGCGGCCAGTGATTCTTGCCGTTGATGATGATCATGTCCTTGGCGCGGCCGACGATGTAGAGATAGCCTTCGCTGAGATACCCCATGTCGCCCGTATCGAGCCAGACGCGGTTCAACGAGTCGGGGGCCATGCAGGCGTCGGTCGCTTCCTGATCGCGGAAATAGCCGACCATCAGCGACGGCCCGGTGGTCCAGATCTTGCCGATCTGGCGCTCATCAAGGATGCCGCCATCCTCGTCGCGAATTTCCACGGTCATGCCGCGCGCGGGCTTGCCGCAATTGACGATGGAGCGGAACCGCTGCGGCCGTCCCTCGGTCGCATCACCACCCGACAGGTCGGTTTCCTCGACCAGTTCGACCACGATGCCCTCACCCGGCGGCATGATGGTGACGGCGAGCGTCGCTTCGGCAAGGCCGTAGCTGGGCAGGAAGGCGCGCGGACTGAAGCCCGCATCGGCGAAGGCGTCGACGAAGCTCTGCATCACGTCGGGGCGGATCATGTCCGCGCCATTGCCCGCAAGTCTCCATCGGGAAAGGTCGAAGCGGTCGGCCGCCTTGGTCTGGCTCGACATGCGCCGCGCGCAGATGTCGTAGCCGAAGGTCGGAGAATAGCTGATCGAGGTGCCCTCGTTCCGGCTGATGAGGTCGAGCCAGGCGAGCGGTCGGCGCGCGAAATCCTCAGTCTTCATATAGTCGGTCGACACCTGATTGGCGACGACCGACAGGAAGCAGCCGACCAGCCCCATGTCATGATACCAGGGCAGCCAGCTGATGCAGCGATCGCTCTCCTGCACCTCCATGCCATGACTATGCGCGGCGAGATTGCTCAGCAGCGCATGATGGGTGACGGCGACGCCATGGGGAAAGCGGGTCGATCCGCTCGAATATTGCAGATAGGCGATGTCTTCGGTCCGGGCCTGCGGCAGCGGGCCGGGCTTGGGCGCCAGTTTCATGAAATCTTCAAAGGCGATACTTTCGACGCCGCGCAGCCGCCCGGCTTCACCCGCCATCTCGGCCAGCTCGGCGGGGAACAGGAAGAGATGCGGGTCGCAGCTCGACAGTTGCACTATCAACTGATCGATATAGCTTTCCTTGCCGCCAAAGCTGGTCGGCAGCGGCAGCGGCACCGGCCAGGCGCCGGCATAGATGATCCCGAAGAATAGTTGCGCGAAATCAGCGCCCGTCTCCGCCACCAGAGCCACCCGGTCCTTGGGCCTGATACCATGCGCGACCAGCCGGTGCGCGCAGGCGATCGCATCGCCGCGCAGCTCGGAAAACGGATAGGGCCGCGCCAGATTGCCGCGCGCGTCGTGGAAATTCAGGCCCCGCTTGGTGCGCGCCGCATAGTCCAGAGCCTCGCCCAGCGTTTCGAAATCCGAAAAGCGGCGCGGCAGGTCATCCATCGTTGGCGTGGGAGCGATTGCCGCGCTGTCATTCATCATTTGCGAACCCGTCATATTGGTGTCACCCAATTTCATATCATTTCGTCCGGCGGCCGCTATCATCTTTGAACCCGGCTTGCACGGCCCGTTGCATATCAAACTCCGCTTTTAGCGCATAAGGCGCGGTGAAATTCCGGCCCGACTGTGGCATAAACATGGCGGCGCGCGCATGATGGCCCGAATGATGCACATCTCATGACCCGCAAAGGCCCCGCCCCGCCGCTCGATGAGGATGGTTTGCGCGACCTCGCGCTCCGCTATGTTGGGCGCTTCGCCACCAGCCGCGCGCGCCTGCTCGCCTATCTGGAACGCAAGCTGCGCGAGCGCGGCTGGGCGGGCGAGACTCCCGCCACGCCGGATGCGCTGGTCGCGCGGCTGGGCGAACTGCGTTATGTCGATGACAGCGCCTATGCCGTGATGAAGAGCGGCGCGCTCGCCCGCCGTGGCTTTGGCGCGCGCCGGGTCGATCAGGCGCTGCGGCAGGCCGGGATCGAGGAAGAGGACCGCCGCGCCGCGACCCCGCCCGATGAGGCGGCCCACTGGGACGCCGCCGACCGCTTCGCCCGCCGCAAACGGATCGGCCCCTATGCCGCCGCAGCGCCTGACCCGGCGCAGCGTGAAAAGGCGGTCGCCGCCTTCCTGCGCGCAGGCCATGATTTCGGCACCGCCCGCCGCTGGGTCGATGCGCCGCCCGGCACGCCACCGGAGCGGCCGGACAATGAGGGTTAATCGCCTCCCGACTCCCCGGAAAATCGGCTAGGCCTCACCGCATGACCCGCTTGCTCCTCACCGCCCTGTTGATGGGCGTTTCCGCCTGCTCGTCCCGCCCGGCCACGCCGGACAACAGCACAGCAAGCGCGTCCGCCGCACGGAGCCTCCTCCCCCTCGTCGTCCATAGCGCCAAGGGCGAGCATCGCTTCAACGTCGAGGTCGCGCGATCACCGCAGGAGCAGGAACGCGGCCTCATGTACCGCAAAAGCCTCGACGCCGATGGCGGCATGCTCTTCCCGATGTCGCCGCCGCGCACCGCGAGTTTCTGGATGGAAAATACGCTCATTCCGCTCGACATGCTCTTTATCCGGACCGACGGGACGATCGCCTTCATCAAGGAACGGGCGGAGCCACTGTCGCGCATCCCGGTGTCGGCGGGCATTCCGGTCGCGGCCGTACTCGAACTGAGCGGCGGCCGCGCGGCGGAACTGGGGATCGACCAGGAGGATCGCGTCCGCTGGGGCCGATGCGCCGCGCCGGACGAGCAAGTCGCGGTCTACCTTAATTTCTGTCCGGCGAACTAGGGACGGCCCATAACCGCCTTGCCAATCGCCCGCAGCCCGGAGTAAGCGGTTCGCCTATGGGAATCCTAGGCAAGATCTTCACCTGGTGGGATGGCGCGACCATCGGCACCGCCCTCTTCACCTCGCGCAAGGGCGCGAAAGTGGGCGAGGATCATCAGGGCAATATCTATTATCAGGGTGGCGTCGGGCTGGATGGCAATCCCCGCCGCTGGGTGATCTATAACGGCGCCAATGATGCGAGCCGCGTGCCCGCCGAATGGCATGGCTGGCTGCACCACACGATCGAGGGCACGCCCGAAAGCTTTCTGCCGCCACCGCGCATCTGGGAACGGGAATTCACGCCCAACGCCACCGGCACCATCGACGCCTATCGCCCGTCGGGCGCGCTCGAAAAGGGCGGTCAGCGCCAGCGCGCCACCGGCGATTATGAAGCGTGGAGCCCCGACGCATCATGATGCCGCGTCCGGCGGGGGGTCTCCTGTCGATCCTTTGCGGCACCCTGTTGCTCTCCGCCTGCGGCAGCAATGATGTGCCGGCGGCCAACCAGACCGGCCCTGTGCGGGTGGAAGGCGCGCCCATCCGGGGTGGCGGCGCGACCGCCCTGCCCGGCACGCCCATGGCGGAACGGGTAGCGGTGATCGGCCTGCTGAACAAACGCAACGGCATTACCCAGAGCCTCACCATGAAGCCCGGCGAGGCGCTGCGCGCTGGCGACGCCATCGTCCGCCTTCAGGCGTGCGAGACCACCGCGCCGTGGGAAAATATTCAGGATGTAGGCGCGTTCGTACAGCTCGATGTGCGCAGCAGCGCCGACGGCAAATGGCGGCGCAATTTTTCCGGCTGGCTGTTCCGCGACCGCCCCGACCGCAATGTCGTCCAGCACCCGATCTATGACGTCTGGGTCAAAAGCTGCACGATGGAGTGGCCCGAAACCGGCCCGGATACGGTCAAACTGGGTGACAAGGGCGAAGGCGGCGGCAAATCCGCGCCATCGCCCGTCAGCGGCGCGAATGCGAGCGAGGCCGCCTCGCCCGAGCCGCCCGCCAATCCAGCGAGTCCGGCGCCGAGCGGCACGCCCGCTACCGCCGGCCCGAGCAACGCCAGATAATCTTTCTGGCTGATCTCCACCGCGCCGAGCGAGTGGAGATGATCGGTCATGAACTGGCAGTCGAGCAGGGTAAAGCCGCCCGCCCGCAACCGCGCCGCCAGCCATGCCAGCGCAACCTTCGACGCATCGGTGCGGCGCGACACCATGCTCTCGCCGAAAAAGGCCCGGCCGAGCGCCACGCCATAGAGACCGCCGACCAGTTCCTCGCCGTCCCAACATTCGATCGAATGGGCAAAGCCGATCTCGTGCAAATGGCGATAGGCGCGCTCGATCGCATCGTTGATCCAGGTCGATGGCCGATCCGGCGCGGCTTGCGCGCACAGCGCCACCAGCCCGGCGAAATCGCGATTGGCCGTGACGCGGAACCGCTCCCTGCGGATCACCTTCGCCAGCGAATGCGACAGGTGAAAGCCGTCCAGCGGCAGGATCGCGCGCCGTTTCGGCTCCACCCAATAAATGTCCGTGGCGTCGCGATCGTCGGACATCGGGAACACGCCGATGGAATAGGCCTGCAACAGCAAAACGGGGTCGATCATCGCATTGGGTCTAGCAGAGCAGGCGCACGAGAAAAGCCCGTGCGGGCATTGGCGACACGATTGACTTGAGGTCGGCCCGCTTTAGGCTCCCTCCCATGAAGATATGCGCCCTGCTGCCCTTGCTGATCGCCGCGCTGGCATCGCCAGTTCAGGCTGCGCCTGCCACCGAAACAGCGCGGATCGAAAGACTGCTCGCCCGCACGCCGCTCATTGACGGGCATAATGACTGGGCCGAGGCGCTCGCCGAAAAGGCGAAGGCGGCACGCTGGACCATCTCGCTCGACCGGCTGGACGCAAAGGATTACCAGACGGACATCGCTCGCCTGCGCGCAGGGAAAGTAGGCGGGCAATTCTGGTCGGTCTGGGTATCCGCCGACCTGCCGCCGTTGCAACAGGTCAGGGATACGATCGAACAGATCGAACTGGTCCACGGCTTCGCCCGCCGCTATCCGCAGATATTCACGCTCGCGACCACGGCGGCGCAGGTCCGCGCCGCGCACCAGGCGGGCCGGATCGCATCGATGATAGGGGTCGAGGGCGGCGGCCAGATCGACGAGAGCCTCGCGATCCTGCGCGCCTACCGGCAATTGGGCGCGGGCTATCTGACGCTGACCCACAGTCGCACGCTCGCCTGGGCCGACAGCGCCACCGACGATCCCCGCCATGACGGCCTGACCCCGTTCGGCGAAGCGGTGGTGCATGAACTTAATCGTCTGGGCATGCTGGTCGATCTCAGCCATGTCAGCGAACAGGTGATGGTCGACGCGCTGCGCGTCACGAAAGCGCCGGTCATCTTCTCCCATTCCAGCGCTCGCGCGCTATGCGAGTCGCCGCGCAATGTCTCCGACGCGGTGCTGCGTCAGGTCGCGGCCAATGGCGGCGTGGTGATGGTGAACTATGCCCCGCAATATATTTCGGAAGCCCGCCGCGTCTGGGGCGCGGCCCGCAGCGCGGAGATCGCGCGCAACAATGCACCGCCCTTCGGCGGACTGCATATCGGCGACCCTGTAGCCGCAAAAGTCGCACTGGAACTGTGGGAGAAGGCCAATCCCGAGCCGGTCGCGACGCTAGGCCAGGTCGCCGATCATATCGACCATATCGCGAAAGTGGCCGGCGTCGACCATGTCGGCATCGGCAGCGATTTCGACGGCGTGGGCCGCATGCCCGAGGGGCTGGGCGGCGTCGATACCTACCCCGCCCTGCTCGCCGAACTGATGCGCCGCGGCTGGAGCGACGCCAACATCGCCAAGCTGGCGGGCGAAAATATCCTGCGCGTCATGGCCACCGCCGAGAAGGTCGCAGCCTCGATGGCAGGCGAACTCGAGGGGAACGGCACCGTCGCCGCGCTGGACGGCCCATCCGCCAAATCTCCGACGGGAACGCCATAGAGGCTTAAAACGGGCTGCCATCCTTCCGCCTGTAAACGCCAGCCGCATAATCCATATCGATGTCGGGATAATGGCAATGGCCCGTCGGCGGCCGGCCAAACGCCAGAAACGCGCAGTCGCTATCGCTTTCATTCACCAGTTGATGGCCGCTGGGCCTGTTTTTGGGAAAAACCGCCATGTCGCCAACGCGCATCGGTGCCCGCCCCTCCTCTTCGACCAGCGTCGCTTCCCCCGCCAGCATCACGACATATTCATCCTCTTCCTCATGCCAGTGGCGTTGGGACGAGCAGGCGCCGGGCTTGAGCACCACATGGCTGACGCCGAAGTCGGACAGCTCCAATACCGGGCCAAGGCGACGGACCCAGCGGCCGCGCACCGCCGCCGCATATTCGGCCGGATAGCCGGTATTGCGGGTCTGCGGAATCGTCGCAAGATCGACCTTGGGCATCCTCTTCCCTTTCCAGCTGCTGGCCAAGCCTGATCCCATTCGCTAACGCGACCCTATGAGCATGAACAGCACCAGCGCCGACCCGGTGGCCCTTGCCGAACGCCTGATCGCCTGCCCGTCCGTCACCCCCGCGCGCGGCGCGGTGTTCGACGCGCTCGAAACGATGCTGTCGCCGCTCGGCTTCACCGTCGATCGTTTCGTGACAGGGGAAGCGCCCGATGGGCCGGTCGAAAATCTGCTCGCCTGGCGCATGACCGGGGCAGGGCCGCATTTCGCCTTTGCCGGACATCTCGACGTCGTGCCGCCGGGGCCGGGCTGGACCGCCGATCCGTTCAGCCCGCAGATCAGGGGCGACCTGCTCTACGGGCGCGGCGCGGTCGATATGAAGGGCGCGATCGCCGCCTTCGTCGCCGCACTGGCGGACCTGCCCGCCGATCTGCCCGGAACTATCAGCCTCATCATCACCGGCGATGAGGAAGGGCCGGCGACCTATGGCACGTTGGCGCTGATGGAACGGATGGCGGCGCGCGAACTGCGCCCGGACCTGTGCCTCGTCGGCGAACCCACCTCTTCGGTGCGGCTGGGCGATGTCGTCAAGATCGGCCGGCGCGGCTCGGTCAACATGTGGGTGCGGGTCGCGGGCAGCCAGGGCCATGTCGCCTATCCGCACCTCGCCGACAATCCGATCCCGCGCCTTGTCCGCATCCTCTCCACGATCGAGGCGGAGGTGCTGGACGAGGGCACGAACTGGTTCCAGCCCAGCAATATCGAGATCACCGATCTGGAGGTCGGCAATCCGGCGCACAACATCATTCCGGGCGCGGCGACCGCACGCATTTCGATCCGCTTCAACGACCGGCACAGCGGCAATTCGCTGATCGAACGGATTACCGCGATCGCCGCCACGGAAGGTGGCACGGTCGAGGCGAAGATCAGCGGCGAACCCTTTTTGACGGAACCGGGCGCCTTGTCGGCGCTGGTCGCGGGCGCGATCCTCGACGTGACCGGGATCGAGGCGGAACTATCGACGACCGGCGGCACATCCGACGCGCGGTTTCTCTCGCGTCTGTGCCCGGTGGTCGAATTCGGCCTTAACAATGCGACGATGCACAAGCTGGACGAAGCGGTGGCGCTGGACGATCTGCGCAACCTTGCACGGATTTACGGTCTCATCATCCGTCGCGCCCTGAATCCCTGATCGGAGACCGTTTGGAAATGCGCGAGAGAGCGACCTCTCACACCGAGCGGCGCTCAGCCTCGATCAGCGTCGCCGCAAAACGACCGAGATAATCCGCTTCGCGTGTCGGACGCGCGAGGTGATAGCCCTGAAACAAGGTGCAGCCGATCACGCGCAGCATCTCCATCTGCGCTTTCGTCTCGATACCCTCGACCACCACTTCCATGCCCAGCCCCTGGATGAGGCCGACGACCGCGCTGCATATCGTGCGCGCCTCGGCCGATGTCACAATGTCGCGCACCAGGCTGCGGTCGATCTTCACCCGGTCGACCGGCAGTTCCTTCAACCGGGCAAGGTTGGAATAGCCAGTGCCGAAATCGTCGATCGCGATTCGCACCCCGTCCCGCCGCAACGCGCTCAACTGGTCGAGGATGCGCGCTTCCATCTCCATGGCCAGCGATTCGGTAATCTCCAGCTCCAGCATCGACGGCGGCGTCTGGTGGACGCTCATGGCGTGCCGCAAGCGCAGGAAGAAATCCGCCTGCGCCAGTTCCCGCGTCGAAATATTGATGGCAATCCGCTGCTGAATGCCTTGCGCCGCCCAGCGCGCCGCCGTTTCGCAGACCCGGCCCATCACCCAGTCGCCCAGCGCGACGATGGTCCCGCTTTCTTCCGCTACCGGCACGAAAAAACCAGGCAGCACGATGTCGCGCTCGGGATGCGCCCAGCGCACCAGCGCCTCGGCGGTCACGGCGCGGCCGGTGACGATGTCGATCTGCGGCTGGAATTCTAGCAGGAACTCCTCGCGCTCCAGCGCGCGCAACAGGTCCTGCTCCAGCTCGGCGCGGTCGGAGGCTTCCAGCGCCAGTTCGGCGGTGAACATCTCGGCCCGCCCGCGCCCTTCATGCTTGGCATGATACATGGCGATGTCCGCCGACCGCAGCAGCGCGGACAGGCTCTCGCCATGGTCGGGATAGCAGGCGATGCCGATCGATGCGCCCAGGTCGACATGCTGGCTGCCCAGATCGAACCGTTCGCTCAGCGCGAACTGGATCGCGCGCGCGATCCGCTGCGCCGCGTCCGGACCGGGCAGGCTCGGAAAGAACATCGTAAATTCGTCGCCGGCCAGCCGCCCGATCACCGCATCGCCTACGCCCGCGCTCGCCTGCGCCATCGCCACTTCGCGCAATCGCCCGGCCACGCGCGCGAGCAACTGGTCCCCGGCTGCATGGCCCAGCGTATCGTTGACGCTCTTGAATCCGTCGAGATCGATGAAGAGCAGCGCCGCCATGCCCGCGTCGGTGCGTTCGGTAAGATGGCGTTCGACCTGCCGGCAAAAGCTCGCACGATTGGCAAGGCCCGTCACCTGATCGAACAGCGCCAGCGTCTGCACATGATCCAGATTGGTGCGCACCTGACTGAGCAGGCTTTCCATCGCAACCGCCAGTTCGGGCAGTTCCAGACCGATGCCGCTCGGCACGCGCGACTGGAGGTCGCCATGGGCGGCCGCTACCAGTCTTTCGGTCGCAGCGTCGATCGCGGCGGCGGTCGTCGCGATCGTGCGCTGGGCCGATCCCCAGCTCATGACGCCGCACAATATCGCGATGATGAGCGAGCGGCCGATGGCGACGATATCGTCGCCCTGCCCCTGACCAAGCACGAGCGAGAGAATGAAGACCAGCGCCCCCGCGCTGCAAGCAAAGGCAGCGGCGCGGCTTTTCAGTGTCACGCCCTGCATGTGCCTCCTGCCCGCTCGCGGCCGAACACCGACCTGTCGAACGACTGGATATGAAGGAGACTGGTTAAGAAAAAGTCAGTGGAAACACGGGATTTATATTATTTTTTGCGCCGCAATATTATGTAGAGCGCGCCTTCGCCGCCATGACGTCTATGCGCGATGCGAACGCTGGCGACGCTGGTGGCGTAGGAACTGGTCGCCAGCCACTGACCGATTTCCGCACGGATCGCCCCGCGTCGGGTGCTGTCCCCCACACCACCCATTTTTGGCGGCTTGCCGGTGACCACCAGGATGACGCGCACATCGCGGGAAATCGCCGCCGACAGCGCCTGATTGAGCCGGGCGTGCGCCGCCGCAAGGCTGTGCCCATGCAGGTCGATCGTCATTTCGGGGGCCAGCGACCCGCCGCGAATCCGCTTTTCCCAGGCTGAGTCGAGAACCGCCGCCGGAGCGGCGACCGGCGAGGCAACAACGGCCCGGAAAGAAGGGGGCATTAACCCTTTGCGCGCGGGCGCCGGAAACGCTGGTGGGGGCGCAGGTCGCTCGACTTTCAGGCGCTCCATTGGGGCGCGCAGCGGCCGGATCGATCGGGTCAGCGCCGTCCAGAGCGTCTCTTCGTCAGGGGAAAGGGATCGGCGCGCCATCGCGGTTCATGGCGTGCCAAGACGGGCATAGGTGCCGATCGGCAACAGGATGAGAGCGCTGCCCCGCGCCGACATGCCGCCCGCTATGCCGCGCGCCCGCGCGCCCGCGCCCCAGAAACTGTCGAAACGGTTCGCGCCCTTGATCGCGCCGCCCGTATCCTGCGCGATCCAGATGCCGTTCGGCTCGGCGCGGTCCAGCGAGAGCAGCACGGGCGCGCCAAGCGGCACATATTTGGGGTCCGCCGCCACCGTCGCCTCCGCCGTCACCGGCGCGCCCATCGCGCCGACCGGCCCACTGCCGGTCAATTCGCGGAAAAACACGAAGCTCTTATTCTCGTTCATGATCGCCGCCCCCTCGACCGGGTGGGCGCGCAGATATTGCATGATATCCTGCATCGATCCGGTCTGGATGAGGCCGCGATCCTTCATCAGCTTGCCGATGCCGCTATAATCGCGCCCGTTCTGCCCATCATAGCCGATGCGCATGACGCCGCCGTCGGGCAGCAGCAGCCGGCCGCTCCCCTGCACCTGGAGGAAGAAGAATTCGACCGGATCGGCCGCCCAGGCGAGTTCAAGACCGCGCCCTGCCAGCGATCCCGCAACGATCTGCCCACGGTCGTCGAACGGCACGAAATTGCTGCCGTCCACCTTGCCCCGGATCGTCTTGCCCTTCAGACTGTCGCTGAACAGGCCGAGATTGACGTCCACCAGTTCAGGCGGGCGGCGATAGACCGGCACATCATATCCCGCTTGCCGCGACCGTGCGCCTGCGATCTCCGGCTCATAATAGCCGGTGACGAAGGCCGCGCCGTTGCCGACCTGCACCGCTTCGAAATAGCGGGCGAAAAACTCGTTGGCGCTCGCTTCGGGCCAACTTGATGCAGCGGCGCAGGCGTTGTTCCAATCTGCCCCGCGCGTCAGACCGCTGGCGTCTGATCGCTTCATCAGGCCGGGGCAGGACAGGCGAAACGCCTGCAACGCCCTGCGCGACCGTTCGCCGGGCGGCACAAGGCTGGCGATATCCGGGCCGCGCGTCAGCCCCGCACCCGCAGCGGTCCCG
Source organism: Sphingobium sp. FG11 (assembly GCF_057809915.1). NCBI lineage: Bacteria > Pseudomonadati > Pseudomonadota > Alphaproteobacteria > Sphingomonadales > Sphingobiaceae > Sphingobium > Sphingobium sp. FG11. Next base: position 45,239 of record NZ_JBMDKW010000002.1, read on the forward strand.
CTGTCGGTCGCCTGATCGAAAGGGAGTGCTGGCGGCAAGGCGGGTCGCGGCGTCGCGGGCACAGGCCTCGTCGCGACCTCGTCGGTGCGGTCGCTGGCGGGGGCTGGCCGTTGCGGTGCAGGTCCTGCGCCCGAGGGGGGAATGACTCCGCCCGCACAGGCGGAGAGCAGCAACGCGGCCAGCAGCGCCGCGCCCGACTGACGCTGGCTCATGCCATCTCGTCGGTTTCGCTGAGCTTCCAATTGGGGTCCGCGCTGCCGATGTCGCGCGTGAAAGTCCAGATGTCGTTGGTGCCGACCGCGTCCGTCATCGACCCGGCAATGACATTGCCGTCGCGATCGCGCGTGATCGCGGCAATGTCGGCTTCGAAACGCAACGTCACTTCGGCGACGCGGCCATGAAGCCCCGCGCTGATGATCTGCACCTTTTCAATTCGCACCAGTCGATTGTCGAGCACTTCGCCCTGCGCTTCACGCGCGGCGATCGCTTCATCGAAGGACGCGCGTACATCCTCGTCACACAGCCAGGCCAACTCCTCCCGGTCGCCGCGCCAGAAGGCTTCAAGCACCATGCGATAGGCCGATTTCGCACCCTCGATAAACTGGGGCACGTCGAACTGGCGATCGGACGCGATCAGCGCGCGCACACCGGCTTCGCCGCCCGGCGCGATCAGGCCATCGGCGAGCCGTACCGAATCGGCGGCCCCGTCGGTGGCCGCACGCGGCTGGACCAGCGTCACGCGGGCGCGTTCCTCCGCTGGCCGGGGCGCCGGCTCCTGTTCGTGTCCGGTCCGTTTGCCCAGCACCGAATAAAGCCGCAGCGCCAGAAAACCGGCAATCATGGCGAGGATGACGATCACATACACGAGGGGCAAAACCCTTTGTTCGAAGGATTGATCCGGGCAACATAGGCATGTTTGGGCGCATATTCAAATAGGCGCGCGCCGCCGCGCGGCATTGCCCTGCTTATCCGCCCCTGCTAAGCGCGCGGGTCACAGCGGCGGCTGTTCAACGACGACCGCTGACAGGGACTTAGCAAGGACAAAAGATGGCCGACGAAGCCGATACGATCCAGTCGACGATTTTGCAGGGCAATGGCGCAGACACGGCCCCGCAGATCGCGCTCATCAGCCAATATGTGAAGGACCTGTCGTTCGAAAATCCGAACGCCCCGGCCGCCTATCAGTGGCAGGACCAGCCCCAGATCGACGTGCAGTTCAACATCGGCGCCGAAAAGGTCGCGGACGATGTGGTCGAGGTCTCTCTCAAGATCGAGGTCAAGGCGACCGCGCCCGAAGGGACCGCCTTTGCCGTCGAACTCCTCTATGCCGGGCTGTTCGGTATGCGCAACGTGCCCGACGACCAGATGCAGCCGTTCCTGCTGGCCGAAGCGCCCCGCCTGCTCTTCCCCTTCGCGCGCCGCGTGCTGGCCGATGCGATCCGCGATGGCGGCTTCCCGCCGCTGCTGCTTGATCCGATTGATTTCGGCGCGCTCTATCTGCAACAGGCACAGCAGCTGGAAGCGACCGCGGGCGAGCCGGCCGGCAACGCCTGACCGACCGATGTCCTGTCGTCCGTTCGCCCTGAGCTTGCGCAAGGGCATCGCTGAGGCGAAGCCGACGCACTGCCCTGCGCTCGGCGGCGAGCGTCGGGTTCGTCCGGCGCGAACGGTCGGAAATATGATCTCGTGAAACTCGCCAAGGCCCTCGGCTCGGTCGGCGGCCTTACCCTCGCCAGTCGTGTGCTGGCGCTGGTGCGCGATTCGCTCGCAGCACGCTATGTCGGCGCGGGCTTCGCGTCGGACGCATTTAACGGCGTCGCCTTCCGCCTGCCCAACATGTTCCGCGCCCTGTTCGCCGAGGGCGCGTTCGCGGCGGCGTTCGTGCCGATGTTCAATCGCAAGGCGTCGGGCGAAGGCGGTCTGCCGGCGGGCTATGATTTCGCCGAGCGCGCGCTGGCGGTGTTGCTGCCGGTCCTGATCGGCTTCACCATCCTGCTGATCGCCGCCGCCTGGCCGATCACCTGGGCGCTGTCGGGCGGCTTTTCTCGCCAGAATCCCACCCCGGCGCAGTTCGATTTCGCGGTGATGCTGGCGCGGATCACCCTGCCCTATCTGGCGCTGATCTCGCTTGCCTCGCTGCTGGGCGGCATTCTCAATTCGCTTGATAAATTCTGGGTCAACGCCGCCGCACCGATCCTGCTGAACCTCGCGATGATCGCCGGGCTGTGGCTGTTCCACGGCGCGAACGAATATGAGACGGCGCGGGTGCAGGCGATCTCCGTCACGGTGGGCGGCGCGCTACAACTGATCTGGCTGATCCTTGCCTGCCGTCGCGCGGGCGTATCGATGCGGCTGCGGCGACCGCGCATGGACAAGGATGTGCGCGATCTGCTCCGCCTGATCCTGCCGGCGGCGGCGGGCGCGGGCGCGTCGCAGATCAACCTGCTGGTGTCCACGGCGCTATCCGGCTGGCTGCTGGCGTCGGGATCGATCACCTATATCTATTATGCCGACCGGCTGAACCAGTTGCCGCTGGGACTGATCGGCATCGGCCTTGGCACCATCCTGCTGCCTACCATCTCGCGCATGCTCTCGCGCGGGGAAGAACAGGCGGCGATGGAAACCCAGAATCGCGGAATCGAGCTGGCGCTTTTTTTGACCCTGCCCGCCACCATCGCCTTTATCGTCGTCGCCGAACCGATCGTGCGCGGCCTGTTCCAATATGGCCGCTTCACCGTCGAGGATGCACGCCGCTGCGGCTGGGCACTGTCGGCCTTTTCGATCGGCCTGCCCGCCTATGTGCTCGTCAAGGTGCTGACGCCCGGCTATTATGCGCGCGGCGATACGCGGACGCCGGTGCGCTACGCGATGCTGTCGATCCTCATCAACATCATCGGCAATATCGCGCTCATTCCCCTGCTCGGGCGCTTCGGCTTCGGCCATGTCGGCCCGCCGCTCGCGACCGCTCTGTCCTCTACCGTCAATGTCGCCATGCTCTATCGCACGCTGGTAGCGCGCGGCCATTTCGCCGCCGACGCGCAGTTGAAGCGCCGCCTGCCTCGACTGGCGCTGGCCGCGGTTGTCATGGGGGTCGCGCTGTTCCTGTTCGACGGGCCGCTTTATCCCTGGCTTTCCGGGCCGATGCTGCACCGTTATCTGGCGCTCGCTGCTCTTGTCGGCGCGGGCGTCGCGATGTACGGGCTGGCCTGTTTCGCGACCGGCGCCTATCGGGTCGCCGACTTGAGAGCGCTGCTGCGCCGCCGAGCCGCCACAAAATAGAAGAACGGATCACAAGCATGCGCGTCCTTTCCGGCATCCAGCCGACCGGCAATCTGCACCTGGGCAATTATCTCGGCGCGATCCGCAACTGGGTGCGGATGCAGGATGAGATGGACGCGCAGTCGCAGTGCTTCTTCTTCCTCGCGGACATGCATTCGATCACCGTGCATGAGTCGCGCGAACAGCGCATCCGCAATGTCCGCGACATGGCCGCGGCGCTGGTGGCCGCGGGGATCGACCCCGACCGTTCGGTCCTGTTCAATCAGGCGCGCGTGCCCGCCCATGCCGAACTCGCCTGGCTGCTGAACGGCACCGCGCGGATCGGCTGGCTCAACCGCATGACTCAGTTCAAAGACAAGGCAGGCAAGGACCGCGAAGGGGCGTCGGTCGGCCTGTTCGTCTATCCCGTGCTTCAGGCGGCCGATATCCTCGCCTATAACGCAACCCATGTGCCGGTCGGCGAGGACCAGAAACAGCATCTGGAACTGGCCCGCGATATCGCGACGAAGTTCAACGCCGATTTCGGCCTCGACCTGTTCACCCTGCCCGCACCGATCATCCCCAAGGAGAGCGCGCGCATCATGTCGCTGCGCGACGGCACCGCGAAAATGTCGAAATCCGATCCCAGCGACATGAGCCGCATCAACCTGACCGATGATGACGACCTCATCATGCAGAAGGTGAAGAAGGCCAAGACCGATCCCGAACCGCTGCCCGAATCGGCGGAGGGCCTCGCCGGACGGCCGGAAGCGAACAATCTCGTCGGCATCTATGCCGTGCTGGCGGGCAGCACCCCGGACGCGGTCTGTGCGGAATTTGCGGGCAAAGGGTTCGGCGCCTTCAAGCCGGCGCTGGGCGAACTGCTGATCGAAACGCTCCGTCCGATCCGCGAGCGCTTCGTGGCGTTGCGCACGGATGATGCGGCGCTTGACGCGATTCTGGAAAAGGGCGCGGCAAAGGCGACGGCCGCCGCCGAGCCAACGCTGCGCGCCGCTTATGACGTCATGGGCCTGATGCGCTGAAAGCCTGACGGATTGTCCTGGCGCGCGCCGTCCTTATATCGGGAGCGTCGTTTGCGGCCATGCGGGTATTCCGCGCGTTCAATCGATGTTCAGTTGCGTTCTGCTACCGCCGAGCGCAAGAATATGTGGTTCACAAGCGTGATACAGGACGCAGGAAAATGATCCGTTTCAACAAGATTGGTCTGGTCGCGGCACCCTTTCTGGCGCTGGCGGCACTGTCGGGCTGCGCGACGCCGTTCAAGGCGGATGTCGCCCGGTTCCAGCAACTGCCCGCACCGGCGGGACAAAGCTTTGCCGTGGTCGCGGATGATCCGCGTCTCGCGGGCGGTCTCGAATTTTCCCATTATGCCGATCTGGTCGCAGCCCGGCTCGCGCAGACCGGCTATGTCGCCGCCAGCGATTCGGCGCGCGCCGACCTGATCGTGCGGGTCGCCTATGATATCGATACCGGGCGGGAAAAGGTGCGCAGCACTGGCTTCGCCTCGCCCGATCCCTTCTTCTATGGCGGCTGGGGTTTTCGCGGTCGCTGGGGCCGCCCCTGGGGTTATGGCTTCTATGATCCCTGGCTGTTCGGGCCGGGCTTTGGCGGCGGCTATAATGATGTGACGAGCTACACCGTCTACACGAGCGACCTGTCGCTAAAGATCGATCGCGCCGCCGACAATCGCCGCCTGTTCGAAGGCAAGGCGAGCGCGCAATCGCTGTCGAACAAGCTGACCTATCTGGTGCCGAACCTGATCGATGCGATGTTCACCAATTTTCCGGGGCAGAATGGCGAGAATGTGAAGATCACGCTCCCGCCTGAAACCAAGGGCTGATCAGCCTTCCCTAGCGATAATGTAGAAAGCCCGGCGATTTGATGATTGCCGGGCTTTTTGCTCTCGTCAGGGCAGGCGGCGCGCGGTGACGATTTTCACCGCCGGCTCCAGCATCTGCCCCTTCATGGCGCCTTCTCCGGCGGTGGGCGATCGGGGGGCGGCGACGATCGCCTTCACCACGTCCAGGCCCTCGACCACATGGGCAAACACGGCATAGCCCTGATTATCGCCCGCAGCCTTCGGATCGGCATCCATGCTGGGCATCTTGCCGAGCACGATGAAGAAATCCCCATTTGCCGTGCCCGGTACATCGCGCGCCATCGACAAGGTGCCATCATCATGGGTGAGGCCGGTCCTGGTCGTGGGTTCATGCGTGATCGGCGGACGCACCCGCTTGGGATCGTTTTTCGTGCCGCCCTGGATGAAGCCATAATCCGGCGTGCCGAACGCGCGGTAGAAGATCGTGCCGTCGAATCGCTTCTGATCGACATAGCGCAGGAAATTGCCACCCGTGATGGGCGCCTGCCCCACATGCACGGCAACGACGATGCGCCCGGCGCTCGTCTCCAGCGCGACCCGCACATCGGCCGGAGCGGCAGGCGTTGGGGAAAGAGTCTGCGCCACGGCGAAACCCGGCGTCAGCAGAGCGAGGATGAACAGGCAGAGGACACGAATCATAGGGCCAAGCCTAGCCCGCTCCGCGATCAGCGCCAGTCTGATAATGCGTGCGGCGCCTCAGCCCTCAAGCTGGCGCTGGAGCGCGCGGACATCGGCGTCGATGTCGGGGTTGGTCTGGCGCAGCGCCTCGATCGTGCGAACCGCATGGATCACCGTGCTGTGGTCCCGCCCGCCGAAGATACGGCCGATTTCGGGCAGCGAACGCGGCGTCATCTTCTTGGCGAGGTACATCGCCACCTGACGCGGACGGGCGACGGCCCGCGCGCGCCGCTTGGAGCGCATTTCCGACGCGTCGATCTTGAAATGGGCGGCGCAGACCTTCTGGATTTCGTCCACCGTGACCCGGCGCGCATTGGCGCGCACCGCGTCGGCCAACATCGCCTGCGCAAATTCGAGATCGATCGACCGGCCGGTCAGCTGGCCATAGGCGATCAGCTTGTTGAACGCCCCCTCCAGTTCGCGCACGTTCGACCGGATCGATCGCGCGAGGAAGTCGATCACCGCGTCGGGCACGGGCGGGTCGCCCGCAATCGCGCGCTTGGCTTCGAGGATGGCGAGGCGGAGGTCGAGTGCGGCGGGCTGAATATCCGCGACCAGTCCACCGGCGAGGCGCGAAAGAATGCGCGGGTCGATCGCATCGAGCAATTGCGGCGCACGATCGGCGGTGATGACGATGCGCGCGCCCGAATCGATGAGATCGTTGATGGTGTGGAGAAATTCCTCCTGCGTCGATCCTTTGCCGGCGATGAACTGGATATCGTCGATCAACAGCAGCCGGGCGGCGCGCAGCCGCGCCTTGAACGCCATTGTCTCGTTTGCCCGCATCGCGTTCACAAATTCCATCATGAAACGCTCGGCCGACATGTAGAGCACGGGCGCGCCCGGCATGTCCGCGCAGAATGCGGCCGCGATCGCGTGCAACAGATGCGTCTTGCCCTGGCCGGTGCCACCATGGATGAACAGGGGGCTGAAACGCGGCTCGGCCCTGCCCGCCATCGCCCGCGCCGCGGACAAAGCGAGGCGATTGCTCTCCCCCGTCACGAAGCCCGCAAAATCATGCCGGGGCTGGAAATTGCTGGCGGCATACACCGGCGTATCCGATACCGGCGCATCTTCTGCCGCCACGGGAGCCGCCGCGATCGCCAGCAGGCGTGGCCCGGACGCATCCGGCGCGCGAAGCAGGCGAACCTCGCGGACCCCCACGGCGGCACTGCGCCAGGCCATGCGCAGCCGGTCGCCAAACTGGCCGGACACGAAATTGGCGGTGAAGTCGGAAGCGAAATAGAGATCGAGCGTCTGCGAATCAGGGCAATAATCGCCCAGCGCCACGGGCTTGAGCCACTGGTCGAACATGCGCGCACCAATATCGCGGCGCAGGCCGGTGCGAATAGCGCTCCAGGCGGCGTCGAGCGACGCAACGTCCTGCGCTCCCGATTCCGTCTGAGGCCTCGCCATCGCCATCCCGTCCTTCATATGACCCCTGACCCTATCATATATGCTGCCCCGCAGGCCAATAAAGGACGCAAGAATCCTATCCGGAAAAAGCCCCCGCTTTCCCGAGTTCCTTGCGCATAATCAGCCTGTTTGATGACCATCGGAATGATTCGATTGATGGCCCGAAGCGCAAATTAGACAGGCCCGGCGCATCCGATCAAGGGCGAGACTAGTCAAAAAAGTGAAATAAACAGCGTTGACTCTGTAAACCCACGGGAATTGGCCGTGGATAAAATATCCCTATATATCAACGTACTATTTAAGACATTTTATGGTGCAGCGCGTCGAATCGCGGGAAATGCGCCAATCCCCAAAATGACCGCTCCATGAACGGCCCATGCAAAAAAGCCCGCCCCGACGGATCGGGACGGGCTTTTGATATCTGCTTGCCGAAGGTGGCTTTAGCCGAGCGCGCTAACCCGCTTGGTCAGGCGACCGAACTTGCGGGCCGCGGTGTTCTTGTGCAGCACGCCGCGTGCTACGCCGCGCGCCAGCTCCGGCTGAACGCTCTGGAGAGCCGTGGTCGCCGCAGTCTTGTCGCCAAGAGCAAGCGCGCTTTCCACCTTCTTCACCAGGGTACGGATGCGGCTGATGCGGGCGCCATTGATTTCGGCGCGGCGCTCGTTGCGGCGGATGCGCTTCTTGGCTTGCGGCGTATTGGCCATTTATATCCTCGGGCTTTTCAAATCGCGTGAAAGAGCCGACTGGACCATGCCGGTGGCTCGTGAAGGCGTGGCCGATACAGACATCGCGATGCGGGGTCAAGCCGGTGGATGGTGTTAACCGACACAAAGCGCGATAGATTAATCGATGTCGGTTCGCTCAGAAGGGATAAAAGAGACGTTGACCATATCGTGACCTTCCGGCAGCGCCTCGCCGCGGTAGGCGGCTCCCAGACCGGTTTCGGTCAAAACACGACATATATAATCATGGTCAAAAATCTGAGTCAGTAACTCATCTACGGTTATACCAGACACCATTTTAAGCAACGCTGGGTTAATTTCGGCCATGATTATAGGCCGTTGCTCGTTCAGCAGTTTCTGCGCGCCAGCCAAAGCTATCGACTCCGCGCCCTCAATATCGATCTTTAAGAAGTCAATTTTTCGACCAGCCACGACATCGTCGATCCGTCTCATCGGAATTTCCTGAATGACGGCATTATTTTCATCGAACATAGCAATCAGTCCATCATCCGGCAAAGACCAAGTTCCACCGGGATTGCCGGAATTTTCGGTCCAGCCAATTTTCATTGTGCCGCTTTCTCGACCAACTGCTATATTATGTAGTTCGAACCTGGATGAAAACCCGTTCTCCAAAACCGACCTAGATAGTTCTCGAAATGTCGTATTCCTGGGTTCAATCGATATGACCTTACCTTTTGGACCGACCAAAGCTCCGGCCTGGATTGAAAACCAACCGATGTTTGCACCGACATCAAGGAATGTCATGCCGCTCTTTACCACCCGCTTCACAAAGTGGGTTTCAAGCGGCTCATACACCCCCTTGATGCAGGGTTGGGAAACCCCAGAATCACCCAGATCAACACGTAATTTAAGGCCGTCAACGATATCCGCCGTGACCCAGCTATCCTCGGAAAATGGCTGCACGAAGCGAGGAGGCAGCGAATTCCTATATTCCGCGCTGTTGACTACATCTTCCATAAAGGAAACGATCCTGGCAAAATTCGTATCGCTCAATTGCGTGCTCTCGAGTGAGTCAGCTATGCGCCCTTCAGGTTCTCTTTTTAACAATGCCTTGTAGGAGGCTCTAACCATAACAGACCAAATTTCTCCTTCTCCGTGGCCCACTATTCTGCTTTTCGCTCTTCTGAAAAATGTCATTATCAATCCCAATATCATTTTCTTCTAACGGGCGAATAGAGCCGTACGTTTCCAAATAAAACCTGATCTTACCGCTGGCAAGACGAACAGTAAAAAGACGATCGTCCACCATCGACGCGCCGCTGAACCGTGCCGCCACAGGGGCAGGGCAGCCCTTCACGCCCATAGACGCGCCATTGTTTCGAAAAATAGCCCAGCTCGCCGTCGGGCCGTGCATAGTCGCGCAGGGTCGATCCCCCTGCGACGATGGCGGCGGTCAGCACCGAGCGAATCGCCTCGACCAGCTTCCCGAGCCGCGCCCTGCTGATTTGCCGTGCCGCGCATGTCGGCGCGATACCGGCCATGTTGAGCGCTTCGCACACATAGATATTGCCCAGCCCCGCCACGATTCGCTGGTCGAGCAGCGCCGCCTTGATCGACGTCGCCTTGCCGTCCAGCGCAGTGGCGAGCGCGGCGACGGTGAAATCGGGTCCCAGCGGCTCCGGCCCCATGCGGGTGAAGGGCGGATATTCCTCGCCCGCGTCGCTACGCACAAGATCGATGAAGCCGAAGCGCCGGGGATCGTTGAGTGCGAGCAGCCGCCCCGAATCGGTTTCAATCAGTAGATGGTCGTGCGCGCCGATCTCTGCCGGATCGATCCGCCAACGCCCCGACATGCCGAGGTGAAAGATCATCCGGTCGCCCCGGTCGGTATCGATGAGGCCATATTTGGCTCGCCGCGACAGGCCGGTGACTCGCGCGCCGGTCAGGCGCTGGCGCAGATCGACGGGGATCGGGAAGCGCAGGTCCGCGCGGCGCGGCTCGACTCGGGTGAGCAGCGCCCCTTCCAGCACGGCGCGCAGGCCGGCGACGGTGGTTTCGACTTCGGGAAGCTCTGGCATTGTCCCTATCTAGGTTAAGGACAGTCATAATCCCAGCCTTGGCGCTGGCGGGCGGCCCAAATCATGGCTAGAGCGTCGCCATGAACGACACCGCATCCTTCGGCTATCGCGACGTCGATGCCACGCAGAAGGCCGGCATGGTCCGCGCCGTCTTTTCCAATGTCGCCGCCAAATATGATCTGATGAACGACGCCATGTCGATGGGCGCGCATCGACTGTGGAAAGATCAGTTCGTCGCGCGGGTCAAGCCGCGCGCAGGCGAAGCGATCCTCGACATGGCGGGCGGCACCGGCGACATTGCCTTCCGCATGGCAAAGCAGGGCGCGCAGGTCACGGTGTCGGATATCAACCCGGAAATGCTCGCCGTCGGCGTCGAGCGGGCGCAGAAGAAGCAAAAGAAGGGGCTGGATGGCCTCGTCTGGTCGGAGCAAAATGCCGAGGAGCTGAGCTTTTCCGATCGTGGCTTCGACGCCTATACGATCGCCTTCGGCATTCGCAACGTCACCCATATCGACCGCGCGCTGGAGGAAGCCCACCGCGTCCTCAAATTCGGCGGGCGATTCTTCTGTCTCGAATTTTCGACGACGACCTGGCCCGGTTTTTCGGATGTCTATGACACCTATTCGCATCGGCTGGTGCCCAAGCTCGGCAAGCTGCTCGCCAATGACGAGGAGAGCTACCGCTACCTGATCGAATCGATCCGCCGCTTCCCGCCGATGCCGGAATTCGAGCGCATGATCCGCGCGGCAGGCTTTGTGAACACAAAGGTCGAGCCGATTCTGGGTGGCATGGTCGCGATTCACAGCGGCTGGAAGATCTGACCGACACGTGGCTTCGCATCTGACGCATATCTGGCGGCTGCTCACATGGGGCCGGATTCTCGCGCGCCACGGGGCGCTGCGCGGGATCGAGCGCGATCCGCTGACCCCTGCCCCCGTTCGGCGGCTGGCGCGGCTTGCCCGCTTTGGTGCGCGCGTGCCCAAACAGCCGCGCTATGCCGACGCATTTCAGGCGATCGGTCCGGCGGCGATCAAGCTCGGCCAGACGCTCGCGACCCGGCCCGATCTGGTCGGCGAGGATGCGGCGAACGACCTGCTGCGCTTGCAGGACGCCCTTCCCCCGGTGCCGTTCGCAACGATCCGCGCGCAGATCGAACTGAGTTTCGGCCGGCCGCTCGAAGAAATTTACGCCGCTTTCGAAGAGGTCCCGGTTGGCGCCGCTTCGATCGCGCAGGTGCATCGCGCCGTCACCACCGATGGCCGCACCGTCGCGGTCAAGGTGATCCGCCCCGGCGTGATCGATCGCTTCAACCGCGATATCGCCACCTATGAATGGGCCGCCGCCCATCTCGAAATGCTGGGCGGCGAAGTCGCGCGCCTGCGCCCCCGCCTCGTCATCGCCAACCTCAAGCGATGGACCGCGCGCGAACTCGACCTGCGGCGCGAAGCCGCTTCCGCGTCCGAACTGTCCGAAGCGATGGTGGCGGAGCCTGGCTATGTGATCCCCGCGATCGACTGGGACCGGACATCGGGCAAGGTCATGACCATGGCCTGGGTCGATGGCATCAAGATCGCCGATCGCGCCGCGCTGATCGCCGCCGGCCATGATGTGAAGGCGATCGCGGCGCGGCTGGTCAACGCCTTCCTGCGGCAGGCGATCGCGGAAGGCTTCTTCCACGCCGACATGCACCAGGGCAATCTGTTCGTGACCCCGGCTGGCGAGATCGCAGCGATCGATTTCGGCATCATGGGGCGGATCGACCGCCGCGCGCGCATGTGGCTGGCGGAGATTCTCTATGGTCTCATCACCGGCAACTATAAACGCGTCGCGGAAATTCATTTCGAGGCGCAATATGTGCCCGCCCATCATGACGTCGCGGAGTTTGCGACGGCCCTGCGCGCCGTGGGCGAACCGATGCGGGGCAAGCCGGTCAGCGAATTGTCGGTCGGCGGCATGCTCGACGGGCTGTTCGCCATCACCCGCGATTTCGATATGCAGACCCAGCCGCATTTGCTGCTGCTGCAAAAGACGATGGTGATGGTGGAGGGCGTTGCGACCGCGCTCGACCCGCAAATCAACATGTGGGAGACGAGCGGTCCCTATGTGAAGGAATGGCTGCGCACCGAACTGGGGCCGGAAGCGAAGGCCGCCGACGCTCTCATCCAGAACTGGCGTACGTTGCAACGCCTGCCTGACCTCGTCCGCCGGATAGAGGACGCTTTCCCTGAAAAGGGCGGCGCACCGCCACCGCCGCCGCTCACCGAAGTCCGCCTGATCCGCGTTGGCGGCGGCTGGCGCTATGCGGTGGTCGCGGTGATGGCTGCGGCGGCTGGAGCGATTGCCACTGCGCTGCTACATTTAGGACTATGACCCAACGCATCCTCCTCATCGTCTCCGGCGGCATCGCGGCGTATAAGTCGCTCGAACTGGTCCGCCTGCTCAGAAAGCGCGGCATCTCCGTGCGCGCGGTGTTGACGGACAGCGCGGCGCACTTCGTGACGCCGCTGTCGCTCGGCGTGCTGACCGAGGATCATGTCTATGGCGATATGTTCGACCTCAAGGAAGAACGCGAGATCGGCCATATCCAGCTCAGCCGGCAGGCCGACCTGATCGTCATCGCCCCGGCCACCGCCAATATCCTGGCGAAGATGGCGAACGGCATCGCCGACGATCTCGCCACCACGATCCTGCTCGCCACCGACAAGCCGGTGCTGGCGGTGCCCGCGATGAACGTGCGGATGTGGCATCACAAGGCGACGCAGCGCAATCTGGAGCGGCTGCGTGGCGATGGCATCCACATATTGGAGCCGGACGATGGCGACATGGCCTGTGGCGAATATGGCAAGGGCCGCCTGCCCGAACCCGAAGCCATCGCGCGCGAGATCGAGCGGCTGCTCGCCCTGCCGCCTTCGCACACGCTGCTTGCCGACCAGCCCGACTTCGCCCCTCCCAAAGAGGGCAGGCTGGCCGGGCGGCATATCCTCATCACCGCCGGTCCTACGCACGAGCCGATCGACCCGGTGCGCTACATCGCCAACCGTTCGTCGGGCAAGCAGGGTTTCGCCATCGCCGCCGCCGCCGCGCAGGCGGGCGCGCGGGTAACGCTGGTGGCCGGACCGGTCGCCTTGCCGACGCCCAATGGGGTGATGCGGGTCGATGTCGAGACGGCGCGCGAGATGCTGATCGCGGTCGAGGCGGCGTTGCCAGCCGATGTCGCGATCATGGTCGCGGCGGTGGCGGACTGGCGCACCGCCGATGCGGCGGACCAGAAGATCAAGAAAGACGGCTCGGGCGCGCCCGCCCCGCTCGCGCTCGTCGAGAATCCCGACATATTGGCGATGCTGGGCGTATCCGCCCGCCGCCCGGCCCTGCTCATCGGCTTCGCCGCCGAGACCCGGACGGTTCTGGATCACGCGCGCGCCAAGCTGGCGAAGAAGGGTGCGGACTGGATCGTCGCCAACGACGTATCGGGCGACGTGATGGGCGGCGACGTCAATGCCGTGCACATCGTCACCGCCGATGGCGTCGAAAGCTGGCCCGCCATGGCCAAGACCGGCGTCGCCACCCGCCTCATGGAAAAGGTCGCCGATGCCCTCCGCGCCGATTGAAATCCGCCTCAAGCGCCTGCCCCATGGGCAGGGCCTGCCCGTGCCAGCCTATGCCACCGCCCACGCCGCGGGCATGGATGTGGTGTCGGCCGAAGACCTGACGCTGCCCCCCGGTGGCCGACATGCCGTCGCGACCGGCTTCGCGATGGCGATACCAGATGGCTATGAGGTGCAGGTCCGTCCGCGCTCGGGCCTTGCGCTGAAACATGGCATTTCGCTCCCCAATACGCCGGGCACGATCGACCCCGATTATCGCGGCGAGCTCAAGATCATCCTCATCAATCTCGGCGATCAGCCCTTCGTGATCGCGCGCGGCGACCGGATCGCGCAGCTCGTCGCCGCCCCGGTGCAGATCGCGTCCTTCGCCGAGGTCGAGGAACTGGACGAGACGGCAAGGGGTTCGGGCGGTTTCGGGTCGACCGGAGTGACCTCATCGTGACGCTCAGCGATACGCAACTGGAGCGCTATGCCCGCCATATCGTGCTGAAGGAGATCGGCGGCGCGGGACAGGCGCGGCTCTTGTCGGCGGACGTTGCTGTCATCGGCGCGGGCGGCATTGGCAGCCCGGCGATTCTCTACCTCGCGGCGGCGGGCGTCGGCACCATCCGGGTGATCGATGACGATCATGTCGCCCTGTCCAACCTCCAGCGGCAGGTGCTGTTCGGCACCGCCGACATCGGCGCGCTCAAGGCGGAACGCGCTATGGCGGCGGTGGCGCGGATCAATCCCGATGTGAAGCTGATCCCGATCAACGCGCGGATCGATGCGGATAATGCCAGCCTGATACTGCGCGACGCCGATGTGGTGCTCGACGGCTGCGACAGTTTCGCGACCCGGCTGGCGGTCGCGGACGCGGCGCAGGCCTTGCGCATCCCGCTGGTATCGGCGGCAGTCGGCCCGTTCGAAGGTCAGCTCGCCACCTATCGCGGTTGGGAGGCGGACAAGCCCTGCTATCGCTGCCTGGTGGGCAATCCGGTGGACGCACCCGAGCGCAATTGTGCCGAAACCGGCGTGATCGGGGCGCTGACCGGCGTGATTGGCAGCCTCGCCGCGCTGGAAGTGATCCGCGCGCTCGTTCCCTTCGGGCCGGACATGGCGGGACGGCTGCTCATCGCGGACCTGCTTTCGATGCGCTTCCGTTCGCTCGATGTCGCCAAGGACCCGGCCTGCCCCGCCTGCGCCGCAGAATTATGCGCGAGCTGAGGATCGTCGTCATGACGGCGGACGCGGAACGATTTCGCGGTGCGCTCATGCTGGCTGCGGCGCAGGCCACGCTGGGCGGCGAGGCGGCGGTCTTTCTGCAACTGGACGCCGTGGCATTGCTCACGGCCCCCATCCATGCGCCGCAGGACGACCCGCATATTCGCGCTGGCTTGCCGACGCTGGCTGCTCTGCTCGCAGAGGCGCTGGCATTAGGCGTCACGATCACGGTCTGCCAGAGCGGGCTGGCGCTTGCGGGGCTTTTGGCGGACGCACTGCCGGACGGCGTGGAGGCAGGCGGGCCGATCGCCTTTCTGCAAGCAACCGGGGACGAGGCGCGGCTGCTGATCGCCTGAGCGGTGCGGAGCGCGCGGCCAGCCCTTCCCTTGACAGGCGGGGCGGCCCATCTAAGGGATCATGCGCGATATTCCGCCCGCGCCCCGCCCATCAGAAAGACCAGCCCCGTGTCCGCCATGCTCACCATCACCCTGCCCGACGGTTCCGTTCGCGAAGTCGCGCCCGGCACCACCCCGGCGGACATTGCGGCGGCGATCGGGCCGGGTCTCGCCAAAGCGGCGATCGCGGCGCGCGTCGATGGCGAGTTGCGCGATATCATGCGGCCGCTGGAGCGGGATGCTGCCCTCGCGCTGGTGACGGCGAAGGATGAGGCCGATGCGCTGGAACTGGCGCGCCACGATTTCGCGCATATCCTCGCCGAAGCGGTGCAGGCGCTGTTCCCCGGCACGCAAATCACTTTCGGCCCGTCGACCGACGATGGCTTCTACTATGATTTCGCGCCGAAGGATCGCCCTTTCACCGAAGAGGATCTGCCCGCGATCGAGGCCAAAATGCGCGCGATCATCGCCGCCGACAAGCCGCTGGTGCGCGAGGAGATCGACCGCGATGTGCTGATCGCGCAGTGGCGCGCGGCGGGCGAGACGTTCAAGGCCGAATGGGCCGCCGAACTGTCGGGCGACGAGCCGCTGACCGTCTATCATAGCGGCGGCGAATGGTATGATATGTGCCGGGGTCCGCATCTTGCCTCGACGGGCAAGCTCGATCCCGCCGCTTTCAAACTGACCCGCGTGTCGGGCGCTTATTGGCGCGGCGATCAGAAGAACGCGATGCTGTCGCGCATCTATGGCACCGGCTGGCTCAACAAGAAGCAGCTTGCCGCGCACCTCATGCGCCTCGAAGAAGCGGCGAAGCGAGACCATCGCAAGATCGGCCAGGAAATGGACCTGTTCCACCTCCAGGCCGAAGCGCATGGCAGCGTGTTCTGGCACCCCAAGGGCTATCTGATCTGGCGCGAGTTGGAAGCCTATATGCGCCGCGCCATCGACAAGTCCGGCTATCGCGAGGTCAAGACGCCGCAAGTGATGGACGCGCGCCAGTGGGAGCAGTCGGGCCATTGGGGCAAATATCGCGAAAATATGTTCGTGATCCCCGACGAGGTGCCGAACGTCGCCGATGAAGGGCCGATCGTGTCCGACGATGCCGACTGGATGGCATTGAAGCCGATGAATTGCCCGGCGCACGTCCTGATCTTCCGTCAGGGCATCAAATCCTATCGCGACCTTCCGCTGCGCCTCTACGAAAATGGCTGCTGCCACCGCAACGAGCCGCACGGCGCGCTGCACGGCCTCATGCGGGTCCGCCAGTTCACGCAGGACGATGCGCATATCTTTTGCCGCGAGGACCAGATCGTCGAGGAAGTCCGCTCCTTTTGCGCGCTCGCCGACCGAATCTACAAGGATTTCGGCTTCACCTATTCGATCAAGCTGGCGCTGCGTCCGGACAAGCGATTCGGCACCGAAGAGATGTGGGACATGGCCGAAACCGAGCTGCGCGCGGCGGTGGTCAGCGCGGGCCTCGCAACGGCGGACTATGGCTGGGAGGAGCTGCCTGGCGAAGGCGCTTTCTATGCGCCCAAGCTCGAATGGCATCTGACCGATGCGATCGGGCGGACCTGGCAGGTCGGCACGATCCAGTCGGACCGCGTGCTGCCCGAGCGGCTCGACGCCAGCTATGTCGCCGAGGACGGCGAGCGCCACCGGCCCGTGATGCTGCACCGCGCCATCTTCGGCAGCTATGAACGGTTCATCGGCATATTGGTCGAACATTTCGCAGGGCGGCTGCCGCTATGGCTCGCGCCAGTGCAGGCAGTGGTCGCGACCATCGTGTCGGACGCGGACGATTATGCCGCGCAACTGGTCGAGCGGCTCAAGGCGGCGGGCATTCGCGCCGAACTGGACGTCCGCAACGAGAAGATCAATTACAAAGTGCGCGAGCATAGTCTGGCCAAGGTGCCCAATCTGCTGGTCGTGGGCCGGCGCGAGGCTGACGAGGGCACCGTCGCGCTGCGGGTGCTGGGCAGCGAGGGGCAGACGATGCTTTCGGCCGACGACATCGTTTCCCGGCTTGCAAATGAAGCGCTGCCGCCCGATATGCGTTGAGGCAGCAATGCCACAGGGTTGGTGATTCCGTCGCGACGGGACCGCCGACCCCTTTCGGCTTTGTGCAAAAGCCGCTAAGAGCCGTTCGTTTTTCACGACTACAGGAGAGTCTGCTATACCTCCCCCGATGATGCGCCGCCCGCTGGCGCCGCCGCCGAAGTCCGGCCCTCGCTATAATGAATTCATCACCGTGCCCAAGGTCCGCGTGATCGACGAGGAAGGCGAAAATCTGGGCGTGATGTTCACGCAGGAGGCGATCGAACAGGCTGCCGATGTCGGCCTCGATCTCGTCGAAGTCTCGCCGACGGCCGATCCGCCGGTTTGCAAGTTTCTGGACATCGGCAAATTCAAATACGAAGCCCAGAAAAAGGCGAATATCGCCCGCAAGACCCAAAAGACGCAGGAACTCAAAGAGATCAAGATGCGTCCGAACATCGACGATCATGACTATGATACGAAGATGAAGAAGGTCCATGATTTCATTGGCGACGGCGACAAGGTGAAGATCACCCTGCGCTTCCGTGGCCGCGAATTGTCGCACCAGCAGCTCGGCATGGCTCTGCTTCAGCGGGTGGCGGAAAATGTCGCCGAAATCGCGAAGGTCGAAGCCTATCCCCGCATGGAAGGCCGACAGATGCTGATGGTGCTATCGCCGAAATAATGTCTGTGACCGGAACGGCGAAGATGAAATCGCCTTCCGGTCACACGCCTGCCTTTCACAGGCGGCTATGGATCATCGCGCCCCACATGGTTGGCGACAGAAAGATGATCGCAGCCACCAGACCAGAATAGCGCGAACGCCGGTTGAGCCACGTGACCGCCATCGCCGCCATTAGCGCTATGCCCGGCCATAGGATATTATAGTAGCGCGTCTGCGTGATGGTGAGATCGCCCAGCGTCTGATAACTCCGCCAGCCGAAGCAGAAATGGATCGCGAGCAGGACGGCCAGCCCTGCCGCATAGGCAACTCCCCATGATCGCGACGCGCGATGACGCAGGCCAATTCCCGCCAGAATGAGCGGCGCAAGCAGGATCAGAAGAGCGGCCGGCAGGCTGTAGGCAAATTCCGAAGCCGGCCATTTCATTACCATTCCCTCGAAGAACCACCGGGCAAATCCCAGCGGGTCGAGATGAAGTCGTTGGGCGCCGGGGACCCGCCATACAGCTTCGTTGACCCACAAAAGCTGACCGATCCGTACGAACGTCACCAGATAGGGAATGGCGCCGAGCGCGAGGCCAATTCCTGCAAGGATGACGCGACGGTCCGCGAGTTTGATTCTGCCCGCGAGAAAGTCGATGCCAAGCCAGACCCCCGCGACCGCCGCCAGTCCGATGAAGACGGTCAGCTTCGTCCAGCCCGCGACCGCCAGCCCAGCCATGATCCACCAGCCGGCACCGGGCAATCCCAGCATGCCGCCGAACAGCGCGGCTCCCGCCAGCGCAGCGAGATTGTCATTATTGACCATGCCGCCGACAACCGCCGCTTTGGGGAAGGTGGCCGCGAAGATCGCGAACAGCGCTGGTGATACGACGTCCGACGAGAATCGACGCCGCACCGCCACGAACATGATGACGAGAGCGCAAGCGGAGAGGAACGCGTTGACGATGCGGAATACCATCGGGTCCCCAGTCAGCGACCACAACGGGGCGAGCATCAGATAATAGAGCGAAGGATGGTTGATATAGTTGATCGTTTCAGACCATTGCGTCAGATCATCCGGTCGAAGAATGCGATACTGACTCCAGTCCGGAAACAGCGTCGGATGGTCATATTGCGCCCGGATCACAGAGAAATGGGGAAGCTCATCGATCTGGGAGGGAAAAGGAACCTGCAATATGATGACGAACATCATCATGATGTAGATCGCGAGCACCAGATACATGGATGCGGGCAATCCCAGCCAAGCCCGGCGCGGGCGATCGGGAGCAATAGATGCGGGGAAAGACGCTGATATTATCCAGGTTGCCATGCTGCGCGATCATCAATGGTTACCGCCCGTCTTTCGCAGCATAATCTTGATATTTGGTTGGCGGGGCGCGGACTGCCCATGCCCCCGCGGATGCGCCTTCAGGCCGAAGGACGCGCGCGATACAGTTTGGGGAACATCGCCTTGAATGCCGCCAGCTTGGGCGCATCCCAGCGCTGGATATAGGGGTGGTGCGGGTTCTTCACCATGAAGTCCTGATGATAGGCCGCCGCATCCTGAAAGCCGGTGAAACGCTCGACCCCAGTGACGATCGGCCCACGCCACAGGCCCGCCGCGCCAAGTTGGGCCAGATAGGCGCTCGCAGCCTTCTGCTGCCCGGCGTTTAACGGAAACAGCGCGCTGCGATATTGCGTGCCATGGTCGGGACCCTGATAATCCAGCGTGGTCGGGTCAGCGATCACCGAGAAAAATACGCGCAACAATGTCCCGTAACTGACGATCTTGGGATCATAGGTGACGCGCACCGCTTCGGCATAGCCGGTGTCGCCGCCGCTCACCGCCTCATAATCGACCTTGCGCTCCTTCGGCCCACCCGCAAAGCCCGATTTGACGAGGTGAACGCCCTTCACATGGGAGAACACTCCTTCGACACCCCAGTAACAGCCGCCCGCAAATACTGCGGTTTCGAGCGCACGCGTCGGCGGAGCGTCGATCGTGGCAACGGGCGCTCGCACCGCATTTTCCGCACGCAGGGGCGAGGCGACGGCAAGCGCCGCCAGAAAAGCAAGGCTGATGCCGTCAGAGCGCCGCATGGCCGCTGGGCGTGCCGGTCGATGCGATCGCCGACGAACTGAGAACCGGCGGCTCGCTGGGCTGGAGCGCGAACACGCCGACCGCCCCGATGGCGAAGCCACCCAGGAAACGGAGGAACAGTTCGGATCTCAGAAACGCCAACATTGGCCCGTGCCTTTCTCGTCTGTTATCGGCCGTCGACCGACTGACTATCCGCCATCGCCTTGCCCAAGGCTGAACCTGAGGGCAGCGAGCGCTTATTTACGTTTTATTACGCAATGGGCATATAGCGCCCTTCGCGCCATGCACAAGACGGCGCGAAGGGAAAAGGACCGTTTCGATTTATGCGATTCGCAGCCTTATTTCAGTGCGGCACAGGCTTCCTGGATGCGCGTGCACGCCTTTTTCAGCACTTCGTCCGACGTCGCATAGCTGATGCGGAACGCCGGCGAGAGGCCGAAGGCGCCGCCATGCACGGCCGCGACCTTGGCTTCGTCCAGAAAATAGCCGATCAGCGTTTCGTCGGTGTCGATCCGCACGCCCTTGGGCGTGGTCTTGCCGATCAGCCCGCTGGCGTCGGGATAGACGTAGAAAGCGCCCTCTGGCGTCGGACAATCGAGGCCCGGCGCATCGTTCAGCATCGCGACGACCATGTCCCGGCGCTTCTTGAAAGCGGCGTTGCGGTCTTCCAGAAAGTCCTGCGGGCCGGTGAGGGCGGCGACGGCGGCAGCCTGGCTGATCGAACAGGGATTGCTGGTCGATTGCGACTGGAGCTTGCCCATCGCCTTGATGATCCATTCGGGGCCACCGGCAAAGCCGATGCGCCAGCCGGTCATCGAAAAGGCCTTGGAACAGCCGTTGACGGTCAGCGTGCGGTCATACAGTTCCGGGCACACCTGCGCGATGGTGGCGAAGGGCGTGGGCGCGTACCAGACATGCTCATACATGTCGTCGGTCATCACCAGCACATGCGGATGGCGCAGCAATACCTCGCCCAGAGCCTTCAGCTCCGCCGCGGAATAGGCTGCGCCGCTGGGGTTGGACGGCGAATTGAGCATCACCCATTTGGTGCGCGGGGTGATCGCCGCGTCGAGCTGTGCCGGGGTGATCTTATACCCCTGCCGCGCCGGCCCCTCGATGAAAACGGGCGTGCCGCCGGCGAAGTTCACGATGTCCGGATAGCTCACCCAATAAGGAGCCGGGATGATAACCTCGTCGCCCACATCCACGGTCGCGACCAGCGCGTTGAACAGGGTGTGCTTGCCACCCGAATTGACGCTGATCTGGCTGCGCGCATAGTCGATGCCATTGTCGCGCTTGAACTTGAAAGCGACCGCATCCTTGACCCCGGCGGTGCCGTCGACATCGGTATAGCGCGTCTGATTGCCCCGGATCGCGGCGATGCCGGCTTCCTTGACGAAATCGGGCGTGTCGAAATCAGGCTCGCCCGCTGACAGACCGATGACGTCCACGCCTTCGGCTTTCAGCGCATTGACCCGCGCGCTCATGGCGAGCGTGGCGGAAGGCTGGATGCGACCGAGGGCGGCGGAAGTCTGGCTCATGATGCGAATCTCTCTTGGAAAGTCCCCTCGCCCGCTCGACAAAGCGGACGCGGCGTCCCTTAGGCTGCAAAGCCGCGTGGAGCAACCGCCAGTTGGCGGTCAGTGGCGCGGGCGCTTTTTGAAATGCGCGAGAGAGCGCATTTCAGGTTGCCGCACCGGCTGCGCCAAAGGCGCATTCCCGAAAAAACCCTTCAGCGCGCGAGTGTCGCCGACACCATGCCGCGCGCGGCATTGCCGATGAAGAAGCCATTTTCCAGATCATAGGGCCGCAAATCGCCCTCGACCGCCTCACCCATGTCAAGCAGGCTCTGGCGCAAAATGCCGGGCAGCAGTCCGCGCGACACGGGCGGCGTCACCAGCTTGTCGCCGCGCTCCACGAAGATGGAGGAAAAACAGCCTTCGGTCAGAAAGCCCCTGGCGTCGGTCATCAGCACCTCGAACGTGCCGCCCCGGCGCAGCGCATCGCGATAGAGCGAGCGATCGGTGGTCTTGTAGCGCAGGCGCGGATCGTCGGCGGGTGCACGGCGCGGAACGACCGCCACCTCCATGATCGGTTCGGGCCAGGTGCGGTGATCGCGCACCTCGATCGCCAGCGCACCGCCGCGCGAGGCGAGCAGGCGCAAGCGGCTGGGTACGCGCAGGCGGAATGTCGCCGCCTGCAATTCATTGCGCGCGGCATGGCGATCGAAGGAAAAATTCAGTTCATCGGCCGCACGTTTGAGGCGCGACAAATGCAGGTCGAGCATGCGAATGCCATCGACCGGGTCGAACGCCATGGTTTCCAGCAGATCAAACCGACCGTCAGCCAATGCCATCCAACCTGTTCAAACTCCGCCGCTTCACCAGTCAAGCCGGGGCCAGGAAACGGCCCTTGGCCAGACATTCCGCCCATTCCGACGCACAATCGGAATCCGCGACGATGCCCGAACCCAGGCCAAGACGCCCCATCCCCGCGCCCTCTTTCACGGAAATGGTGCGAATGGCAACATTGAAGGCGGCGTCGCCTTCCGGATCGATCCATCCCATCGTGCCGGTATAGACGCCGCGCGGCCCGGGTTCGACCAGATCGATGATCTCCATCGCCCGCACCTTGGGCGCGCCCGTGATCGAACCGCAGGGGAATAATATCCGCAGCACATCGACAGGCGACAGGCCGGGCAGGATACGGCCGCGCACGGTCGAGACCATCTGGTGCACCGTGGGATAGGTTTCCACCTTGAACAGTTCGGGCACCGTCACCGATCCGGCGCGCGCGACCCGCGACAGATCGTTGCGCAGCAGATCGACAATCATGAGGTTTTCCGCGCGCTGTTTATCGTCGGCCACAAGATCGCGCGCCAACAGGGCGTCACGGACAGGATCGGGGTCGCGCGGCGCGGTGCCCTTCATCGGCCGCGCGGTCAGTTGCCCGCGCACCTGGCTGAAGAACAGTTCGGGCGAAAAGGACAGGATGGCGTGATCGCCGGTGCGAATGACACCGCCATAACCGGCGCGCGCGCGCGGGCGCAACGCCGCATAAAGCGCCATCGGGTCGCCGGTGAAATCCAGGTCGCAGGGAAAGGTCAGATTGACCTGATAGATGTCGCCGGCGCGGATCAGCTCCTGCACCTGCTCGAATGCGACACGATAGGCGGCCTCATCGATCAACGGCCTGAGCGCGGACACGGATGCACCGGCAGGGTCCGGCAGCAAAGTTTCGACCTCGCCCGCCGGGATCAGTCGGCATCCTTCGAACAGGCCGAACCACAGCAAAGGCTCGCCCATCCCGCCCGGCTGGCCGCGCGTTCGGGCGGCGACGGGGGCGAGGCGGTCCTCCAGGCAGAGACCAGCCTCATAGCTGAGGAAGCCCGCCGCGTGCAGCCCCGACTCTCCCGCTTCGGCGAGGCGGTCGAGCGCGGGCTGGACCTCGTCCGGCCGATGCGCGACGATGGTCGCCACGGGGTCGCGATAAAGCCGCGCCGGTGCGCCGCGCGGGGCGCGCGCGTCATCAAACAGGGCGAAACATTCGGTCGGTCCGGGCAGGCGCATGCCCTTGTCTTAACAGGCTTTGCGCGCCGCGAAAGGGCGATGACCGTTGCCGCCGCCCGGCTCAGGCGGCGAGGCGCAGATCCGGTTTGGACAGTAAAGCGAGCAGCGAAATGCGGTTGAAAAACCACATCTGCTCGACCGTCATGCCGCTATATTTCCGCACAGTATTGGTGAAAGTATAGGGCGTGTACCAGACATTATGGTCGGGGTGGACGACCTCGACGAAGGTCTGCGTACCCTCGACATAATCGAAATGCGCCGACCGGCACTGGAAGGCGTCGGGCACCGACAGGAAATAGCAGGGCGCGTCGATCGCCTGCAACTGGGCGAGAAATTCGGGCACGTTCGCGACATGTTCGAGCACTTCGGGGACGAGGACGATGTCATAGCTGTCCGTGATATCCTCGATCCGGGAATAGAGCCTGCCCCTGGTCAGCGGGGCGAGATGCTCCAGCGCCTCGACATGGGGATCGAATCCGTCGAGCTGCGCGCAATAGGGTTCGAGCGCCAGATGCAGCGAGGTTGCGGGATCGGTGATCGGCCAGTCGGCGCACCCGATATGCAGCACCCGCTTGTCCCGGCATAGATTGGCGAACACATCGAGCCGGTTGAGACCGACGATGTCGCTCGACACTTCGACGCGCTGGACGAAATAGGGATCGTGCAGCGATTCGAGCGCGGAGCCTGCCGCCGGTGCGGCTTGAGCGGGCGACGGATCGGCCGGGGCGACGGCGACGGGGGGCGCTGGCGTCGTCACACCGAAATCATGGCGGTGGATCTCGTCATAGGCGCGGCGCGTCGATCCCCACAGTTGATGGGCATAGACGGGATCGCTGCCCTCATAGGCCGCGCCGGAGAAATGCTGCGGAATGAAATAATGGCTCGGATAGATGCGCAGCTTGGAATAGGCATATTTGCGATAGCTGTCGGTCAGCCGCTGCGGCCCCACGGTCTGCCATGCCATTTCGTGCACGACGGTCGGTTCGGCCGCGATATCGTCGATGATCTGTTTGAGGAACGGGGTCCCCGCGACGCTGCCGAAATAGCCGGCCGCGATCAGGCCGGGGCGCACGATCTCATTTTCCCAGCAGGCAAACGCCTCGCAATCGAGCAGCGAGTCCGGCAGCGGCCGCAGCGCGACGCTGTCGGCGTCCACCACGATCCCGCCATGGGCGTGCAATATCTCCCAGCGCATCATGTCGGCGACGCCGTTCAGTTCGCGGTCGGCCATCGCGGTCATGTGGGCGCGATTGGTCCATTCCATCCCCTCCAGCTCGGCATTGCCCCAGAGCAGGAAATCCCAGTCGGGATTCATCGTCCGCCATGTCTCGATGCAATTGTCCGGCCGTTTGCTTTCGTCGCCGACCCAGATGAAATGAATGAGCTTGGGGATCATCGTGCCTGCGTCCTGCATCGTTGCGCGCCGGGAGCGGGATACGCCCTGCCGCTTGCGAAAAAGGGTAAAGCGAAATGCCTAATTTTTTCTTGCGGCCTGCCCCGGCCCTTAGCCGATGGTGATGGGCGCAGGCTCCAGCCCGTCCAGCCGGCGCTGATGCGCGGCGGTGTAGGCGGCCTCGATCTCGCGGGCATAGCGCGCCGTGTCGAACAGCGGCGCGTCCTTTCTGTTAGCGGCCAGACGCGCCTTGAGCGCCGCCAGCGTGTCAAGCGACCGCGCCAGATCGAGCGCCCGCCGCTCATAATCGGCCTCGGATGTGGCGATGAGATCGGGCAGGCCGATAGCGGTCAGCAGGCTTGCGCCGACCCGCGCGGCGAACTGGCGTCCCGGCAGCGTCAGCACCGGCAACCCCGCCCAGAGCGCGTCGCTCGCGGTGGTGTGGGCGTTGACGATGAAACTGTCGAGAAACAGGTCGGCATGACGATGGCGGGCGAGATGGTCGGCGGGCGACCGCTTTTCCGCAAAGATCAGCCGGGCGGGATCGACACCATGGGCCAGCGCCTGCGCCCGCAGGTTCGCCTCCGCCCACGGGTTGGACCGGATCAGCCATAGCACGCTGCCCTCGACCTGCGTCAGCAGACGCATCCAGATCGCAAATTCGCGCGGCGATATTTTCCAGTTCTGGTTGAACGAGCAAAAGACGAAGCCCTCCGCCGGCAGGCCGTGGCTGGTGCGGTCGTCAGCGCACTCGCCGATCACGCGGCGGTCGTCATTGGGCTGGTAGCTGCCCGGCAACCGGATGACCTGCTCGCTATAATGGCGCTCCTCTCCCTGCGGGATTATCACGGAGTCGGCGATGATATAGTCGAGACAATCGCCGCCGATCGATCCGGGATAGCCGAGATAGCCGATCTGCACGGGCGCCATGCGTCCGGCAAACAGCGCGAGCCGGGCGTCGCGTGTATGGCCCTTGAGATCGACCGCGATGTCCAGCTTATGACTGCGGGCGAGATCGATCGCCTGTGCGTCGCTCAGGCCGCGAATGTCGTGGAACCCGTCGAAATGGGGCAAAATCCGCGCGCGCGCGCCTTGCCCATCATCCGCGCCGAAACTGAAGGCGTGGATTTCGAACCGATCCCGGTCGTGCGCCCGCAACAGCCCGCTCATAAGGTGCAGCGTCGCATGATCGTGGAAGTCGGCGGAAAAATAGCCGAGGCGTATCTTCTCGCCCGGCTCGACAGGCGCAAGCGGCGCAACGTGGTCGGAGTCGACAGCCTGCGCCACGATCCGCGCCCGCGCCAGCAGCCGCGCGGGGTCGTCCGCGAACGGCAGGGCGATGAAGGGAGGAACGGGATCGCCGCCCCGCATCGGCTGGACCGGCAGGTCGGCAAAGCTGTCCCGCGCCGACCAGTCGCACAGATGCGCCTCCAGAAACAGCAATTGCGCGCGCAGATGAACGTCATCGGGCGTAAGGTCCAACGCGCGGCCAAAGGCCGCATGCGCCTGATCCATCACGCCGCCCAGCGTCAACGCATTCGCCAGATTGACATGCGCCTTGACGGTATCCGGCTCGACCACGGTGGCTTGGCGGAAAGTCTCGATCGCGGCGTCCCGATCGCCCAGTTCCAGCAGCGCATAGCCCAGATTGTTGAAGGCGTCATAATGATCCGGCCGGATCGCCAGCGCGCGCCGGTAAAGATCGCTCGCCTCGCGCCAGTCCTTGCGTTCGCGATGGATGTTACCGAGATTATAGAGCGCATCGCCATAATCGGGCCTGAGCGCCAGCGCCCTCTCATAGCCCGCGATCGCCTCGTCGTCGCGGCCTTGCAACCCGACAAGATTGGCGAGGTTGAAATGCGCTTCGGCATGGTCGGGCCGGATCGCGATCGCCTCGGCATAGCAATGTTCCGCATCGGCGAGCCGCCCCTGCCGTCGCAGCGCGATCCCGAGATTGCTCTGGTTCGCGGCATCATGGGGATGGGCGGCAAGCGCCGTGCGAAACGCCTTCTCCGCCAGAATAGCGTCATCGAGACCGAGATAGGCCGCACCCAGCAAGCCATGCAGCCCCGCCACCTGCGGGAAGCGCGCGATCAGCGCCTCCGCCTGCCGCGCCATTTGCGCATAGGCGCCCTGCGCATGGAGCACACTCACCGCCGCGACGCCCGCTTGCAGCGCCGCACCGTCCTCCACCCGGTTTCCCGGATCGATCCGCGCCAGTCCTTCCGCCGCCCGCCTGTTATTGGGATAACGGCTCAGCAGATCGGACAGCAGCCGGCGCGCTTCCTCGACATCGCCGCGCCGCTCGGCATGCTTGGCCTTCGAAAGCGCGATTTCCAGTCCACTCGGCATCGGTCCATCCTGTTACGGCGTCGGTCGCGCCGGAACCTAAACAAGCAGCCGATAAAAGATGGTTAATGGTTCCGCTCACCAGACGACCGACAGGCCCAAGCGCGCGCGCAGGGGCGCAAGGGGTGTGGCCTGGCTTCGCGTCGCCAGCATAAACGGATTACCGAGCGAAAAGCGATTATCCTTGCGGTTGGTGATATTGTCGACCGACAGCGACGCCATATACTGTTTGTGGGTCCAACTGCCGGACAGGCCCGCAACCGCATAGCGTCCCTGACTGATGTCGAAATAATCGCCTGTGCCGAGCACTGACCGGCCCACATATTGGGCATTGCCGGTGACGAGGAACTGATCGCTGTCGCCGCCCTTCCAGCGATAGCTGAGACTGGCGGAGGCGGACAAAGCGGGCGTGTCGGGCAGCCTGCGATTTTCCCGCAGCGAGGAATCGGCGAGCGGTCCGGTGGCTTTGTTGAACGTGTAGAGGGCGGCAAGCGCGCCATCCAGTCCGTTCAGCGGCGACCAGTGCGCATTGCCCTCCAGGGCCACGATATGGGCGTTCCCGATATTGGCGGTATAGGGCAACCCCCGCCGGTCGACCAGATCGGCCTGGATGGCCCGCCAGCGCGCCAGCGACATGCCGGTGGACAATGACGGCGCACGCGGGTTGTCCGGTTGCAGCCGCAGGCCCGCTTCGACGACCCGGATGGAATCGGATTCGAAATCGGTAACCCGTCCGACCCCTCGCGCCACCGCGATTCCGCCGGTGCGAAAGCCCGACTGATAGCGGGCATAGAGCGCCATATGCGGAGCGACAGCCCATGACGCCGCGATCGTGGGATCAAGGCGCAGGGTCGCCTTCCCCCGCACGAGCGCGGCGCCACGGGGGACTGCCGAAGGCTCGCCATCCATTCGCGTCCAGCTCAGGCGGCCACCCGCAGTGATGGACAGGGCGCGATTGAGCGCCAGGGTTCCTTCCGTGAACCCCGACAGGCTCAGCGTCCGGTTGGTTACACCGATGATATCGACCGGATCGCTCGCGGGCCCCAGCGCGCGCTGCTGCCGGTCCAGATCGCGCAGGAAAGCAGCCCCGATCAACCAGCTACTGCCATTGGGCAAGGTCCTGAAAATCCGCGTCTCGTGCGAGAAAAACTCGTTGTTCGTCGCGTTTTTATAGATGGTCGGCCCTACAGACGCGGCATTGCGGGTCGCATCGAATATGTCGCGCGAGCCATAATCGACCAGCCCGGTCGAGGACGTAAGCCGCAGGCCGCTGTCCCATTGCCTGTTCACGACTACCCGCCCCAACACGATATCATTGCGAAATGGCTGGGCGATCGCGGATTTGCGGATCAGGTCGCCACTGCCATCGGCATATTGCGCGTCGGCGGCGTTGATTTTCTGGAACAATGCGCCCAGTTCGACCGACCAGCCATCGCCCGGTTCCAGTGCGAGGGCGATCCTGCCGCCGACCGTGCGCACGCTGTTGACATCGGAAAGGCCGCGCGCCTGATCGTCAATATAACCGGGCGAACGCAACGCATAAGCCACCGCCCGCAGGCCGACCTCATCGGGCTTCAAAACCAGATTCAGCATGGCGTTACCGTCATAGCCCAGCCGTGCGTCGCTGAGCGTCACGCCGCCCGCCGCCATGCCGGTATTGCGCGACAGGTCGACCGGGTTCGGCGTGACCCGGATGATGCCGCCGATCGCGCCCGCGCCATAGAGCGTGCCCTGCGGCCCCTCCAATATCTCGACCCTGGCCACGTCATACAGGCGCAAATCCGGGTCGGCGCCGCTATAACCCACTTGAATATCGCCGAAATAGACGCTCGATACCGACTGGGTCGGCCCGTTGAAGCTGCTGTCGGCAATGCCGCGAATGAAGATCTTGTTCCGCCCCGGCCCCAGTTCCGTATTCTGAAGGATAGGCATCGCGCCCGCGATATCGCTCAGCGACCGCGCCTGTGTTGCGCCACTGTCGCTGATCGTGCCGGCATCAATGAAAGTGACGGTGCTGGGCAGGCGCAGCAGCGTCGAATCCCGCTTGCTCGCGGTGACGATGATGTCCGACGTCGAATCGATCTGTGGTTGGGGCGGCCTGGCCTTCGCCGGCCGCGGGACCGATGGCGGCAAGGTGCGGCGGACGATGCGAAAGCTGGCGCCATCGAGTTGCCTGACCATGAACGGCAGGCCAGACAGCAGGCGATCCAGCGCTTTTCTCGTCGAGAGTCGGCCATAGACGCCACGCACGGGGACGCGATCGAGACCCGGCTCCATGCTGGCGATATCGACACCGCTTTGCTGGGCCAGCCGCATCAGCGCAACATCGAGAGTAGAAGGCGGGATTGCCAACGCCAGATCCCGCGCGCAGGCGGCGGGCTGCCACAGGATGGCGAACGGAAGGACGGCGAAAAGCCAGACGCTAGGGCGTGTTATGCCCGACCAGTTCAAACGCCCACCCCTCCCTGCTACGCCGCGCACTCACCCCGATCAGCGCCGCTATATGGGACACATCCTTTTCCGCCGATCCGGTCAAGCGGATCGTGCCTGTAAAGGGTCGGGACGCCAGCGGCAAATCAAGATCGATCCGCATCCCCGACTGACGGCGCACCGCTTTTATGACATCGCCGAGCGCCGTCCCGCTGAAGGCCAGTCGGCCATGGCGCCACCCGCCGACCATCGCCGGGTCGACTCGCCCGATCAGGATCTGGTCGCCCCCTTCCCTGGTTGACAGGGTGCTGCCGGGCTTGAGCACGACGGCTTCGGCATCGGGCTGGAACATCACGGCCCCTTCCGCCACCTGCACGCCCATTTGAGCGCCCTCTCGCGCGACATTGAAGACCGTGCCCAGATCGCGGATTGTCAGCCCACCCGAATGCAGTGTGAACGGATTTTGTTCGTCATGCCGCACATGGAAGATGGCCTCCCCGCTTTTGAGTTCGGCGAAACGCATGTCGTCACGGCGCAGCGCCAGCCGCGTGCCGCCGCTCATTTCGATGCGCGTACCATCGCCCAGCGCCACCGTCTTTTGCTCGCCGGGCCTGGTGTTCACCTCATAGGCGGGATCGCCGCGGAAGCCGACCGGCATGATCGCCAGCACCAGCCCGGCCGCAAGGCCCCCGCCGGCGACCGCCCACGGCCATCGCCGACGCAACGGCGACGCGGCTCTGATGTCGCGGGCCGGCACAGGCTGGCCGATATCGCGCGCAAATGAGATATCGAGCAGGCTGTCATCGAGCGCGATCCGGTCGAAGGCATCCGCATGCTCCGGCGACTCCTCCATCCAGATCGTGAAAGCGCGCCAGTCATCAGCCGTCAGCTCGCTCCGGCGCAAATGCCAGGCGATGGCCTGATCGATAATATCGCCCGGTGGCCCGGTCATGGCGTGCTGTCCCTTTCCTGATACAGACGCCGCGCCGCCGGACTATCCACATCAAATTTCCGCCCGCTGTCGTGAATATGGCGATAGGCGCGTTCCAGCAGCTTCTCCACGCCGCTCACGCTGATGCCCAGTTCCTGCGCAATCTCCTTGCGCGGACGCTCGTCGAACCGGAACATGCGAAACGCCCGGCTCATCCGTTCCGGCATGGATGCCAGCGCCGCCTCGACATGGCACAGCCGTTCGCGGGCCAGCAGCGCCCGGTCGGTGAGCGGCTGTTCCTGTGCGCCGGACTGAACATCCGCCCAATCGCTGTCGCGCACGATCCGGCGCGCCGCCTGACGGAGACGATCCGACGCCAGATTGGCCGCCATGCTGTAAAGATAGGCGGCGGGCTGGGCCACCGGCCCGCCGGGCGGTCGCGCCAGCTTGATCCACATATCCTGCAAGGCGTCCTCCGCTTCCGCCGCGCTGCCCAGCCGGGCGACCAGAAGGCGCAGGAGCATGGCGCGCTCGGCCAGAAAGATCGCTCGCAGGCCGCTTTCCATCACAACTGCCTATATACCATGCGCCGGAAGCTGATCGCCAGCGCCACCAGGGCAACGCCATTTTGCAGCAGCGCGTGCCATCCGGCGCCATTTTGGCCCACCATCCACAGCAGGACCGGCAATAGCGGATAAAGGCCGAAATTCGTCGCCAGCGAAATGGTCATCGACCGCTGCGGATGACCGAGCGCGGTCAGGCCCGACGCCAGCGGCGCGGCGACCAGCGTGCCAAGCCGCGCGAGCCCGATCAGCACCAGCAGCGCGGCTCCATCCTCAAAGCTGCCACCGCCCAGCCATCCCAATATTTGACGGCCGAACAGCGCGAACAGCGCGATGATGGGTACGCCCACCAGCATCGACACGCCGACGCTCTTCCACACCGACTGGCTGAGCTGAACAAAGGATCGCGCCGCCGCCTGTCGCGCCAGCACGGCATAGCTCGCCTGTCCCAGCGCCTGCGCCGGCTGCGCCAGGATCGCACTGGCGCGCTGGGTCAGGGCATAAAGGCCGGCGGCGGCCGGTCCCAGAAACCAGCCGATGGTCAGCGGCGCAAGATTGGGCGCAAGCTCCCTGACCGTGATGTCGAGATTGGTGCTGACGATGAACCGCATGAAACCGGGCGCGCGCCTTGGCACATGCCGCCAGGGTCCCCTGAAATTTTCGCCATGAGCAAGCGCCCGCCAGGTCGGGATGGCCAGCAGCCACATCACCACGCCTTCGGCCACCGACGACAGCAGCCACGCCCAGACGAACCCCGCCAGCCCGCCGCCCGTCGCCCATATCAGCAGCGCGCCGCCCAGCCGGACCAGGGGGGATGCCAGCTGGTGCAGCCCGATCAGATCGAACCGCCCCGCCACTTGCAGAATCCCTTGCGGCGTTGCGCGCACAGTGCCGACAACGGCAAGGCTATAAAGAAGCGCCAGTCCCGTCAGGTCCTGTGGCCAGCCAAAGCGCGGCAACAGCAGGGCGATCACGCCTGCTGCAACGGCGATGGCGATCAGGCCGAACATCAGTTCGATCACCGTCATGAACCGGGCGACTGCGGCGAAACCGGGCCGGTCCTGTTCCTCCAGCGCCAGCGCGCCATAGCGCACCACGCCATGGAATCCCGAAAATGCCACGACGCTGCCCACGAAAACGACGCTGCCATTCAGCAGCACGATCAGGCCGTAACCCCGCGCGCCGAGTGAATGCGTGACGATCAGCAGATAGACGAGACTGATAAGACCGGCACCCGCCTTGCCCGCGAGCAAATGTCCGAGGTTGCCCATAATGTGGCGAAAACCCGAATGCGCGACCTTATTGGAGCTTCCCACCCCCTCAGACAAATGGACCGGCGACAGCGGGCCTGAAGGCAATGATGGCAAGTCCGGCGGCATTAGACTCTTTCTGAACGATAAAGTTCCGCAAATCGCTAAAAATTTTTCGGTGCCAACTGTGGCTTCGGGCTGGCGACTTCGTCTGGCCTATATGAGGATCGGCTTCCTGTTCAACCACGACCAGATTCATCAGGTCGCCCATTCCCTTCCGATCGCCCTTGCCTTGCTGCGCGACCATCCCGGTGTCGAGGTCGTCGTCGCCACCACCAATGCGCAGCTGACGGCGGAAGTCCAACGGATCGCAGGACAAGCGGGGATGACCGTTCCCATGGTGCAACTCGGCCTCAGCGGCCGTTTTTCGCGCTTCGCCGCTCGCCATCTGGAAGCAGTCCTGCCGGTCACGAAGATCGCCATTTACCGCGACAATCTGGATTTCTTCGCCAGCCTCGACCTGCTGGTCGTCGCGGAAAAGACGTCGCTGATCCTCAAGACCCGTTACGGGCTGCACGGGCTGACCATCATCCACACCCGGCATGGCGCTGGCGACCGGGCGATCGGCTTCGACAAGGCGAGCCGGGGGTTCGATCATGTACTGGTATCCGGCCCCAAGATCCGCGAGCGGCTGGAGACCGAGGCGGGCATCCCGGCCGACCGGATGAGCATCGTGGGCTATCCCAAATTCGATCTCTCGCCGGAAACCGAATGGGTTCCGCCCTTTGCCGAACCATCGCTGCCGACGGTGCTCTATAATCCGCATCCCTCACCGCATCTGTCATCCTGGTATCAGGACGGGCAGGCGGTGCTGGAGCATTTCCTGCAAAATCGCCGCTACAACCTGATCTTCGCACCGCATGTCATGCTGTTCCATCGGCGCTTCGTGGTGACGATCGACCGGCTGCGCATTTCGCGCGTCGGCAAGATCGAGCAGCGGTTTCTGGACGCGCCCAACATCCATGTCGATCTGGGCAGCCGCCGGTCGACCGACATGAGTTATACCAATGCGGCCGACATCTATCTGGGCGACGTGTCGAGCCAGATCTACGAATTTCTCCGGCAACCGCGCCCGTGCATTTTCCTCGACAGCCATGATACCGACTGGCGCGCCGACGCGAATTTCGGCCATTGGCAGGCGGGCGATGTCATCAGCGATCCGACGGCTTTGGGGGAGGCGCTGGATCGGGCAGGAGAGCGCCATGAACGCTACCGTCCGATCCAGCGTGACATGTTCGAACGCAGCTTTACCCTGACCGGCGAGCCATCCGCCGACCGCGCGGCGCGCGCGATCCTGAGCGTCATCGGGTCCCGCCGCATCGAACCGATCGCCACGCCCGACATCGCCCCCTTGCGTCGCAGCGCCTGATCGCCGCATAGACCCGCCATGGGTTTACGAAAGGATATCTGGCGCCCGGCGATCGTCGATGCGCCGATCGAGGCGATCTGGGCGCGCGGATCGATCGATGCCTTCCCGCTGCGCTGGCTGCCGCCCATGCCGTCCTTCTGCTTCCTGGCCGATCCGTTCGGCCACTGGCGCGACGGCAAGCTGCACGTCTTTGTCGAAACCTATGATTATCGGCTTCGTGTCGGTGCGATCGAGGTGCTGATCTATGACAGCGAAGGCCGGTTGCTGGAGCGCGGACCCGTGCTGAACGAGCCGTGGCATCTGTCCTACCCCTTCATTTTTGAAGGCGAAGGCGAAACATGGATGCTGCCCGAAGCGCACAGGTCCGGTGGCCTGACTCTCTATCGCGCAGTCGATTATCCCTATCGCTGGGAGGCGGCGGCACGCATCGCGCTGGATCATGTTGCGGTCGACGCCTCGCCCATTTTTCATGACGGGCTATGGTGGCTCTTCTATACCTCCGCCAGTCAGGAAGCGCACAAGATGGAGGCGTTGCACGTCGCCTGGGCTAAATCGCTGACGGGGCCGTGGACGCCGCATTCCGGCAATCCGGTGCGAATGGACCGGGCGAGCGCCCGGCCGGGCGGGACCCCCTGCATCATCGACGGACGGATTATCCTGCCGGTGCAGGATTGCAGCCGCACTTATGGAGGCGCGATCCGCCCGCTGCGAATCGACCGGCTGACGCCCGACGTTTTCGTGGCGGAGGTTGGCCCGTCCCTCACGCCGCCCGCCAGCGCCGCGCCTTATGTCGAGGGGCTGCACACACTGACCGCAGCCGGTCCGGTGACGCTGATCGACATGAAGCGAACCGAATTGTCGCTGCACGGGCTTTCGATCGAACTGCGGCGCGAAGCCGGAAAGCTGGTCAGGGCCGCGCGCGCTGGCCGCTGACCGTACCGGCCAGCAATTGACCGAATAAGGCGAGATAGGCGTCCGCCACCGCGTCAATACGATGCCCCGCCACCAGATCAGCAAGCGCTTGCGGCTCCGGCGCTGACTTGGCCAGCATGATGTCGATCGCCTCTGCCAGCGCCTGTGGCGCGCGGATCGGCACCACCATGCCAGCGCCCTCCAATCGATCGAGCAGCGCCGTCGCGGGCGTGCAGCCGGTCGCGATCACCGGGCGGCCAGCGGCCAGCGCTTCCACCAGAACGGCGGGGAATCCTTCGAACCAGGACGACAGCACGAACAGGTTCGCCGCGTCGAGCCAGGGTCTGCTGTCCGCCACATAGCCCGGCAACGCCACGCGATTGTCGAGGTCGAGCGCCGCGATGCGGCCGCGCAAACGCGCTTCATCGGGACCTTCGCCTACGATGACGAGCCGCACATTGCGGGTCGTGATCCGGGCAAAGGCCTCGATCAGATCGCCAAAACCCTTTTCAGGCACCAACCGCCCGACCGCGACGATGGTCCTGTCGCCTGTGGGCGGCGGGACGGGCGGACAGGGGGCACTATCCAGTGCGGGGGTTGGGATGGTCGTGACCAGCGGGCCGCGCACTACGGCCTTTGCCTGCGTCGCCACATCATCGGTCATCGCGACCAGCGCGTCGGCACGGCGGAGCAATCGCGCCATCTGGAGATCGAACAGCCACTGACGCAGCCATCCGCGCTGCGGTTTGCGCAATGCGGCGCTGATCTGCGCCACCTGATGCGGGGCGGCCTTACCCAGTCTGGCGACCGGCGCGATGACCGGCCAGTGATAATTGCCGGGCACGAACACAATATCCACGGGATGGTTTTTCAGATCGCGCGCGATCCACCGACCCAGCCGCCGCCGGCTACCCCGCGCCCGCATGATCGGCGGCGAGGCCTGGACGATTTCAACACGGGAGCCGGCAAGGTCGGCGAGCGGCCCTGATCCGTCGCCGCAAAACAGCGTCACCCGCGCGCCCTTTTCCGACCAGGCCCGCGCCAGACGCAGCGCAACCCGCTCCGTCCCGCCCAGCGAGAAATCATGGATCGCCACCCCGATCGCCATGCCATCTGCAACTGTCACGCGCCGGTTTCTCGCCTCGATCCTGGAACTGGAGCCGACCCTATAGAGAAGCCGGCGCCAAACCCAAAGGCCCGTGCCCTTTGGGCGTGTAGCATCAACCAATGAGCGGGCGCAGGTCGCGCGCCTGCATGTCGCTGCCTATGAATTGGCGCTCGCGAGTCCACCCATCGTCACATAGTCGAGCTTGCCGGTGCCCAGCACGGGCAGCGCGTCCACTAACCGGATATCGCGCGGGATGGCGAGTTCGGTGACGCCATTCGCCCGCCCCCAGCCTTGCAGGTCGGCCGCCCTGGCTTCCCGGCATGTGGTGAAAAGGACCAGTTGCTCGCCCTTGCGCGGGTCCGGGCGCGTGACGACGGCATGTTCGGCCTCGGGCCACAGCGCGGCGGCATAGCCCTCCACCGCAGGCAGCGAGATCATCTCGCCACCGATCTTGGCGAAGCGCTTGGCGCGACCCCGGATCGTGACGAAGCCATCCTCGTCGATGGTGACGATGTCGCCGGTATCGTGCCACCCTTGAGCGGGCGGCTGCAGCACGCCCGGCGCATCGACCTTCATATAGCCCGCCATGATGTTGGGACCCCGGATCGACAGGCGTCCGCCCTCGGTAATGCCGGGCACATCCTCCAGCAGCGGCTCGATCCCTGGCAGCAACCGGCCAACGGTGCCGGCGCGAAAATGCATCGGCGTATTCACCGCGATCACCGGCCCGGCCTCGGTCGCGCCATAGCCCTCCAATATGCGCAGGCCGAATTTCTCCGCATAGGCCTTGCGCGTCTCGTCGCGCACCCTCTCGGCGCCCGCGAAGATATAGCGTAGCGAATAAAAGTCATAGCCATGCGCCATCCGCGCATAGCCGGACAGGAACGTATCGGTGCCGAACAGGATCGTCGCATTGCTGTCATAGGCTAGCGCAGGGACGATCCGGTAATGAAGCGGGCTGGGATAGAGCAGCGTCTTCACCCCATGCAGGATCGGCAACAGCGTACCCCCGGTCAGCCCGAAACTGTGAAACACCGGCAGTGCGTTGAGCACTGTGTCGGCGGCGTTGAAGTCGATCCGCGCAGCGAGCTGGCGGCAATTGGACAGGAGGTTGCGATGCGTCAGCACGACGGCCTTGGGCAGACCTTCGGAGCCGCTGGTGAACAGGATGACGGCGGGTGCATCGGGCGCTATTCTCAGACGCTTGTGGCTGCGCCCGGCAAAGCGACTGGCGATAAGCGCGCGGGCTTTGGCGGCGGGGCCAACCGAAGCGCCGATATCCTCCAGCCACAGGATTGTGATCCCCTCCGCCTCCAGCGCCGCGACGACCTCGCCCAGCTTCGCCTGGGCGACGAAGGCGCGGGCAGTCACGATGGTGCGGATAGCGGCGGCGGTGCAGGCCGCCTTCAGGTTGGTCAGACCGGCGGTATAGTTGAGCATCGCCGGCACACGGCCATGCGCCTGCAACGCGAAGAATGTGGCGACGACGGCCGACACGTTGGGCAGCAGCACGCCAACCGCCTCACCCTGCGCCGTCGCGGCGGCGAGCGGGCGACCCAGCGCGAGGCTGCCGATCACCAGTCTGCCATAAGACATCGGCGCGCGCTTGACGTCCTCGATGACTGCGGCCTTGGCGCCGTGAATGTGCCGCGCCTCCAGCAGCGCCTCGAACAATGTCTCGTCGGTGCGCGAGGTGGCGAAGATCATTGCGCTCATCTCGTCATACAGGCGGCGGCCGGCGATGGCCCGGCGGGCGCGCGCCGTCATCTCGCCCTCGATCGCGAAGCGGCGCGGCGGCAGCACGGTCAGGCGGATCTTGGGAAAATGGCGCAGCCGCACCCGGCCGCGCAGCCGCGAAAAGGGCGTATATTGCGCGCCATCGATGCGCACCGGAATGATCGGCGCGTCGGCCTTGTCAGCCACCATGCCCGGCCCGTCGAATATCTTCATCAACGCGCCGGTTACGGTAATGCGGCCTTCGGGAAAGATGACGAGCGTACGTCCCTCGCGTACCGCCTTCACCATCGCCTTGGCGGCCATCGGATTGGTGGGATCGACCGGGAAGGCATCGAACAGCGCCAGGAACGGCTTGATCCACCAGGCTTTGGCGATGTGGGTATGAACCGCGAAGGTCGGCTTGCCCGGCAGGAACGCCGCCAACAGCAGCCCATCCAGGAAGGACACATGATTTACCACCACAACCGCGGGCGTGCCCGGCTGCGGCATATTCTCCGCGCCCGAGACCTCGACGCGATAGAATAGCCGCAATGCGCCCCGGAAAAGCGCCTTGATCACTGTCTCGGGCAGCAGCCAGCAGGAGATGAGCGCGATGGTCAGCGTCGCAAAGCCCATCGCGCCGATGATTCCGGGCACGGCCTCGCCGCGTGCCAGCATCGTCGTGACCGCCAGAACGACCACGACGCTAACCGCGGCATTGACGATATTGTTGGCCGCGATCGTGCGCGAGCGCTCCTCGCGCGGGGCGTGGGTTTGAAGGATGGCGTAGAGCGGCACGATGAACATGCCACCGGCAAAGGCGATGCCGAACAGGTCGACGAGGATCCGCCAGCTTCCCGGCGATGCGACGAACGCGGCGATTCCGACATCTGCGGCGGTGGGGGCGTAAGCGGTCGTGGACAGCCACAGGTCGATCATGCAACCGGCCAGCGCGAGAGCCGATATCGGCACATAGCGCGCCGACACTTCGCCGCCGAGCAGGCGGTTCACCAGCAGCGATCCGGCCGCGACGCTGAGCGAAAAGACCAGCAGGAACAGGGTCGCAACTTCTTGTCTGGCTTGCAGTACACCGCTGACCAAAGGCGCGAATTCGGACAGGAGCACCGCGCCGACCGCGAAAAACCAGCTGATGCCCAAGATCGACAGCCATACCCCACGGCCATGGCGGGCAGCCTTGAGGATGCGCCATGTGCTGCGGAAGATATTGCGGTCGATATGCAGACCCTGCGCCACCGGCGGCGCTGGCGGGACGGCGAGGCTGGCGAGAAAGCCGAAGATGGCGATGCCGACAGCGGCGAGGCCAGCCGTCTCAGCAGGGATCACGCCCGCCAGCAACTGACCGCCCAGGATCGCGAGGAAGGTGCCCGCTTCGATAAGGCCGGTGCCGCCCATCATTTCCTGCGGCCCCAGATGCTGGGGCAGGATCGAGAATTTGACCGGGCCGAACAGGGTCGAATGCAGGCCCATAAGGAACAGGCACCCCAGCAACAGCGGCACCGATTGCGACCAGAAGCCGATCAGCGCCAGCGTCATGATGACGACTTCGGCCGCTTTTACCGCGCGCACCAGCTTTGCCTTGTCCCAGGCGTCGGCTATCTGTCCGGCGATCGCGGAAAACAGGAAATAGGGCAGGATGAACAGGCCCGTCGCGATCGTCGCCAATAACTCCGCCTTGTCAGGCTCGGCACGAAACAGCCCGAAATTCGCCAGAAACAGCAGGGCGAATTTCAACAGATTATCGTTGAACGCCCCCAGAAACTGAACGACGAACAAGGGGGCGAAGCGGCGCTTGCCGAGCAACGACAGATCTGGTGCAGACATAGACAAAACCCCCGTGGACCAAGAGCGCTAGCCGGTAATGATGGCCAGTTCGTTAATCGCCCACCGAGCTAAGTCTAAATTGAACACTGGTCAATTGAAATATTGGACAGTGTTCAATTAAACTTTTAAACATCCTCCATGGGCAGACGATCGGACCATAGCCGCAGCGAGCTGGAGGCGTTAATCCTCGGAGAGGGCCACGCCCATATGGCGGAAGTCGGCTTTGCCCGCTTTTCGGCGCGCGAAGTGGCCAAGCGGATCGGTTACGCGGTCGGCACGCTCTACAATGTCTTTGGCAGCTACGATCTATTGATCGCGGCGATCAACACCCGAACCTTCGATCAATGGTCCGCGCATCTCGAAGACAGGCTGGCATCCGCCCCCAATGACCGGATCGGGGCGTTGGTCGAAGGCTATTTCAGTTTCGCTGGCGAACATATGAATCTCTGGACCGCGATCTACGATCACCGCCTCCCGTCCGGCATGGCGATGCCCGAAGCGCTGGCGCAACGACGCGCCGCCCTCACCGACATCATAGTGCGCGAAGTGGCGGGCGTTCTGCCGCCCGAGGCGATTGATCGTGCCCCCCGCCTCGCCCGCTCATTGGTGGCGACCGTCCATGGTCATTGCACTTTCGCCTTGAACGGCAGCTTCGCCCTGTTGGGCGAGGAGGCACCGCTGGACCTTGCGATTGCGCGAGTCAGGGAATCGCTGGCGGTGGCAGGCTCCGCCTAGGCCCGGCCGATCGCCTGAAGCCGCCAAAGCCTGTTCCAGCCGAGCCGCACGATGCCCAGCGGCGCAATGTCGATGCGCAGGCTCGCCTCTAATGGCATGCCGATCGCGGCGGCGATCGCGGCGCGCATCACCATCGGATGCGTGATCGCCCATAATGACTCGTTCTGGGCGACTCTTTGCGCCAGCCAGTCCGCCATCCGGGCGCGCACCGCATCCATCGATTCACCATGGGGAGCGCCCGCCACGGGGTCCGCCATCCATGCGAGCAGCCCATCGGGATCGGCCGCGTCGATCTCCGCCAGCGTCCGGCCACGCCATGCGCCATGATCGATATCGCGAAGGACGGGATCGACCTCTTCCGCAATATCCCACAACTGCGCCGTTTGTCGCGCCGCGAGTGCCGGGCTGACGACGCAGCGCAATCCGGTGGCGGGCGGGCCGAACGCCCCGATCTTGGCGACGCCGCCTGCATCGAGCGGTTCGTCGTCCGCCGCGAAACCGCCCTCCCGCATCATCCGGGTCGCGCCATGGCATTGCAATATCAACTCGAACGCCATGTGTGCTCCAGATCGTTGACGTCCCGCATCATTCCAGCGTAGGGCGGTGAGGCAGACTGAGGAAGAAGCCGGTGTAATTCCGGCACGGTCGCGCCACTGTTATCGTCCCCGCCCTCGCCTTGTCGAGATGCGGGGATGTAGTCAGACCTTCCTCCGTCACGGATCATCTACGGGACGCGCCCATCCCGCAAGGAGACTGAAATCATGGCGATTGCCGCGCTATTCCCAGACGATGCCTTCATTCCGGTCGGGCAGGACGTAGCGATTCCGCTGCGCGAATTGCTCCCCTGGGCGGTTTTCGGCCTGATCCTGGCGATGATCTTCCTCTATTTCGTCAGCACTGAACAGGGCGCGATGTCGCTGTTCAAGGGCATGTATGTGCATGAATTCGTGCATGACGGGCGGCATCTGCTCGGCTTTCCCTGCCACTGATCGGTGGCGCGCAATCTTCTGATCCGCGGCATGATCGCCGGCGTGATCGCTGCCGTGCTCGCGACGCTGTTCGCGCGTCTGGTGGCTGAACCCCAGGTCGATCTGGCGATCGCTTTCGAAGCCGGCCATGCGTCCATGGCCCATGCCATGAACGCCGCGCCGGAGCCGGAACTGGTCAGCCGCGCGACCCAAAAGGGCCTTGGTCTGCTGACCGCCGTTCTT
This sequence comes from Sphingobium sp. FG11, assembly GCF_057809915.1. NCBI lineage: Bacteria > Pseudomonadati > Pseudomonadota > Alphaproteobacteria > Sphingomonadales > Sphingobiaceae > Sphingobium > Sphingobium sp. FG11. Next base: position 86,695 of record NZ_JBMDKW010000002.1, read on the forward strand.
CTCTATGGCGCGGCCGTCGGAGGGCTATTCTCGCTCGTGTTCGCGGCCGCCTATGGCCGGGTCGGGCGGATCGGGCCGCGGGCGCTCGCCATGCTGCTGGCGACTGGCGCATTTATCGCGGTCGCCCTCGTCCCGGCGCTCAAATATCCGCCGACGCCGCCCGCCGTCGGGCTGCACGAGACGGTCGGATTTCGCACGCTCGTTTACTTCGCGATGATCGGCACGTCACTTGCGGCGCTGGTTTTGTCGGTCAAGGCGGCGCGCGGACTGGCCGGGCGGCTGGGCGCGTTCGATGCGATGCTGGCGGGTGCGGCGCTCTACGTCGCCATAATCGTCGCGGTGGGGTTCGCCCTGCCGGTCATTGATGAAGTGCCGCGCGATTTCCCGGCCGTTCTGCTCTGGACATTCCGTATCGCGTCCATCGGTATGCAGGCGCTGCTATGGGCCGTGATCGGCGTCCTGTTCGGCGTGATGGCGGAACGGGTGCTGCGCGCCGGTGCGACTGTCCCGCGTCGACTGCATTAAAAAGAACAGGTGAAGGCGAACCCGGCCCATTCGGCGCGGCGTTCGCCTTCACCGGCCCTTAACTTTCGAAATCTACCGTGGCCCGGCATGAAAACGGACCGCAAAATGCGCCCGCATCAAGGGGTTGAGACGCAAGCACTTGCCGCACCGCGCGAGCGACGCAGCCCGAACGGCTGCGGCAACATAGCCCCACATCCGGCTTGCCCGACCAGCAAGGCGCAATCATGCGCGGCCTGATCGAACGCCTGGCGCGCTCCCGCACCCATCCGGCTGGTCCCGGCCCAGCGCTGGCGCGCCTGCCATGGTATCTCCCGCTGCCGCATTTGTGGCCTATTCTGCTGCTGGTCGGACTCAGCCTCGGCTGCCTGTTCGCCCTGCTTTTCCACCTCACCGCCATGCAGGACCGCATGGAGCAGGGCCGCGAACGCCAGTTGGTTGAAAATGCGTTCAGGACGGCGAAGGAAATGACGCTGCGCGATCTGCGCGACTATGCGATGTGGGACGATGCGGTCGTCCACCTCGTGCGCCGGTTCGACAGCGACTGGGCGGACGATAATCTGGGACCCTATCTCGGCAAGAGTCAGGGATACAGCCATGTCATCGTTCTGGACGGCACGGACAGGCCCCTTTACGCCTTTGTACGTGGCGCTCGCACCAGGACGCCCCCCGGTATCGAGCAGGCGCTCGGGCCGGCCTTTGGTCGCGCACTGGCCCAACTGGATTCGGTTCATCCGGCCAACGGCTTTCGCACCGGGTTCAGCCGCGCTGGCGGCAAGCTCTATGTCTTCGCGGTCGCTGCGATCGTCCCGCTCACGCACAAGGTCAGCCTGCCGCCCGGCCGTCGCCACGCGATGCTGATCGCCGCCGAAGTAACCCCCGCCTATCTGGCGACATTGTCACGCGACAACCGCACGCCGTTACTCCATGTTCTGAAAGACGGTACATCGCATCCAGGCGAAAGCATGGCTTTGGGCGAGGCCGGACACGCCCCGGTCGCCTCTATCGGCTGGACCGCCAATCGGCCCGGCCTTGCGCTGCGCAACAAGATTTTTCCCGCCTTTCTGTTCATCGGCCTGTGCGCGCTCGCTGTCGGCAACGTCATCGTTCGCCGGACGAGGCGCGGCATCGACGCGCTGCGCCTGAGCGAAACCCGCGCCCAGCATCTCGCATGCCGGGATATGCTGACCGGCCTGTTCAATCGACGCGCCCTGCTCGACCATCTTCACGCCTGCCTTGCGACCGAGGGACGGCAGCATCTGCTTTATATGGACCTCGATGGCTTCAAGGACACCAATGATGTCTATGGGCATGGCGCGGGCGACGAGTTGCTGCGGGAAGTCACCCGCCGTCTGAATCGCGCCTGCCCCGGCGCCGATATGGTTGCCCGGGTCGGCGGCGACGAGTTTGCGGTGCTGTTGCACGGCGCCGAGGAAGGCCCGACGGAACTCGCGCAATCCATCCTGGCGCAATTCGAGGCCCCCTTCATCGTCGGCGGCTATCGCGTGGCGCTGGGGATCAGCATCGGGATTGCCTCCAGCGCCACCGGAGATAGCGCAGAGGAACTGCTGCGCCGCGCCGACGTCGCCATGTTCGCGGCCAAAGCGGGCGGGAAAAATTGCGCCCGCGCCTATGACCCGGCGCTCGATGCTGGTCGCGAGATGCGCAAACGGATGGAGCAGGATCTACGCCAGGCGATCGAGCGCCGCGAGATCGGCATCGTGTTCCAGCCGATCGTCGACGCAGGCCGGCAACGGATCGTCTGCGTCGAGGCGCTGGCCCGCTGGTCGCATCCCGATCATGGCGCGGTCCCGCCCCAGACCTTCATTTCGATTGCCGAGGAAAGCGGACTGATCGTCGCGCTGGGCCGCGACGTTCTGGCGCAGGCCTGTGAACAGGCGCGCGACTGGACCGTCGACCTCGCCGTCAATCTCTCCCCCGCCCAATTCTGGGACCGGGGGCTTTGCCATACGATCCGGGAGGTTCTGGAGGCGACCGGCTTCCCGGCACATCGGCTGGAACTGGAAATCACCGAAGGCTATCTGCTGCGCCGTCCCGATGCGGCCGGCGCGATTCTGGACCAGCTTCGGGCCACCGGCATTCGCATCGTGCTCGACGATTTCGGGACGGGCTTTGCCAGCATCGGCTATCTGCAACGCCTGCCGTTCGACCGCATCAAGATCGACCGCAGCTTTATCGCCCAGATCGACGAGGACAGCGGCGCATCGGAACTGGCGCGCGCCATCGTGGCGATCGGCGATGCGCTGCGGTTGCCGGTGACGGCGGAAGGCGTGGAGACGCCGCGACAGGCGATGGTCATGCGACAGGCGGGCTGTACGCGATTGCAAGGCTGGTTGTTCGGGCGCCCGATGGATGCGACCAGCATGGCGGAGCATCTTGCCGTGCGTGAGGCTTTCCATCCCGTGCGGGCGGTGAGCGGCTGATCGGCCGGCGATTATTGCTCGCTCAGATCCATGAAGTTGCGCGCCGCGTCGCGATCGGCGGGGTGCTCGAATGTCTTGTCGAGATCGGGAGCGTCGCCCAGCAGAAAGAGCAACGACCACAGAGCGAAGCGGCGACCCCGATCCGTTTCCAGACCGAGGTCGACCCGCATGCGCTCGATGCCGGCCGCCAGCGCATCGGGCGAGACGGCATCGAGATCAGCGTCGCCGAAATAGCGGTGGAACTGGTCGTCCAGATTCACTGGCTATTCCGGCAACTGCTGGATCAGCCGTTCAGCTGGTCCTTGACCGCCTTGGCAGGCGTGAAGGTCAGCTTCTTGGACGCGGCGATCTGGATGGTCGCGCCGGTGGCGGGATTGCGGCCCTCGCGCGCGGGCGAGTCCTTCACCTTGAACTTGCCGAAACCGCTGAGCGAAATTTCTTCACCCTTGGCGGCTGCGTCGGCGATCGCGGCGAACACGCCATCGACGATCGCACGGGCGTCGGCCTTGGAGATGCCGCCGGTCGCGGCCACGCTTTCGGCGAGATCACTATTGTTCATGGAGGTGCCTTTCCTTTGTGATGAACAGCGCACATAGCCAGCCTGCGCGCGCTGGTCCATCGCTCGCTGTCATCAGACGGGCAGGAAAAGAGGGTTTTTTGCGATTTATCGCGCCAAATACGATCTGGATTGCGCTTCAGTAGCGATCCGCGCCGCCCTACAGGGGCTTGCGGCGACCGCTTCACCGATCAGCAGCAGCGTCGGATCGTCATCGCTGATCGTCGCGACCAGAAAGGCGAGACCCGATAATTTACCCCGGATCAGGCGCTCGCCGGGCAGCGAGACGTTGACCGCGACGAGCACCGGCGTTTCCGGGTCACGCCCCGCCCCGATCAGGGAACGCGCGATTTCACTCGCCGCCGCGCGGCCCATATAAATGCCGATCGTCCCCTCAGGCCGGGCCAGCATGTCCCAGTCCAGCTTCAACGGTTCGCCCGCCCGCAGATGCGCCGTCACCAGCGTGAGGCCCCGTGCCTTGCCGCGCAGGGTGAGCGAGGCGTTCGCACTCGCCGCCGCCGCGCTGGCTGTGGTGATGCCGGGGCAGATATGCACGGCGACGCCCGCACCGCGCAGATGATCCATCTCCTCCGCCGACCGGCCGAATACCGATGGATCACCGCCCTTGAGCCGGACGACGCGCCGGCCCGCCAGCGCCGCCGCCAGCAACAGGTCGTTGATGCTCTCCTGCTGTTTGGAATGACGGCCCGATCGCTTGCCGACGCTCACCTGCTCCACGCCCGCCGGGATGAGGGCCAGCACGCCGGGGCCGACCAGCGCATCGTAGAAAATAATGTCGGCGGCGGCGATCAGCCGTTCGGCCTTGCGCGTCAACAGATCCGGGTCACCCGGCCCCGCCCCCACCAGCCAGACCTGTCCGGGCGCGATAAGCTCATTCGGCTGCATCGAGAGTCTCCGTGGGAAGCTGGCTGAGGATATTGGCTAGCGCGGGACGGCAGGAACCGCAATTGGTCCCAGCCCCCAGCGCCTTGCCGATCGCGGGCACATCGACCAGTTGCTGCTCGCGAATCGCGGCGACGATGCTGTTGAGACCGATGTCGAAGCAGACGCAGATGATCGCGCCCTTGTCGACCTGCCGCCCCGGCCCGCGCGCGGCCAGCACCGACGCACCGACCTCCGCCGCCCCAAGCTGTTCGATCAGCCAGTCGCGCGAAGGGAGAAGCCCGTCGCGCGTCACGATAAGAATGCCCGCCAGCTTGCCATCGGCGATGATCGCGACCCGGCGGGTTCCGCGCGTTACGTCGATCGCCTCGACCCGCTCGCCTTTGGGCAGGCAGGCTTCGAGCCGCGCGGGATCGCCATTGCCCGCGATTTCATACAGCGCGCCGCCCGGCACCGTTATCCGCGTCGCCCACAGACAGGGGACGCGAACCGGCTCCGCGCCGCGCAGAATCAAAAAGCCCTTCCATTCGGTCGCGACCTTGTCGACCCGCGCGGGTGTCGCCTTGAAGCCGGGCTGGCCCGAATGCGGATCGACCAGCGGCCGGGGCAGCAGGCCGGTACGCCCGCCCGTCGACTGTTGATCCGTCCAGTGGATCGGGGTGAAGGCATCGCCCGGCCGCTGCCCGGCTTCCAGCCGCACGCGGAACAGGCTGTCGCCCTGCGGCGTCGCGACGCGAGCCAGATCGCCATCGGCAAGGCCCAGCGCCACCCCATCCTGCGGGTGCAGTTCCACCAGCGGCTCCTCGCGATGGCGCGCGAGTTTGGGCGACAGGCCGGTGCGCGTCATCGTATGCCACTGGTCACGATAGCGGCCGGTGTTGAGCGTCATCGGCCAGTCGCGCAGCGGCTTTTGCACATCGGATTGCGTGACCGGCACCAGCTTCGCCTTGCCGCTGGCGGTCGGGAAGCGTCCATCGGCGAAGGGGATGCCGCCCCACCGGAACGGTTCCATCGCCTCATAGGCTTCATTGCCGATCGTCGCATGGGTGCGCAGATCGAACAGCCGCGCGCCGTCATTCTGATAAGCGGTCAGGCGCGCATGCTCGCGCCAGATATCGGCGGGCCGGGCATAGGCGAAGGCCGTGCCCCAGCCCATGCGCCGCCCGACTTCCTTGACGATCCACCAGTCGGGCTTCGCCTCTCCCGGCAGCGGCAGCAGCGCGCGCTGGCGGCTGATCGTACGATCGCTGTTGGTGACGGTGCCGTCTTTCTCGCCCCAGGCGGCGGCGGGCAGCCGGACATGGGCGTGGACGCTGGTGTCGGTCTGCTCCATCACATCCGACACGACGACGAAGGGGCAGGCGGCGAGCGCCTCGCGCACCCGGCCGGCGTCGGGCATGGACACGGCGGGATTGGTGGCCATCACCCACAGCGCCTTGATCCGCCCCTCGCCGATCGCCCGGAACAGATCGACCGCCTTGAGACCGGGCTTGGTCGCCATGGCGGGCGCGGCCCAGAAGCGGCCGACGCGCGCCACATTATCGGGCGCGAAATCCATATGCGCCGCGAGCGTGGAGGCCAGGCCACCAACCTCGCGCCCGCCCATGGCGTTAGGCTGGCCGGTGATCGAAAAGGGCGCGGCGCCCGGCTTGCCGATGCGGCCGGTGGCGAGATGGACGTTGATGATCGCGTTCACCTGATCGGTCCCGCGCAGCGACTGGTTGATGCCCTGACTGAACATCGTGACGGTGCGGGGCGTAGCGGCGAACAGCTCGAAGAACTGCTGAAGCAAGGCGGGCGGCAGATCGCAGGTTTTCGCCGTTGACCACAGGTCATGGCCGCTGCGAATGCCCTCCCAGAAGTCCGCTGGCGCATCCACGCTCCGTGCCAGAAAGTCGGGGTCGAGACCGCCCGCCTGCTCCATCCATGCCAGCAGGCCGTTCATCAACGCGACGTCAGTGCCGGGCTTGAGCGGCAGATGCAAATCCGCCCCTTCGCAGGTTTCGGTGCGGCGCGGATCGATGACGACCAGCTTCGTGCCGCGCGCCTCGCGCGCCGCCTGAATGCGCTGATAGACGACCGGATGGCACCAGGCGGTGTTCGACCCGACCAGCACGATGAGGTCCGCCTCGTCCAGATCGTCATAGCTCGCCGGCACGACATCCTCGCCCAAGGCGCGGTTATGCCCCGCCACCGCGCTCGACATGCACAGCCGACTGTTGGTGTCGATATTGGCCGAGCCGATAAATCCCTTCATCAGCTTGTTGGCGACATAATAATCCTCGGTCAGCAACTGGCCCGAGACATAGAAGGCGACGCTGTCCGGTCCATGCTTGGCAATCGTGTCGCGAAAGCGCTTCGCCACCAGATCGAGCGCCTTGTCCCAGCTCGCCCGCTTGGCTCCGATCATCGGGCTGAGCAACCGGCCTTCAAGACCCACGGTTTCGCCCAGATGCGTGCCCTTGGAACAGAGCCGCCCGCGATTGGCCGGATGCGCCTCGTCTCCCCGGATCTCGACCGACCGCGCGCCCGTCGGCGTCGCCGCGATGCCGCAGCCGACACCGCAATAGGCGCAGGTGGTGCGGATCGCGGCCTCGCTCATGCCGCCGCCTTCGTCGCGGCCGGGATCACCGCCTCGCGCAGCAGGAACAGCCGCCCGGCGTCGACCTTCAACGGGATGGTCGGCACGCAGCCCTCGTCGCTGCCCAGCGCCTTGCCGGTCTTGAGCGAGATGTTCCAATTGTGCAGCGGACAGGTGACGACGCTGCCATGGACGATGCCCTGGCTCAGCGGCCCCTGCTTGTGCGGGCACTTGTTGACCAGCGCGAAGAAGTTATTGTCGAGCGTGTGGAAGATCGCGATCTCTTCCCCGCCGCGCACCGGCAGGGTGCGGGCATGACCGGGGGAGATTTGTTCGATCGGGCCGATATCCAGCCACTGGCCGACATTGTCATTGGGGATCATGCGACAAACTCCATGGGCCGCACTTCGGCCAGATGCTGGTGCAGTTCGCTTTCCTCGCCCGCAGCGCGCTTGGCCCACGGGTCGTCCTGGCTGAAGCTTTGCGAATAGAGGAAGCGGGCGCGCAGCGCTTCGCGGCCGGTTTCATCCTCGACGATGCGGCTCTTCACATAATCGACGCCGACCCGTTCGATCCAGGGCGCGGTGCGCTCCAGATAGCGGGCTTCCTCGCGATAGAGCTGCGTGAAGGCGGCGCAATAATCGAGCGCCTCCTGCTCGGTCGCGACCTTGCACAGAAAGTCGGTGGCGCGAACATGGATGCCGCCATTACCGCCGACATGCAGTTCATAGCCCGAATCGACGCAGACGATGCCGAAATCCTTGATCGTCGCCTCCGCGCAATTGCGGGGGCAGCCGGACACCGCGATCTTGAACTTGTGCGGCATCCACGACCCCCAGGTCATCCGCTCGGTCTTGACGCCAAGGCCGGTCGAATCCTGCGTGCCGAAGCGACACCATTCGGAACCGACGCAGGTTTTCACCGTGCGCAGCGACTTGCCATAGGCGTGGCCCGACACCATGCCGGCGGCGTTGAGATCAGCCCAGACGGCGGGCAGATCTTCCTTCTTGATCCCGAAAATATCGAGCCGCTGGCCACCCGTGACCTTCACCATCGGCGCATCATATTTCTCGACCACATCGGCGATCGCACGCAGTTCGCGCGGGTTGGTCAGGCCACCCCACATGCGCGGGACCACCGAATAGGTGCCGTCCTTCTGGATATTCGCATGCATCCGCTCGTTGACGAAGCGGCTTTGCTGATCGTCGACATACTCGCCGGGCAACGCGCAGAGCAGATAGTAATTGAGCGCGGGGCGGCAGGAGGAACAACCATCGGGCGTCGTCCAGTGCAGCTTCTGCATGACTTCGGGGATGGAATGCATGCCCTGCGCCACGATCTCGCGCCGCACATCGTCATGACCGAAGCTGGTGCATTTGCACATCGTCTTGGGACCGGACTGGACATCATCGCCCAGCACCACCGCCAACAGATTTTCGACGAGGCTAGTGCAGGAGCCGCAGCTCGCCGATGCCTTGCACCCCGCCCGCACCGCGTCGAGGCTGCTCGCACCGCCATTGATGCAGGCGACGACCTGGCCCTTGCTGACGCCGTTGCAGCCGCAAATCTCGGCATCGTCCGAGAGCGCCGCAACGGCCGCCTTAGGGTCCAGCGCGCCTCCTCCCGAGGCGAAGGCCTGGCCGAAGATCAGCAGGTCGCGGATTTCGCCGATGTCCTCGCCGCGCCGCAGCATATCGAAATACCAGCCGCCATCGGCCGTATCGCCATAGAGCACCGCGCCGATGACCTTGTCGTCCTTGACCACGACCCGCTTGTAAACGCCGCGCGAGGCGTCGCGCAGCACGATATCCTCGCAGCCTTCGCCGCCGGAAAAATCACCGGCGGAAAACACGTCGAGACCCGCGACCTTGAGCTTGGTCGATGTGACGGACCCCTTATAGCCCGAATGCTGATCGGTCAGGCCGTCAGCGAGGCTGCGGCACATGTCCCACAGCGGCGCGACGAGACCATAGACATTGCCGTCATGCTCGACGCATTCGCCGACCGCCAGCACGTTGGGATCGCTGGTGACCATATGGTCATCCACCTTGATGCCCCGGCCGATGTCGAGACCCGCCTCACGCGCCAGGGAGACCGAAGGACGGATACCCACCGCCATCACGACGAGGCTCGCCGGGATATCGCGGCCATCCTTCAGCCGGACGCCCTCGACCTTGCCGTCTCCGTATATCTCGGCGGTGTCGGCGCCGGTCAGCACCGTCTGGCCCCGGCCTTCCAGCGCGGATTTGAGCAGCCAGGCGGCGGCTTCGTCGAGCTGGCGCTCCATCAGCGTCGGCATGATGTGGAGGACCGTGACCTTCATGCCGCGCAGCGTCAGGCCATGCGCGGCTTCCAGACCCAGCAGGCCGCCGCCGATCACCACCGCCTCGCCGCCGCCCTGCGCCTTGCCCGCTTGCGCGGCGGCCAGCATCGAATCGACATCCTTCATGTCGCGGAAGGTGATGACGCCGGGCAGGTCCTTGCCGGGCACGGGGATGATGAAGGGATCAGAGCCGGTCGCGATCAGCAGCTTATCATAGCCGACCGTGCGCCCCGACTGGCTGGTGACGGTCTTGGCCGTGCGGTCGATCGCCGCCACCGAGTCGCTGGTGATGAGATCGATGCCATTATCGCCATACCATTGCTGGTCGTTGATGATGATGTCCTCGAAGCTTTTTTCGCCGGCCAGCACCGGAGACAGCATGATCCGGTTATAGTTCACATGCGGTTCCGCGCCGAAGATGGTGACGCGATAGCGCCCCGCGTCGCGCGCCAGCAATTCCTCGACGGCGCGGCACCCGGCCATGCCATTGCCCACGACGACCAGATGCTCGCGCGCATCGTCCGACGGTATGAAGAGCGTCTCTTCGCTGCCCGTTCCCGGATCGACTCCGTCCTGAAATTCCATCCTCGTGACTCCAGAAAAAGAAAAAGCCGCCATCCTGATCTCCGGCCGTGAACCGGAAGTCAGGATGGCGGCTTTGCCATCATATGCGCCGCACCGATCCGTCCCTGGACCGGCTTGGCTATGTGAGAAGAGCGCCCTTGCTCTCTTGCAATGCAACATAAACACAATCGCCCGACCACTCAAGCGATTCCTGCATAGCTTTGCCACTTACGCGACGGACTGTGTCCGCGCGCTGGCTGCAAAAGGCGAAATCTTCGCCGTCGCGGCGAAGATTTTGGCATGGAACGGGCGGCGGCCTCGATGGACCGCCGCCTCCTCTCCAACCGTTCAGATGCGCGCGCCGGTGCTCCAGCTTGCGCGCCACCGGGCTTTGACCAAAGTCAGGCCGAGCAACGCCAGCAGGGCAAGACCGGCAAAGATCAGGAAGCCCGACGAGAAGCTGCCCGTCAGTTGCTTGGCGATGCCCAGCGAACTGGCGAGGTAGAAGCCGCCGATGCCGCCTGCCATGCCGACGAGGCCGGTCATGACGCCGATTTCCGCCTGAAAACGCTGCGGCACGAGCTGGAAGACCGATCCGTTGCCAGTGCCCAGCGCCAGCATGGCGAGGACGAAAAAGCCGAGCGCGCCGGTCAGCGTCGAGGCATAGGCCACGCCCGACAGGGCCAGCGCCGCCACGAGATAGACCATCGTCAGCGTCTTGACCCCGCCGATCTTGTCGGCAAGCGCTCCGCCCATCGGCCGCACCAGCGATCCGGCGAACACGCAAGCGGCCGTGCAATAGCCCGCGATGATCGGGGTCAGGCCGAACTGGTCGGTGAAATAGATCGGCAGCGAAGCTGCAAGGCCCACAAAACCGCCAAACGTCACGGCATAGAAGGCCATCAGCCACCAGGCGTCAGCCTGCTTGAGCGGCTCGAAATAATCGACCAGCTTCTTGGGCGCCGGTGCATTGGGCGCGTCCTTCGCCATCAGCATATAGGCGACGAAGACGATCGAAAGCGGAATGCAGGCAAGGCCCAGCACCGCGTTCCAGCCGAACAGCTTGGCCAGCATCGGCGCGAACAGCGAGGCAAGCACCGTGCCCGAATTGCCCATGCCGGCAAGGCCCATCGCCTTGCCCTGATGCTCGGGCGGATACCAGCGGCTGGCGAGCGGCAGCGCGATCGCGAAGCTGGCCCCGGCAAAGCCCAGAATGACGCCCAGCGCCAGCGTGCCACCGAAGCTGTTGACGCCCATCATCCAGGCTGTGAACAGGCCGACGATGACGATGATCTGGCTGATCGCGCCCGACCGCTTCGGCCCGATCCGATCGACCAGCAGGCCGTTGACGACGCGCAGCAGCGCGCCGGCGAGCGTCGGCGTGGCGACCATCAGACCCTTTTCGGCCGGGGTCAGCATCAGCGTCTTGGAGATCATGGGCGCGAGCGGCCCGAGCAGCACCCACACCATGAAGGCGAGGTCGAAATATAAAAAGGCGGCGATCAGGGTCGGCGTGTGGCCGGCCTTCCAGAAGCTTGTCGCGGGCGTGGCCCCTGCGGCCTCGCCTTCACGATCCCAATAAGCGGTAGCCATATTGCGTTCCCCATGACGGAAATGGACACGAAAAAAAGCCGCAGGCCAGACCCATGCTCAATCACATGGTCCGGTCAGCGGCTTTGCTGCTTTGATTCGGTGGGAACACGCGGTCCCGACCTTGGGAGAGCGCATCCTGATAAGCGCGCTTCATCGCGCGATGCCTATATCATCTCGCGAATCGCTTCATGTTGCAAGGCACAATTTTCGCCGCGATTTCAACGCGGCGCGCCGAACGTCTCCAGAAACGCCTCGATTCGGTCCGGGTCGAACACCCGCCCGTCGAAGAAGCTGTCCGGGCCGAGTGTCAGCTCGCCCCGGCGCGAACCTACCGCGAGCGGGGCCGCCACCGCGCCTTCCAGCTTCATGCTCGCGCCCGGCATCGGCACGGCGCTGTCGGCCAGCGCGCGGCGGAAGATGTCGGGCCGGAACACGCCGCCCGCCTTCGCCGCATTGTCCGCGCTATGTTCCACCATGCCCCAGCGCGCGAGTTGCGAATAAATCCACAGCGCTTGGCTGCGCCAGGGAAAGGGCGTCGCTTCGCGCGAAAACAGCATGAAGTCGGGATTGGAGACCAGCGGTTCGCCGACTCGGGCGAGAATATTGCCGGACAAGGCGCAGGCGATCAGTTCGGCCGGCTGATCGACATAGCGCGGCTGGGACAGAAGATGCGCCAGCTCGTGATGATTCGCCGGATCGTCGCACCACAAAGCCGCACGGGCGAGCGCCCGCAGCAGCCGGTCGACGCTGTCGGGATTTTCTTCCATCCAGCTTTCGCGAAAGGCCAGGATCTTTTCGACGCCGCGCCGCCAGATCCGCTCGCCGATCGCCACGGCCTCGGCAAGGCCCGCATCCACCGCCGCGCTGCCCCATGGCTCGCCCGCGATGAAGCCGTCAATCTCGCCAGCGCGCATGGCCTCCACCGTCAGCGACGGCGGCAGAACCCGCAGCATCACATCGCGATCGGGATCGACGCCAGCGCTCGCCAGCCAGTAACGCAGCATGATCGCATGGCTGGAAAAGCGGTGGACGACGCCGATCACCGGCTTGCGCCGCCACAGGCCGATCGCGGCGGCGAAATCATGCGCGGTGCCCAGCGGATCGGAGAGGCGGCGCGCGACATCGGGATCCAGCGCCTTGGCGAAATCATTCGCCATGACCAGCATATTACCGTTGACGTTAAGCTTGAACGGCGCGGCAAGCGGGGCCGGCTGCTGGCTCAGCCCCAGCGTCACCGCGACGGCCAGCGGCGCGAGCATATGCGCCGCCTGCACCTGACCATAGACCAGCCGGTCGCGCAGCGTCGCCCAACTGGTCGTGCGGACGAGGTCGAGGCTCAACCCCTCCTCCTCGGCAAAGCCGCGCTCGCGCGCGACCGCCAGAACGGCGGCGTCGGTCAGCGGCAGGAAGGCGATCCGCAGGCTGGTCATCATAAGGCTCCTCCGAGCAGGTCGCTGGCGGTGATCAGCGCCTGCGCCACTTCGACGATCTTCTTGCCCTGATTCATCGCGCTCGATCGCAACAGCGCATAGGCGTCCTGTTCGCTCAAGGATCGCTGGTTCATCAGGATCGACTTGGCGCGATCGATGATCTTGCGATCGGAAAGGGCGGTGCGCGCTTCGTCCAGTTCCGACTGGATGCGCGCGAAGGCGTTGAACCGCCGGACGGCGAGTTCCAGCACGGGTTTGACCCGTTCCTTGCGCAGCCCGTCGACGACATAGGCGGAGACCCCCGCGTCGATCGCCGCGCCGATCATCGTATCGTCGGACTGGTCGACGAACATCGCGATCGGACGGGCCAGCGCGCGGCTGACCGTCAGCATCTCCTCCAGCGTGTCACGGCTGGGACTGCCCAGATCCATGAGCACGACATCGGGCGCCATCCGTTCCAGCCGTGCGACGAAGGCGCCACGCGGCGGCACGATATGGATATCGTCATAGCCCGCCTCGCGCAGCCCCTCTTCCAGGACCGTCGCTCGCAACCCGCTGTCATCGATGATGACGATTCTCATGAAGCTCCGTCCAATGCGGCAACCGATGACGCCGCATGGCCAAGCCGCATCCTCTGGTCAACGGTATAAAGGCGCGGGGCGATACAAGCTATCTATGAGTTTGGCGTGCGACCGATTGGCCGAACTCGCTTGAGCAATTTCTCTACTGATTTACTCGGCAATTCACCCCTGGGCGCGCTTGCGTGTCCGGGGGACCAGTAAGGGGGAATTTCAAGCGCAATGAAGAACAGCATTTTGGCGGGCGTCGCGAGCGCCGTCCTCTCCACAGGACTGACGGCGGCGGGCGCGCAAGCCCAGATATCAGCACTGGCGTTGGCGCCAGCAGAGGCGGCCGCCGACAGCGGTGGCGAGATCATCGTCACGGCCGAACGGCGCGCGACAGACCTCCAAAAAACCGCCATCGCGATTTCCGCCTTCACGCCCGAAACGCTGGCGCAGCGCAATATCAGCAATGTGCGCGACCTGGCGGGTCAGGTGCCGAACCTGTTCGTGGCGCGCACGTCCATCAGCCACACGACGCAGACCTTTTCCCTGCGCGGCGTGGGCGAGGCCGATCCCATTCAGGAGCCGGTGATCGCCATCTATGTCGATGATGTCTATGTGCCGCGCCAGATCGCCTCGATGAGCGAATTTGTCGATCTGGAGCGTATCGAGCTGCTGCGCGGGCCGCAGGGCACGCTCTATGGCCGCAATTCGAGCGCGGGCGCGCTGCGCATCATTACCCGCGCGCCGGACGAGGAGACGCATGTCACCGCCGAGCTTGGCTATGGCAGCTTCAACGATGTTCAGGGACGCGCCCTCGTCAGCGGCAAGATCGCCGATGGGCTGTCGGGCAGCATCGCCTACATCCACCGCTCGCGCGACGGCGTGACCTATGATCCGACGCTGGGCCGCGATGTGAACCGCATCGACCTCAATGCCTGGCGCGGCAAGCTGCGCTTTACCGGCATCGAAAATCTCGACGCGCTGCTGACGGTCAACGTCACGCGCGACCGCAGCGACACCCGCGCCTATATCCCGGTCGTCCAACCGGGGGGGTTCAGTCGTCGCCGCTCTTTTTCGGAGGTCGATCCGGTCCAGCCGCTCAACGCCACCAGCGGGTCACTGCGCCTGATCTACACGCTATCGCCGCAGCTTTCGATCAAGTCGATCACCGCCTATACCGGCTTCAACCTCAATCCGGTCGCCTATGACAATGACGGTCAGGCGGCGCTGATCCAGCGGAATGTCATTCATTATAATGACAAGGCCTTTAGCCAGGAGGTGCAGCTGAACGGCGAATTTGGCGATTTTTCGTTCACCAGCGGGCTATTCTATCTGCACGAGCGGTTTTTCGTGCAGCGCGACGGGTTCAGCCGGGTCGGACCGCTGCCCACCTCCGCCATCAACCGGCAGCGGGCGCATAATATCACCTATACCGACGCCTACGCCCTGTTCGGCGAAGGCACATGGAAGGCGAACGACATCTTCAGCATAACGGCGGGCCTGCGCGGCACGATCGAAAAGAAGCGCTTCGTGTTCGACAACAAGGTGATCGACGATAATCGCAATGTCGTGGCGCAATCCATTGCGGGTGAAGCCGAAAAAACCTGGAAGGCGTTGACCCCGAAATTGTCGGTGCAGGCGCAATGGTCGCCCGAACTGCTGCAATATCTGACCTATTCGCGCGGGTTCAAATCGGGCGGGTTCGACAATCGCGCGACCCGGATCGATCTGGCCACCCTGCCCTTCGACCCGGAAAAGGTGTCGACCTATGAAGGCGGGTTGAAAGCGACCCTGTTCGGCAAGGCGCTACGCAGCAATCTGGCGGTGTTCTACAATGATTATCGCGATTTGCAGGTCTCGTCCTACGACCCCGTCTATGTCGGCAACCGGCGCGGCAATGCGGGCAAGGCACATAGCTGGGGCGTCGAGCTGGAAAATGACCTGCGCCTGTCCGATCGCTTCTCCATTCAGGCGTCGGGCGGCTATCTCAAGGCGGTCTATGACGATTATAAAGGCGCGGGCGGGCCGGGCGTCGACGCGGATGGCAATCCGCTGGTCAATGCGCCGAAATGGTCGCTGTCGGGCGGCGCGAACTATGAATTGCCTCTCGGCGCCGGGGCGAGCACGCTGCGGCTGTCGGCGAACGCGCAATATCAGAGCGGCTTTATCCAGAATGCGCTGAACCGGCCGCAGGATCATGTGCCCGGCCAGACCTTCGTGAACGGCTCCGTCACATGGGTCCTGCCCGACGATCGCTTCCAGCTATCCTTGCAGGGCAAGAATATATTGGGCGCGAACAAGCCGGTCGGGTCGGTCTACATCCCTTCGACCGGCATCTATTATAAAAATTACGCCGATCCCGCGACCGTGCTCGTCAACGCACGCTTTTCCTACTGAACGCGCGGGGGGGGCGTGGATGCGCCCCCCTCGCTTTGGCGGTTCAGCGGACGAATCGGCCTTCGAACGCGAAGTCGGCAATGGGCTTGCGATCGCTCGGCTGCTCGCGCGCCTGCAAAGCGTCCGGCAGGATCGCTACGTCCCCGCGCCGGCCGATGGCGACCGCCGCCTCGATGCGGAAACGATCCGGCACCTCCAGCGCCTTGCGGGCCGCATCCATATCCACGCCGGTCATGCCGTGGCAATGATAGCCAAGCCGCGTCGCCTGCAAGGCGAGCAGCGCCCAGGCGGCGCCCGCATCGAAGCTATGGCTGTGCGACGGCTTGGGTTCCGACCCGTCGCCCTTGTCCATCACGCCGTCCGACAGGATGAACAGCAGGACCGAGGCATGCTGCGCCCACCCCTGATTGAACGGCAGCAACAGGTCGAGAAAAGGCTGCCATTCGGCCCCATCCCGATGGGCATAGAGGAAACGCCAGGGTTGATAGTTGAACGCCGACGGCGCCCAGCGCGCGGCCTCCAGAATGGAATCGAGATCGGACTGCGGGATTGCCGCTCCGTCGAAGGCGCGGGGCGACCAGCGCTCGGTAAAGAGGGGATCGATCGGATGCGCGGGCGCGCGGCTGTTCATGCTCATCGGGTCTCCTTTAGGGCCGGAGGCGCGATAACAGCACCACCGCCGACGGCCCAAAGATATTTGAACCGACCGCGATTATCCTTCCCGGCAAGTCCCGTGCGTCAGACGTCGAAACCCGGAACATGCCGCTGCGCGTGGCGCAGCGCCGCCTGCCAGACCAGATCATGGATCGAAATCTTGCCGCCCAGCGTGACGCGCCCGCCTTCCATCTGACGGCGCACTTCTTCCTGTGCCGCTTCCGGCGCGATCAGCACATGATCGCGGCCGATGCCGAGCGAACGGACCTGCACGGTGCAGGCCGATTCCAGATTATAGATGTTGAGCCAGGCTTCACCGACCGATCGACCCAGCGCCAGCGTGCCATGATTGCGCAGCAGCATGATTTTGGAGTCGCCAAGGTCCGCGACCAGCCGTTCCCGTTCGTCGAGATTGAGCGCGACCCCTTCATAATCATGATAGGACAGACGCGGAATGACCGCGAGCGCGCGCTGGTTGAGGGGCAAAAGCCCTTCGGCATGGGCCGACACGGCGACGCCGTCGGCGCTGTGGAAATGCGCGATGAACAGCGCATCCTCGCGGGCGCCGTGAATGGCGGAATGGATGACGTAACCGGCATAATTTATGCCGTAATCGCTGTCGCCGATGACGTTGCCGTCGAGGTCGACCTTGACCAGACTGGACGCGGTGATTTCCTCGAACATCAGGCCGAGCGGGTTGATCAGGAAATGATGGTCCGGCCCCGGCACGCGCGCGGATATGTGGGTGAACAGGAAATCGTCCCAGCCATAATGCGCCGACAAGCGGTAGAAGGCGGCCAGATCGACCCGGACCTTCCACTCCGCCTCGCTGATGCCGGCGTCATGGAGAGAATCATTTCTAAGAATGGTGGCCATGGGTGGGCTCCTTCAAAAAACTCGGCCGTCCGCAGTGCAGGCAGAAAGGGCCTTGCGAGGGTCGGCGGCGGCGATCATCCGCCCTGGGCCAAACTGGTGTCGAAAGCATCCGCCACGTCGCGCTTCCCTTCTATCAGGCCGACGCGCCGATAGCGAGCGGCGACCACCTGTTCGCAGGCAATGATGGCCGCCCTTCCCGGCCCGTATCAGCCCGCGAGCGCAAGGCGGGCGGCGCCACGCTCGGCCACCTTGCGATGAACGACCGGCAGCAATTCGCGGCCGTAGAGGATGCTGTCGCCCAGTGGATCGAACCCGCGGATCAGGAAATGATCGATGCCGATATCATAATATTCCAGCATGGCGTCGGCCACCTGTTCGGGCGTGCCGACAAGGCCGGTCGAATTGCCCTGCGCGCCGGTCAGCGCCGCAACCCCGGTCCACAGCCGCGAATCATGCCGCTGGCCACCAAGCGCGGTGTCGAGCAGGCGCAGCGAACCGGCATTGGCCGGGCGGTGGCCGCTGACGGGAAGGCCGGCGGCGATCCGGTTTTCGCGCACCTGTTCCTCGATCTCGTCGGCGCGCTTCCAGGCCGCTTCCTCGGTATCGGCGATCACGGGGCGCAGCGACAGCGAAAAGCCGGGATCGCGGCCATGACGCGCCGCCGACCGCCGCACTTGCCGCACCGTGTCGGCCACGCCCTCCAGCGTCTCGCCCCAAAGCGCATAGACATCGGCATGACGCCCGGCGACCTCGATCGCCTCGTCCGACGATCCGCCGAAAAAGACCGGCAGATTGTCGGGCTTGATTGAACTGAACGCCTGCCGGATGTCGTAATATTTGCCCTGATGGTCGAAGGGCTGCGCCTGCGTCCATTCCTGCCGCAGGATGGTGAGATATTCATCGGTGCGCTGATAACGCTCGGCCTTGACCGTATGGCCGTCGCCGTCGCGCGCCATTTCCTCGTCCGCGCCGCCGGTGATGATGTGCACCGCCACCCGTCCGCCCGAAAGCTGGTCGAGCGTCGCGAGTTGCCGCGCCGCGACCGTGGGCTGGGTGAAACCGGGCCGATGCGCGACAAGGAAACCGAGCTTCGAAGTGATCGCGGCGGCGTGGGCGGCGACGATCTGGCTTTCGGGCGTGTTCGACCCGAACGGGATGAGGACGCGGTCGAAACCGCCCTCCTCCTGCGCCTTCGCCGCAGCCTCGACATAGGCCTTATCCAATATGCGGCTGCGCACGGCGGAATGGGTTTCGGAGTCGTTGTTAAAGCCGATATAGCCGATGAACTTGACGCTCATGAAAGCTTCCCTTCGTATCAGATAATGTAAAAGCCATGGGTGCCGTCGCGCTCCAGCTGAGCGACGAGGCCATATTCCCAGTCGAGATAGGCCTGCATTTTTTCGGCCTGATTATCGGTGCCCTCATAGGGGCGCTTGTAGCGTCCTTCGGGGCCGCGCGGCGCGGGCGCGCCGCCATGGCCCTGCTCCAGCGTCACGGCGGACCAGTCGACGGCGAGCACATAGACTTCCCAGCCAAGCTGCGCGAGCCACGACGCCGTCATGTCGGCCCGTGGACCCACATCGTCGGCGAGCACGATGCGCGCGCCGCGCACTGGCGCATTATGATCGGTTTCCTGCACCAGCTGGCCGCCCTGCGCATTGCGGAAGCCGGGCAGATGCCCCGCTTCATAAGCACGCGGCTGGCGCACGTCATAGCGATAGAGGGTGCGGCGTTCGTCCGCTTCCAGATGGGCCAGTTCGTCCCAGCCGATCCATTTGACCCCGGCGCGATAAGCGACCGCGCGGGCGTTGGCGCGCGCTTCATCGATCGCCTGGTCGTCCACCTCGGGCGCGACGCGGACTTGGCCCGTCTCCAGCGTCTGGCCGGCGAGCGTCCATCCGATCGTGCCGTTGCGCAGCGCATAGACCCGGTTGGGCAGGCCCGCATTGACCAGCGATTGCGTGCCGATGATCGACCGGGTGCGACCGGCGCAATTGACGATGATCGTCGTATCCGGGTCGGGCGCGATCGTGCGCGCCCGCAGCACCAGTTCCGCGCCGGGCACGCTGGTGCCGGTGGGAATGCTCATCGTGCTATATTCTTCGTAGCGCCGCGCGTCGAGGATCGCGATGTCCGCTTTCTCCCGGATCAGCGCCTGCACCTCTTCGGCGGCGAGCGACGGCGTGTGGCGATGATGTTCGACCAGTTCGCCGAACGCCTTGGAATAGCTGTTGACGTCCTCGAACAGTTCGTAGCCGGCGTCGCGCCAGCCCGACAGGCCGCCTTCCAGTTCGCGCACGTCGGTGTAGCCGAGCGCCGAGAGGCGCACCGCCGCCTTGCGCGCCAGCCCCTCCCCGGCATCATAGACGACGACCGGCGTATCGAGCCGGGGAATCCGCCAGCGCGCTTCGGCATCGATCAATCGCAAGGGGATTTGCGCGGCGAACAGCGGGTGGCCCTGCGCGAAATCATGTTCCTCGCGCACGTCGATCAGCGCGATCTCGTCGCGGGCCAGCAGCGCGGCGCGGATTGCGGCGGGGGTGGCGAGATGATGGTCGAGAATGATGGTGCTCATGCGTCTTTCGATCTGTCCCAGAGGTTGGGGATGCTTGCGTTGGCGTAGCCAGAAACAAAGGGTTTGCGCCTGCCGTCGGCCGCGTAGGTGGCCCGCTGCACCGCGCCGATATTGGCGCCATAGACGTGGATGCTGACCGACGGTGCGTCGGCCCGGCCATTGGCGACGCGATGAATGTCGCCGACGCGCGGCGAAACGGGGTCAACCTCCCCTTCACGCAGGATATCCTCGCGCTCCAGTTCAAGCCCGCCCTCCGGCAGGCGACGATAACGCTCGACCCGTTCCGATCCCCGGAGCACGCCCACCAGCCCCCAGACGCCATGGTCATGGATCGGCGTCGATTGGCCGGGACCCCAGACGAAGCTGACGACGCTGAACCGCTCCCGGCTGTCGCAATGGAGCAGATATTGCTGGTAGCGATCGGGATTCGGGCGCGCATAGTCGTCCGGCAGCCAGTCGTCACGGGCGATCAATCGGCTGAGCAGCGCGCCGCCGCTTTCCAGCAAAAGCCGCTCGTCGCGGGTGCACGCGACCAGATCGGCCAGCGCGGTCACGAAACCACGCAGCCGCGCCGTATCGACCAGCGCCGGTCCCGCAATCGGAGCGACGGCGTTCATTCCGCAGCCTGCGCGACGGGGACAAGCGTCGTGCGCGCATCGTCAGCCGCTTCACCGCCCAGTTGGGACAGTAATTGCTGGCGCAGGCGCGGCGCGAAGCCCGCCCGGTCGCCTCGCGGCGCGGTGATCCGCTCCTGCGCGACGATGCGACCGCTGTCGAGGACGAGGATACGATCGGCCAGGGCGATCGCTTCGTCGACATCATGGGTCACGAGCAACACCGCCGGGCGATGCCGCCGCCAGAGCGACAGCACCAGATCATGCATGCGATAGCGGGTGAGCGCGTCGAGCGCGGCGAACGGCTCGTCCAGCAGCAGCAGTTGCGGCTCGCGCACCAGCGCGCGGGCAAGCGCGGTGCGCTGCGCCTCGCCACCGGACAGCGTCAGAGGCCAGGCGTCGATGCGGTGGCCCAGGCCGACCTCCTTCAGCGCGGCTTCGCTGCGCGCCCTGATGTCACCGCCTTTCAGGCCCAGCGCGACATTCTTCCACACCGGCTTCCACGGCAGCAGCCGGGCGTCCTGAAACACCACCGCGCGCGATCCCGGCACGGTGATATCCTGACCGCGCGCATCGTCCAGCCCCGCGAGCGTGCGCAGCAACGTGGTCTTGCCCGATCCCGATCGGCCAAGCAGGGCGATGAATTCGCCGGGCGCGATCTCCAGATCCAGTCCGTCGATGATCGTGTTCGGGCCAAAGCGGCGGACGAAATTGCGCAGGCGGACCACGGGGTCGGCATGCAGGATATCGCCCTGACCCGAATCGACGATGGAAAATCCCAGGCGTGCGTCCATGATTATTGCTCCACTAGGCTGGGGCGCCAGGCAAGGGCGCGGGTTTCCACGATGCGAACCAGCCAGTCGGCGCCAAGGCCAAGGATGGCGTAGACCATCAGGCAGACGACGATGATGTCGGTTCGCATGAAATCGCGGGCGTTGTTGATGAGATAGCCAAGACCCGCCGACGCGTTGATCTGTTCCGCGACGACGAGGACGAGGATGGAGATCGACAGCGCATAGCGCAGCCCGACCAGCAGCGAAGGCAGCGTCGCTGGCAGCACCACATGCCATATCTGCTCCCGCCGGGTGAGGCCGAAGCTTTTGGCGGCGTCCAGCAAGCGGACGTCCACGCCGCGAATGCCGCTATACAGGTTGAGATAGACCGGAAAAATGGTGGCGAAGGCGATGAGCACGACCTTGGGCGTTTCGCCGATGCCGAACCACATGATGAACAGCGGCGTCAGCGCCAGCGCGGGGATCGTCCGCTTGATCTGCATCAGCGGATCGATCGCCAGCTCTCCGGTCCGGGACAGGCCCGCAGCCAGGCCGAAGATCACGCCGAGACAGACCCCCAGCACAAGCCCCGCCGCCACCCGCGCGAACGACACCAGCAGATTGGATGGCAGCTCGCCGGTGACTATCATCTCGAACAATGTGCCGACGACCGCCGATGGCGCGGCGAGCGTCCGCTCGGGGATCAGCCCCGCACGCGAGCCAAGCTCCCACAGGATCAGGAGAATGACGGGCGAAACCCACCTGCCGCCCAGCCGGGTGAAGGAGGTTTTGTGCGGCCTGGCGGGCTGCGCGGTTCCGATGGAAGGTGCCAGACTGGCCATGGTTCGAGTCTCATATTCCGAGGAATGTCCAACCCACCATGATTTCTCTACTCTATCAATTGAGTTTTATCTTGGCCGCTTATAAGCAGAAGTTATACGCGGTTGCCGTGCCGGCCCCGAAGCGTCCCAGCAGCCTTATTTGGGGGATTTCCGAACGAGAAAATCACCGCTGAAAGCTTTTTATGAGCGATGCAAATGTCAACTTGTTTGATTGACATATGAGGGCCGGAGATAAGCGCAGGCCCGCTCCGCCAAGGATCGGCTTACCCTTTTGAAATGAGGCCCCGCGTGCCGGTCAACCTGCCTACCAATCTCCTCCGCAGCTTCGTCGCCATCGTCGATACCGGCTCGATGCTGAATGCGTCGGAACAGGTGTTCGTCACTCAGTCGGCGCTCAGCCTCCAGATCAAGCGATTGGAGGAACTGGTGCAGCAGTCGCTGTTCCTGCGGGAAGGGCGGCGCCTGCATCTGACGCAGGCGGGTGACGTCCTGCTGGACTATAGCCGCCGGGTGCTGAGCCTGCATGACGAGGCGATCGCGGCCGTCAGCGCGGGGCGCTTTGTCGGTCCCGCGCGGATCGGCATGGTGCAGGATTTCGCGGACACGCTGCTGACCGGCATGCTCTCGCGCTTCGCCCAGCTTCATCCCGATGCACAGATTTTCGCGCGCGTCGCCGGGACGGCGGAATTGCAGGGCCTGCTCGATCGGCGCGAACTGGACATTCTGCTCGGTTTCGCAGCGCCCAATGATCCGGATGCGATAACGGTCGCGCCGATGGCCTGGTATGGCGAACCTACGCTGGTCGATCGCGATCCCATCCCGCTCGCCGTGCTCGAACAGCCGTGCCGGTTCCGCGAAGCGGCAATCCGGGCCCTTGAGGACGCCGGGCTGCAATGGCGGATCGCGGTGGAGACGCCCAATCTCGCAACGCTCAAGGCGGCGGTCGGAGCGGGCCTTGGCATCACCTGCCGCACCCATTTGTTCCAGAGCGACGGGACGGCGCTGGAGGATGAACGCCTGCCCGCCCTGCCCCGCGTCGCGGCCATATGCCGTGCCGGTGAGAAGCTGGATCATGCCGCGCATCGCCTGGCCGAACTGGCGCGCGAAACGGTCGCAGCGCTCTGAAATATGTCAGGGAATGCGCGGCGGGGCGCATTTCCTGACGTTCTAGTAACCGCGCACCGGATCGACGATATCGGTCGGCTTCTCCCCCCGGACGAAGCGGGTGAGATCGTCGTGAATTTTTTCGAGCAGGCGAGGAAGGACCTGCATATAGTTGCTCGAAACATGCGGCGTCAGCCGCACCCTGGGGTGGGTGTAGAGCGGATGGCCTTCGGGCAGCGGTTCGGGATCGGTGACGTCGAGCGTCGCGAACCCCAGACGGCCATCGTCCAGCGCCCGGATCAGCGCCGCCTGATCGACCACCGATCCGCGCGCGACGTTGATGAGATGCGCGCCGGGCTTGACCCGCGCCAGCAGCGCATCATCGACCAGATGGCGCGTGTGCGGCGTCGCCGGCACCGACAGCAGGATATGGTCGGCCTGCGCCACCAGATCGGCGACATCGCCGACCAGCTGCACGCCAGCAACACCGGCCTGCGCGCCGGAACGACGCACGCCGACAACCTGCGCGCCGAGCGCCAGCCCACGTCGCGCCACCGCCGCGCCGATCGCGCCCAGGCCGATGATGCCGATGGTCGTCCCCGACACCCGGCCCAGCGGCGCGTGCACCCATTGCGCGCGGGAGCGTGCGGTCACCGCCTCCAGATTCTTCGCCTGCGCGTAGATGGCGGCGATCACATAATCGGCGATCTCGTCGGCCGCGACGCCGCGCCCGCATGTCACCAATGGCGCGTCGAGCAGCCAGGGCGGGTAGAAATCCACGCCTGCCGATGTGCTGTAGACCCATCTCAGCCGACCGGGCCAGGGATCTGGCCGGGGAACTGCCGACTGCCGCCACGATAGCGAAGGCCGCACGAGCAAGACGTCCGCCTCCACCGCCGCCGCCCATGGCGCATCGTCGCCAATATCGATCAGCGTCGGCGCGGCGGGGTGGCGCGCAAGGCCGGCGTTGAAGTCCGCATCCATCTGACTGGCGATAACAAGTTCGCTGGTCCCGCGCATCGGTCAGTTCCCCAGCGCCGCGCGCCCGGCGGAGATCAGGATCGTGTCAGTCTGCGGCGAATGGATTCGACTGCACAGCACGTCGCGATAATGGCGTTCGAGCGCGTTCTTGCGACTGATCCCCGGATTGCCCGTCAATTCCAGCCCGATTTCGACCGCGCGGATGGCGTTGGCGGTCACGACATATTTGATGCCGTTCGCTTCCACGCCGCCGGGCACGTCGCCCGCATCGACACGCGTTGCCGCATCGCGGATGAGGGTGCGGTTGACCTGAAGCAGCGCTTCGATCTCGCCGAATTTTTCCTGCACCCGCGGCAGCGTGGCGAGCGATGCGCCCAGATTGCTGGGCACGCGATCGTTGAGATAGGCGCGCAGCCAGTCGCGCGCCGCGCGCGCCACCCCGTCATAGATGACCGATATGGACAGGGCGTTCCACAACGTCTGGAGCGGATCGGGCGCAGCCGCCGCCCATTGTTCGGGCAGGCGAACGTCGACGCCATGGTCGAGCGGCGTCGGCGTATCGGTGAAATGCACCGCATGGCTGACGGTCGCGCGCATGCCCAGATGATCCCAGACCGGCTCGATGACGATCCCCGGCGCGTCGGCGCGGACCAGGAAATTGCCCACGCGCGGCGTCGCCTCGTCCGTCTTGGCCCAGACCGAGAACCAGTCGAGACCCGTCGATCCGGTGGAGTAGATTTTCGTGCCGGTCAGCGCCCAGCCATCGGCTGTCCGCCGCGCAACCGTGGCCGGCAAACCACCGCGCACGGGCGTGCCCAGTTCCGGCTCGACGCGCAGGCCGCCGATCAGCCCCTGGCCCGCCACGGCATCGCGCGCAAGCTGCTCGTACAGCCCCGCCGGCCAGTTGCGCGCGCGCGTTGGCGTGGCGTGGTAATGATAGGTCATGAAGAGGATCAGCGCGGTTGACGGCTCACCCTTCGCCACCGCGCCGAGCACGCGCATCGCTTCGGAAAAAGACGCGCCGCCGCCACCATAGTCGCGTGGCACGGTCAGGCCGACCAGCCCCTCCTGCGCCAGCAGGTCGAAACAGGCGCGGGGAAATTCGGCGGAGCGGTCATATGCCTCCGCATGCTCCGCGAGCCGCCGGGTGATCCGGTCGAGCGCCGGAGCGGACACATCCACCGGCTGCGGCAGGGACAAGACGGGGGCCGGGCTGGTCGCCATGATCTCTCAATCCTTCTTCAGCAGCGCGGCGTTGAAACGATCGTCCCACAAGGGCCGCACATCGATGCGTTTGGGGATGAGGCCCCCCTTGGTGAACACATCCGCCACCTCCTGCTGCGAAGCAATCGCGACAGGCGTGACGGGCCGCACCTCCAGATCGGCGCTCTTGCGCGCGAACTGGTCGACGACATATTCGCGGGGCACGCGGATATCGTTCGCGACGATGCCCGCCCATTCCTCCTGATGCGCCGCCGCCCACGCATAGCCTCTCCGCATAAGTCCGAGATATTCGCCGAGCAGCTTGCTTTTTTCCGGGTCCGCCAGCGCGTCGATATGGGCCACGGCCACATAATTGCCCGACAATATGCCGTTGGCCGTCGCCAATATGCGCGCGCCTTCGGTGGCGATGGCGCGCTGGATCGGGAAGCCGAAAATCACCCAGGCATCGAGCGCGCCCTGCGAAAAGGCCGCCGCGCCATCAGTCAGGCCCATGGCGACCGGCTTGATGTCATCCCACCCCAGTCCGGCCTTTTCCAGCAGACGGATCAGAAGATATTGAGAGGTGGTGGCCCGCACATAGCCCACGCGTTTGCCGCGCAGATCGGCGATCGACCGTGCGCCGGATCCCCGTGGCACGAGCAGAACCTGATTATTGACGTCGCCATGCAGGACCGCGATCTGCTTGAAGCTCTGGATCGTCGAGGCGGCGGCGAAGATCGGCGGGATTTCGCTCATGCCGCCGAAGTCGAGCGAACCGCCGTTCAGGGCCTCGACAATCAGGTTGCCGGAGGCAAATTCGCTAAAGTCCAGCGCGAGACCATCGGTCGCAATGCCCGCCGACTTGAAAAGCAGACGGGTATTCCACTCCCCTTTGCCGGTGACAGCGACGCGAAGCCGGGCGCTGCCCGATGTCGCCGCGCCGCAACCGCTCAGCATCAGGCCACCGGCCATCGCCGATCCCATGAATGTCCGTCGCGAAAACATCCTATCGCGCCGCCACTTCATGATGCCGTGGCTCGAACGCCTCTTCGGCGCTGCGCTCGAACAGGATCACCGTCGGCTGCCGCAGCAGGCTTCGCTGGGCGCGGGCATAGGATTGGGCGATCCATCGGGGCAATCGAAGACTCACGGGGGAAACCTCACTCGCTAATTCCCTATTTATCTATTTCACGAGTAGAGATAAGTCTCTCAAGCAATGCTGTTCGACTCATTAGATTTGCTTGACCGATGACAGGCACCGACCATGTCGTCATCGTCGGCGGGGGCTTTAGCGGCACCCTGCTCGCCATCAACCTGCTGACCCATGGCGCGCGCCGGGTGACGCTGATCGAGCGCAGAGCCGACCGGCTGGCCAAGGGGCTGGCCTTTGGCGGGGCGCAGCCCGATCATATCCTCAACGTGCGCGCCGGCAATATGAGCGCCTTTCCCGACCGGCCGACGCATTTCGTCGACTGGCTGGCACAGCGCAAGGCGGGCGGCGACACATCCTTCGCCACGCGCGAAACCTATGGCCATTATCTGCAATCCTTGCTGGCGGTGGCGCGGCTCGAAGCGGCCGACCGTCTGGTGATCGTGCAGGATCAGGCGGTGGACGTCGCATTCCGCACCGGCGATTGCGTGCTGACGCTGGCGTCGGGGCGGCGGGTGGAAGGCGACATCGTCGTGCTCGCCCCCGGCAACCTGCCGCCGCACGATTTGCCGCCCTTTCACGACCTGTCGCCGCCGCGCTATATGCGCGAGCCATGGGCGCAAAATATCGCTGCCGGGCTGACCGATCAGGACAGCGTGCTGCTATTGGGCAGCGGGCTTACCGCCGTGGATTGCGCGCAGACCCTGGAAGCGAGCGGCTTTGGCGGGCGGATCATCGCACTGTCGCGCCGGGGCCTGATGCCGCGCAGCCATAAGGCGGCTGCGCCTTTCACCCCGCGCTCCGACAAGCCGGGCGGGTCCTGCTCCGCGCTGGTGCGATCGCTGCGAGAGCGCGCGCAGGCGGTCGGCTGGCGCAACGCCGTGGATGAAATCCGGCCCTTCACGCAGGATATCTGGCGCGGCGCATCGCCCGCCATGCGCGAACGGTTTTTGCGGCATCTGCGCCCTTATTGGGATGTGCATCGCCACCGGATCGCCCCGGCGGTGGCGGAACGCGTCGCCCGCATGACCGCCGGCGGCAAGCTGGAAACGCTGGCCGGCAAGGTCCGTGAGGCGGTTCCTGCGGGCGATGGGGTCATGGTGAGCTGGCGGCCACGTGGAGCGGCGGTGGAACAGCAATTGACGGTCACGCGCGTCATAAACTGCACCGGGCCGCTGTCCGACCTGTCGCGCACGGTCGATCCGCTGCTCGGCCGGCTGGCGCGGAACGGGCTGGTCCGTCCCGACGCGCATGCGATCGGGATCGACGTGGACGGGCAGAACCGGGCGATCGCACGGGACGGAACCGCGCAGGACCGGCTGCTGGTCGTGGGACCGATGACGCGCGGCGCGCATTGGGAAATCGTGGCCGTGCCTGACATCCGCCGTCAGACCTGGTCGATCGCGCGCCGCCTGACCAGCGCGCACTGGGTCGAAGCCGAAGGGCTATAGACCCGCTCAGCCTTCAGTCAGGGCCGATCAGTCGACATCCTCGACATCGACCTTCTCGCCCGTCACCTTCTGGCTGAGCGCGGCGGCCATGAAGGGATCGAGCGCGCCGTCGAGCACATCGTCGGGCGCGGTCGATGTGACGCCGGTGCGCAAATCCTTCACCAGCTGATAGGGCTGGAGCACATAGGAGCGGATCTGGTGGCCCCAGCCGATCTCGGTCTTGGCCTGATATTCGCCGAGCGTCGCTTCCTCGCGCTTGCGCAGTTCAGCTTCGTAGAGCCGGGCCTTGAGCATGTTCATCGCGGTCGCGCGGTTCTTGTGCTGCGAACGGTCGTTCTGCGACGCGACGATGATACCCGACGGCACGTGGGTGATACGAACGGCAGAATCGGTGGTATTGACGTGCTGCCCCCCCGCGCCGGACGCGCGATAGGTGTCGATCTTGAGATCGGATTCCTTCACCTCGATCTCGATATCATCGTCGATCACCGGATAGACCCACACGCTCGAAAAGCTGGTATGGCGTCGCGCCGCGCTGTCATAAGGACTGATGCGGACGAGGCGGTGGACGCCGCTCTCGGTCTTGGCATAGCCATAGGCGTTCTCGCCCTTGATGAGAAATGTCGCGGACTTGATGCCCGCCTGGTCGCCCGCCTGGTAATCGACCAGATCGACCTTGTAGCCCCGCCGTTCGGCCCAGCGGCGATACATGCGGGACAGGATTTCGGCCCAGTCCTGGCTTTCGGTGCCGCCCGCGCCGGCATGGATTTCCAGATAGGTATCGCTGGCGTCCGCCTCGCCCGAGAGCAGCGCCCTGATCTTGTCCTCGTCGGCCCGGTCGGCCAGCGCCCTGAGCGCAGCGATCGCCTCGCCGACCATGTCCTCATCGCCTTCAGCTTCAGCCATTTCGATCAGTTCGGCATTGTCGGACTTTTCCGCCTCGATCGCGCGGGTCGCTCCAATGGCGCTGTCGAGCCGGGTGCGTTCGCGCATCACCTCCTGCGCCAGCTTCGCATTGTCCCACAGCGTCGGATCCTCGACGCGGGCGTTCAGCTCGTCAAGCCGCCGCAGCGCGCGATCCCAGTCCAGCGACTGGCGCAGCAGGCTGAGCGCGGCGTCGATTCGATCGATATATTGCAGCGCTTCGGCACGCATGGGGACTCTCCGGGCAGGTGCATGGCGTCGAAACGCATCAAGCGCCCGCCCCTATCCGAGGGCAGCGGTTTTGGGAAGGTTCATTCCAGCGCCACAACCAGCAGCAGATCAGTAAATCCCGCCCTGCCCTTCCAGGAAGTCGCTGTCTGTGCGGGCGCGGGTGGCGCCGGCGGCGCGTTTTTCGGCGACCTTGGCCTGCGCCTCTGCCTCCTCCTTGCGGATCGTGCGGCGCGGTTCGGATTCGGGCTTGAACGCTTCCCAGATCACGGCCGCCTTCGGCTCGTCGGTGGGCCATGCGCCATAGACGCGCTTGCCAGACCGGCGGTCGATCGGGACCATGCGAATGCCCGCTGGCGCGATGAACGGCGTCTTGGGCATGGTTTCCAGGATGGGACCGAGCGCCGCTTTCCAGATCGGCGCGGCGATACGCCCGCCCTGCGCCCAGCCACCCAGACTGCGCGGCTGGTCATAGCCGATATACACCCCGCCCACGAGATCGGGCGTGCCGCCAACGAACCAGACATTGGTCGGGCCATTGGTGGTGCCGGTCTTGCCGAACAGCGGCCGCTTGAGATCCGCCAGCACCGTCGCGGTGCCGCGCTGGATCACGCCCTCGGCGATATGCACGACCTGATAGGCGGTCATGGGGTTCATGACCTGCTTGCCCTCGAACCCGAAGCGCGGCATCGGCTTGCCGTCCCAGTTGGGCATGTTGCAGCCGTCGCACGGCCGCCAACGTTCGGGCCAGATCACCTTCCCGCGCCGGTCCTGCACATAGTCCATCACCTTGGGCGTGAGCTGCTGGCCGTGATTGACCAGCATCGCATAGGCGTTGACCATGCGTTCCACCGTGGTTTCGCCCGCACCGAGCGCGAAGGACAAATAGGGCTGATAATCGCCGATCCCCATCGCCTTGATGGTGCGCACGACCCGCTCCATGCCCGTCTGGCTGGCGGCGCGCACGGTCATGAGGTTGCGCGACTGCTCAACGCCCCAGCGCATCGTCTGCGGCCCGGCGCTACCGCCGGAGAAATTGCGGAAACATTTCTGGCCGAGGCTCGCGGTCTGGTAGACGCACAGTGGCCCGTCGACGATGATCGAGGCGGGCGTCATGCCATAATCCAGCGCTGCGGCGTAGACGAAGGGCTTGATCGTCGACCCCGGCTGGCGCAGCGCCTGCGTGGCCCGGTTATAGGAGGACAGGCCGGAATCGAAGCCGCCCTGCATCGCCCGCACGCGACCCGAATGGGTTTCCTCGACCATCATGCCGCCCGACACTTCCGGCACGTTGCGCAACGCCCAGGTCGCACCGTCGCGGGCGACCAGGATCAGGTCGCCTGTCTTGAGGGCGGAGAAGGCGGGCACGCCCATCTTGCGATAGCCCAGTTGCGCAGCGGCGGCGGGAAGCACGCCGGTCGAACCATCGGAAAAGCCGATCTGCGCCTCCGACGAAGTCCGGCCCAGCACCGCCGCGACCTGCCAGCCGGCATAGTCGACGCCGACATAGCTCGCCGCCAGTTCGCGTTCCCAGCCATTGGCAATGTTGATACGTCCGACCGGACCCGACCAGCCATGCCCCGCGTCGAAGCGCAACAGGCCGTTGCGCAGCGCGGTCGCCGCGCTGTCCTGAATCACCGGATCATAGGGGCTGCGGACCCACAGGCCGCCAGCATAGACGCTGTTGGGACCATCCGCCGCCTTCTCGCCGAACCGTTCGATCAGTCGGCGACGCACATCCTCCATATAATAGCCACCGGCGCGCGCATCGAAGCTGGAGCCATGCGCCGCGACCGTGCCAAGCGGTTCGGCGCGCGCCGCGTCGCGCTGCGCCGCCGTGATCCACCCATTGACGAACATCTCGCCCAGCGCCCAGTTGCGCCGGTCGAGCGCGCGTTCATGGCCGGTGGTGCTTTCCGGCCGGTAATTGGCCGGCCCCTTGGGCAGGATGGCGAGATACGCCATTTCATGCAGTTTGAGGTCGGCGACATCCTTGTCGAAATAGGCGCGCGCCGCCGCCTGCACGCCATAGGCGTTGCGGCCGAGGAATATCTGGTTGAGATAGAGTTCGAGGATCTGCTGCTTCGACAGCACGCCTTCCATGCGGTAGGCGAGGATCATCTCCTTGACCTTGCGCGTGGGCGAATATTCATCGCCGATCAGCAGATTTTTGGCGACCTGCTGCGTGATGGTGGAGCCGCCCCGCGCCCGCTGACCCGAACCCAGCTTGCGCGCATAATCGAACACCGCCCCGAAAAAGCCGGGAATATCGACGCCATGATGTTCGAAGAAGGTCTTGTCCTCCGCCGCCAGATAGGATCGGATCAAGAGCGGCGGATAATCGCTATATTGCAGCTGCACGCGCCGTTCGCGGGCATAGCTGTGCACCGGCTCGCCGTTAATGTCGCGCACGATGGTCGGCAGCGGCGGCTCATATTCCAGCAGGGTGGCAGCATCGGGCAGGCCCCGCGCGAAGATCAGCCAGAACAGCGTGAGCGCAATAAGAAAACCGCCCGCCAGCACCGAAACCCAGCGGAACCAGCGCCTCGTCCATAAGCCGCGCAACTGGTCCATCGCGCCGCCGGCGTCGCGTTGAAGACGGTACGCAAAGGAGCGCGCGGGTTCGGGTCGAGCCTCATCCATATGAGCGCAGGCTCTAGGCAGAAAAACGGATGAACGCCAGCGGGTAATCCGCCCCGTTTCACCGCATCAGCCGCCCGCCTGATCGCCCCGCATCACCAGCTTGCGGGCAAAGTGCACCTCGATGGCGCGGGCCACACCGCGCGCAATCCTGCCCTGTCCCTCGCGGGAAGACAGGAAGGCAGCGTCGTCGCCATTGCTGATATAGCCGGTCTCGAACAGCACGGACGGCGTATCCGGCGCCTTGAGCACCATCAGCGACGCAAAACGGTGATAGGCGTCGCGGAACGGAACATAGGGCGACGCCTCACGCTGAAGCAGGCGCGCGAAACTGGCCGAGATATTCATCGATTCGCGTTGGGTGAGATCGATCAGGATCGAGGACACATCGCCCGACTGCCCGCCCAGATTGACGCCATTGATGATGTCGGCCTTGTTTTCGCGCGCGGCCAGACGGGCCGCTTCCCGGTCGGAGGCTGTTTCGGACAGGGTGTAGACGGTCGCGCCATGGGCCTCGTCATTCTCCGCCGAATCGGCATGGATGGAGATAAAGAGATCGGCATTGAGCTTGCGGGCGATGCCATAGCGTTCCTGAAGCACCAGGAAGCGGTCATCGTCGCGGGTCAGCGCCACGCGCACGCGCCCGGATTTGAGAAGCTGGTCGCGGATCGCATGGGCGATCGCCAGCGTCACATCCTTTTCGCGCTTGCCATTTTCCCGGTTGATGGCGCCCGGATCGTGACCGCCATGGCCGGCATCGATCACTACCAGCGGGCGCGCGCCATCACGTGGCCCTTCGACGGCTGGCAGCGCCAGGCTGCGAGATGCGGCTGGAATCGGCACGGTGATGCTGTGCATGCGCCGGGGGGGGCGCGCCATCATTGCCGTGGGCGCGTCGATGACGGCGCGCCCCTTGCCCAGCGCGGCGCGGAAGCCAGTGTCCGAAACGCCTTGTAGCGAGAAGGTGAGTGACCGGCCGTCCGCCGCGAATTGCGGATTGCTCATGACGGCGGGCGTTACGAGATCGAGCACGACGCGCGCGGTCTCGCCGTTCAATTGCCCCTGCCGTACCGCGGACACTGTGCCGCCGCCCCCGGCAAAGCCGTTGGCGCCGATGCGCGCGCCGGAAATATCGAGCGCCAGCCGATGCGGCTCGTTCAGCAGGAACGCGGACGCGCCCTGAACATCGTCGTCGAAGCGCAGCGTCACCAGGTCTCCGCGCACGTCGACGCCAGCGATCCCGCCCGCACTGCCGGGCGCGGCCATGAAGATCGAACTTGCCAGGGCAAGGCTTTGAAGCATGCGCCGTTTGTGCAACGCAGCGGTGTCGGCCGTCCAGCCAAATGTCATGACGTTCACCCGTCCAGCGCATCCCCACGCTGAATTCGGGATTAAGCATCAGCTCTTGTGGCTCCGTAAAATGAAAGGGTTAACAGCGATTTCAGCACAAATGACCGGCGGACGGGCCTGCATCACAATATGTGACAATATTTCCAGCGCCCGTTGCCCCTCTCGTCTTTGACTGCTACCCATTCCCATCCCCGAAAGGTCCGCCCCTATGCTGGCGAGCCTTCAGGGGGGTTTCACGAATGTATCGGCGGGCAAAACGCTCCGACAATCCGGTGCATGAACAGGTTGACGCTGCATGAGGCATGATTTCCATTCCCCGCTGAACCCGATCCCGGGCGATGCGGCGTGGATGGACCGGTTCGGCACATTGCCCGGCCCTGCCCGCGCAGCAGACGCGAACATCATCCTTCAAACCCGGACGACCCCGCAACACGCGCTTTTAACAGCGCGCACGCGGCCGTCCCTTCACTATCGCGCGACGGCCCGGCTCACAGCCTGCGGCCGCCGACGCCGGAGACTATTATATGACAATGCGTATGCTGATCGATGCGCGCCACCGGGAAGAAACCCGGGTCGCGGTCGTCAAAGGTAACCGGATCGAGGAATTTGATTTCGAATCGGCCGAGCACAAGCAGCTCAAGGGGAATATCTATCTGGCCAAGGTGACGCGGGTCGAACCCTCGTTGCAGGCGGCTTTCGTGGATTATGGTGGCAATCGCCATGGGTTCCTGGCGTTCAGCGAAATCCACCCGGACTATTACCAGATCCCGCGCGAGGACCGCGAAGCGCTGCTGCGCGAAGAGCGCGCACATGCCGAGGAAGAGGCCGCACTGCGCGCCGATTTCGACGATGAGGATGATGAGGATGGCGAAGGCAGCGTCGAAACCGTCGAAGCATCGCATCATCACGATGATGAGGACGAGGCCGGCGATGACGACGCTCGCAGCGACGAGTCCGGCGAGGGCGAGGCTGTAGCCGAAAATGCGGCTGAAGGCGGCGCCGAACAGCGCGGTCGAGGCCGTGGTCGCGGTCGCGGCGGCGATGACGCCGCTGATGAACTGCGCCGCAAGCGCATGGCGCTGCGCCGTCGCTACAAGATTCAGGACGTCATCAAGCGCCGCCAGGTGCTGCTGGTGCAGGTCGTCAAGGAAGAGCGCGGCAACAAGGGCGCGGCGCTGACCAGCTATCTGAGCCTCGCCGGCCGCTACTGCGTGCTGATGCCCAACACGTCGCATGGCGGCGGCATTTCGCGCAAGATCAGCAACGCCGCCGACCGCAAGCGGTTGAAGTCGATCATCGCCGAAATGGCGCTGCCGTCCTCGATGGGCTGCATCGTGCGCACCGCCGGGCTTCAGCGCACCAAGCCCGAAATCAAGCGCGACTTCGACTATCTCGCCCGCCTGTGGGACGAGATTCGCGAAAAGACGCTGAAATCGGCCGCGCCCGCGCTGATCCACAATGACAGCGACCTCATCAAGCGTGCGATCCGCGATATTTATAATAAGGATATCGAGGAAGTCATCGTCGAGGGCGAGGATGGCTATCGCGCCGCCAAGGACTTTATGCGCCTGCTGATGCCGAGCCATGCACGGCGGGTAAAGCAATATGCCGACGCGGTATCGCTGTTCCAGCGCGCCAGTGTCGAGG
The DNA here is from genome assembly GCF_057809915.1 of Sphingobium sp. FG11. Taxonomy (NCBI): domain Bacteria; kingdom Pseudomonadati; phylum Pseudomonadota; class Alphaproteobacteria; order Sphingomonadales; family Sphingobiaceae; genus Sphingobium; species Sphingobium sp. FG11. Next base: position 121,586 of record NZ_JBMDKW010000002.1, read on the forward strand.
ATCAGCTCGCGGCGATGTATAATCCCGTCGTCCAGCTCAAATCGGGCGGCTATCTCGTCATCAACCCCACCGAGGCGCTGGTGTCGATCGACATCAACTCGGGGCGCTCGACCCGCGAGCATGGCATCGAACAGACCGCCGTCGCCACCAATCTGGAGGCCGCGCGCGAAATCGCCCGCCAGTTGCGGCTGCGCGATATGGCTGGCCTCGTCGTCATCGACTTCATCGACATGGAGGTGAACTCCAACATCCGCAAGGTCGAGAAGGCGATGAAGGAGGCGCTCAAGGACGATCGCGCCCGCATCCAGGTCGGCCGTATTTCCGGCTTCGGCCTCATGGAAATGAGCCGCCAGCGTCTGCGCACCGGCGTGCTGGAAGCTTCCACCCGCCAGTGCCCCCATTGCGAGGGCACCGGCCTCGTCCGCACCGCATCGTCGGCGGGCCTGGGCGCGCTGCGCATGCTGGAGGAAGAGGCGGCGCGCGGTCGCGGCAGTGTCATCACCCTGCGCGCGAGCCAGGAAGCGGCCTTCTACGTGCTCAACAACAAGCGTCGTGAGCTGGACGAGATCGAGCAGCGCTATGGCGTGAGCATCGTCGTGCTGCCCGATGGCGAGATCGAGGGGGCGCGCATGTCCGTCGACGCCAGCGGGCCGCGCCCCGAGCGCGTCGTGACCTATGCGCCGTTGCCGCAGGAGGAAGAGGACGAACTCGACCTCATCGAAGAGGAAGAAGAGGAAGAGGCCGAGGAGGAGACCGAGCCGGCCAAGCGGCAAGAAAGCCGCGAACGCGGGGATCAGGACGATCAGGATGGTGGCCGCCGCCGCCGCCGCCGTCGCCGTCGCCGTGGCGGACAGCGCGAGGATGGACGCGAATGCAGTGAGACTGAGGGCGACGAAACCATCGCCGAGGAAGCCGAGAGCGACAGCGGTGATCAAGATGCCGAGCAAGAGCCACGCGAAGCCAGCGCCGACGGGGAAGACGCCGGTCGTCGTCGCGGACGTCGCGGACGTCGTGGTGGTCGTCGCCGGCGCGAGGGTGGCGAAGCGGGTGTCGAAGGCGATACCGCGAGCGAGACCGTCGATGCGGATACCGCCAGCGAGCCGGTTGTTGAGACCGTCGCAGAAGAATCCGAGCCTGCTGCCGTAGAAACGGCCGCCGCCGAAGACGCGCCCAAAACTCGCCGCCGCCCCCGTGCCCGCAAGGTCAAGGACGCGGAAGCCGTAGCGGCTCCAGAAGCGGTTGAAGCGGCGGAGGCCCCCGTTGCGGAGGTCGCCGAGAAGCCGAAGCGGACCCGCCGCAAGAAAGCGGCTCCGAGCGAGGCCGAAGGCACTGAAGCGCCGGTCGTGGATGTCGATGCGCAGCCTGCTGTCGAAGCGGACGCACCCGCCAAGCCCAAACGGACGCGCCGTAAAAAGCCGGTTGCGAGCGATACCGAGGCGACCGATGTCGCAGCGCAAGTAAGCGAGCCGGTGGTCGTTGCGAAGGCAGCGGAGCGGGCGCAAGACCCCGCATCGGCCACCACGCCGGAAGCCGCAGAGACCATCGTGGCCCCCGTGTCTGACGAGGATGCGTCCGAGGAAGATGACGGTACGCCGCGCCGTGGCTGGTGGCAGCGGACGTTCGGCCAGTAAGCATGACGAAGCGCCGCCGCCCTCCCGGTCCAAACCGGATGGCGGCGGCGCTGCGCTTTTGTGAGGCTCGCCTTCACCGTCCATTCAGGCCAGCAGGGGCATCAGCCCGGCCCTATGGGACGTCCACGAATTTCTCCCCGCGACGCATGACCGGCCGGCTCCTTCGCTCTCTCGCGATCCTGCTGGCCTCGTTCGCGCTGATCGCGCGCCCGGCGGCGGCGCAAAGCGTCCTGCGCGACGCCGAAACCGAATCCTTCATGAAAGACATGTCGGCGCCGCTGGTGAAGGCGGCAGCCATGGAGCCGCGCAATGTCGAGGTGCTGGTCCTCAATGCGCCCGATATCAACGCCTTCGTCGCGGGTGGTCAATATGTCTGGGTGCATAGCGGCCTGATCGCGGCGGCTGACAATGCTAACCAGCTTCAGGGCGTGGTGGCGCATGAACTGGGCCATATCGAGGGCGGGCATGTCATCCGCAACGACGGCGCCAAGGAAGCGACCGGCATCACCCTGCTCAGTCTCGTGCTGGGCGCGGCGGCGATCGCAGCGGGCGGCGCGGAAGCAGGCATGGGCCTGTTGGGCCTGGGCCAGCAGGCGGCGATGAGCAAATATCTCGCTTTCTCCCGCGCACAGGAAAGCTCCGCAGATCTCGCCGGCGCGCGCTATCTCAGCAAGGCCGGGATCACGGGCAAAGGTAGCCTGGACTTCTTCAAGAAGCTGCAAAATCAGGAATATCGCCTCGCCATCCCCCAGAATGACAGTTATGGCCGCACCCATCCGCTGTCGGGCGAGCGCATCAACGTTTTGCGCGAAGTATACACCGTCGATCCGGCCTGGAACAAAGCGCCGGACGCGGCGCTGGAGGCGAGGTTCGAGCGGATCAAGGCGAAGCTGATCGGCTATGTCTCCGAGCCGCAGCAGACGCTGATCAAATATCCCGAAAATGACCAATCGGTCCCGGCCCATTATGCCAGGGCCTATGCGTGGCACAAAAGCGCCTATCCGCAAAAAGCGCTGGACGAAGCGAATGCGCTGCTCGCGGCCGTGCCACACGACCCTTATTTTCTGGAACTCAAAGGCCAGATATTGCTCGAAAGCGGCAAGCCCGCCGAAGCGATTGCCCCCCTGCGCGAAGCGGTGAAGGAAACCAATCAGCCGCTGATCGCCACTTTGCTGGGCCACGCCCTGATTGCGACCGAGGACGACAGGAACTTCGCCGAGGCCGAACAGGTGCTGCGCAACGCCGTCGCGCGCGACCGGGAAAATCCCTTCGCCTGGTATCAATTGGGCGTGGTCTATGAGCGGCGCGGCGACATTCCGCGCGCGGCGCTGGCCACGGCGGAACGCTATGCGATGACCGGCGAGCATCAGATGGCGCTGCGCAGCGCCGACGCGGCGATGCAGGGATTGAAGCCCGGTACGATCGATTATCTGCGCGCGCAGGATATCGCGATGGTGTCGCGCGCCGCCGTCGAACAGAAGCGGAAGAAGAAATGACCGACCTGCCTCCGCCCCGCTTCCGCGCGGCCCTTTCCAACAGGATGATCCAGATGACCCTTGGCGCTTTCGCCGTCCTCGCCGCAGCCGCCGGCACAGCCTTGCTCGCCCAGGGTCCCGCCAGCGTCGGGGGAACCGATCGCGCGGCGATCGAAACGATCGTGCATGATTATATCCTGGCGCATCCCGAAATCATCCCGCAAGCAATCGAGAAATTGCAGGCGAAGCGGACGGCCGGAACGGTCGACGCCAATCGCAGCGCCATCGAGACCCCCTATGCCGGTGCGTGGGAGGGTGCGGCGAAGGGTGACGTCACGGTCGTCGAATTTTTCGACTATGCCTGCGGCTATTGCCGGGCGTCGCTGCCTGATCTTGCGCGGCTGGTGGGCGAGGACAAGGGCGTCAGGATTGTCTACCGCGAACTCCCCATCCTGTCGGACGACAGCACACTGGCGGCGAAAGTGTCGCTGCTGGTGGCCGAAAAGGGCCAGTATATGCCCTATCATCGCGCGCTTTACGCCGCCGGAAAGGTCACGCGCGACTCCATATTGGCCGCCGCCGCGAGCGTCGGAATCGACAGGAAAAGCGCGGAGGCGGCAATGGCGTCAAGTAAATATGACGCCGAGATCCAGTCCAACATCGCGCTGGCCCAGAAACTCGCGGCGAGCGGCACCCCGACCTTCGTCGTCGGCGATCAGGTGCTGAACGGCGCGGTCGGCTATGATGCGTTGAAAGCGGCGGTGGGGGCGGCACGGGCGAAGTAATTCCTGGCCGGACACCCGGCTCGGCCATTGACTTGGAACCCGCCTTTGCCTATCGGACGCCCCCTGACATGCGGTCGCCTTTACCGGCGGCCCTTTTTCGTCACGCCCGATTCACCTATTTTTGCCTTTGAGGAATGAACGATGAAGCGCACTTTTCAGCCGAGCAATCTGGTTCGGAAGCGCCGTCACGGTTTCCGCGCCCGTATGGAGACGCCCGGCGGCCGCAACATCATCCGCGCCCGTCGCGCACGCGGCCGCAAGAGCCTGAGCGCCTGAACCAGCCAGCGACGGAACCCGCGCTCGCCCGCATGGCGAAGCGCGCGGACTTCCTCGCGGCGAATCGCGGGTGGCGTGCACCGATGCCGGGCTTCGTCCTGCTGGTGCGTCCCCGCGGTGATGGAGATCCGGCGATGCGCTATGGCATCACGGTGACAAAGAAGATCGGCGGCGCCGTCATCCGCAATCGGATGAAGCGCCGCTTTCGCGTTCTGGCGCGCGAACTGCTGCCCTTGCACGGCGTTGCCGGGGCGGACCATGTGCTGATCGGCCGCGCGGGCGGGATCGAACGCGATTTCGCGCAGTTGCAGGGCGAGCTGGAAAAGGCGCTGCGCAAACTGGGCAAAGCGCCGTCATGATCGGCCGCATCCTCATCCTGATCGCGCGGGGCTGGCAGATCGGCCCGTCTCGCCTTCTCCCCCCCACCTGCCGCTATGCCCCGTCCTGTTCCGAATATGCGATCCAGGCGGTTCGCAAATATGGTGCGATCAAGGGTAGCTGGCTGGGGTTCAAGCGGCTAATGCGATGCCACCCGTGGGGCGGTTCGGGCTATGACCCGGTTCCCTGACTGATTTTTTCCGATGACGGCGGAGCCGAAGCGTGGACGACAAGAAGAATATCATATTGGCGGTGATCCTGACTGCGGCGATCCTGTTCGGATGGCCGTATATCGCCAATCATTTCTTCCCCGCCGCCAATCCGCCCGCCACGAAGATCGAAGGCGGCAAGACGACGCCCGTCGCCAGCCCGGCCGCTGACCCCGCCGCCGATTCGGTGGTCGCGGTCCGCGATCGCGCCGTCGTGCTGAAGGAAAGCCCGCGCGTGCCGATTCGCACGCCCCGCCTGATCGGCTCGATCAGCCTCAAGGGCGCGCGCATCGACGATATCGTGCTGCCGACCTATGGCGAGACGATCGCCAAGGATTCGCCGGCGATCCGCCTGTTCAGTCCCGGCGGGACGAAGGACGCCTATTTCGCCGGCTTCGGCTGGCAGGGCACCGGGCTGACGGCCCCGACCAAGGATACGCTGTGGACCGCGCAGGGCAGCGCGCTGACGCCGACGACCCCTGTGACGCTCAGCTGGAATAATGGCGCAGGCCAGCTTTTCCAGATTCGCCTGACCGTCGATCAGAATTACCTGATCACCGCCGAACAGAAAGTGTCGAACAGCGGCAAGGGCGTCGTGGGCGTTCAGCCCTATGGCCTTATCAGCCGCGCCGGCCATTCGAAGGACCTGTCCACCTGGACGATCCACACCGGCCCGATGGGCGTGTTCAACGGCGCTGCGAATTACGATATCAATTTCGACAATCTCGACGGCAAGGAGCCGGGCACATTCGCCCGGATATTCGGCACCAAGGCAGTGGCCGGTCCCAATTCCTTCACCTCCAACGGCGGCTGGGTCGGCTTCACCGACAAATATTGGCTCGCCGCGCTGGTGCCCGATCAGAAGGCCCCGATCTCCGGCCAGTTCCGCAAGGGCGCCGGATCGCAATATCAGGCTGACATCGCGCTGAACCCGGTGATGCTCGCGCCGGGCAAGGCGATCACCCAGACGACGCGGCTGTTTGTGGGCGCCAAGGAAGTCAAGACGCTGCAAGCCTATGAGCGGGCGGGCATTCCGCTGTTCGACCGGGCGATCGACTGGGGCTGGTTCTATTGGTTCGAACAGCCGATCTTCGCGCTGCTCCACTGGCTGTTCGAAACGCTCGGCAATTTCGGCGTCGCGATCATCTGCCTGACCTTCGTTGTCCGGGCGCTGATGTATCCGGTCGCGCAGCGCCAGTTCGCCAGCATGGCGGCGATGCGCGCGGTGCAGCCGAAGATGAAGGCGCTGCAAGAAAAGTACAAGGACGACAAGCCGCAGCTGCAACAGAAAATGATGGAGCTGTATAAGCAGGAAAAGGTCAATCCGCTGGCCGGATGCCTGCCGATCTTCATCCAGATTCCGATCTTCTTCGCGCTCTACAAGGTGTTGCAGCTGACGATCGAAATGCGGCATCAGCCGTTCGTGCTGTGGATTAAGGATCTGTCCGCGCCCGATCCGCTGCACATCCTCAATCTGTTCGGCCTGCTGCCGTTCCAGCCACCCGCGTTCCTCGCGATCGGCGTGCTGGCGCTCCTCCTCGGCATCAGCATGTATTTCCAGTTCAAGCTGAATCCCGCGCAGATGGACCCGATGCAGCAGCAGGTATTCTCGATCATGCCGTGGATGATGATGTTCATCATGGCTCCGTTCGCGGCGGGCCTGCTGGTCTACTGGATCACCAACAACTGCCTGTCGATGGCGCAGCAATGGTGGCTGTATCGTAAGCATCCGGTGCTGAGCACGGCGGCCGCAAAGTAGCATCGACGTCGAACCGAACGGATGGAATGTGGACGATATCGATAAAACCGACCTGATCGAGGATGCGCGCAAGCTCTTTTCCGGGCCGATCGCCTTCCTCAAATCGGCACCGACGCTCGAATTTCTGCCTGACATGGCGGTCAACGAGGTTGCCTTCGCGGGCCGCTCCAATGTCGGCAAATCGTCGCTGCTGAACGCGCTGACCAACCGCAACGGCCTTGCCCGTACCTCCAACACGCCGGGGCGGACGCAGGAGCTGAATTTCTTCGATGTGGGCGATCCGCTTCGCTTTCGCCTCGTCGATATGCCGGGCTATGGCTATGCCAAGGCGCCCAAGGATATCGTCCGCAAGTGGAAGTTCCTGGTGAACGACTATCTGCGCGGGCGCGCGGCACTCAAGCGCGCGCTCGTGCTGATCGACAGCCGCCATGGCATCAAGGATGTCGATAACGACATGCTCGACATGCTGGATGGCGCGGCGGTCAGCTATCGCATCGTGCTGACCAAGGCGGACAAGATCAAGGCGGCGGAACTGGCCGCCGTGCATCAGGCGACCGCCGATGCCATCCGCAAGCGCCCTGCGGCGCATCCAGACATCATCGCCACGTCGAGCGAAAAGGGCCTGGGTATCCCCGAGTTGCGCGCGGCGGTGCTGGAAAGCGTGACGCTGGGCTAGGTGGCAATGCGGCCGCCCACCGGGTCCGCGCCCCACTCCCGCGCGCGCAGGATCGCGCGGGGCGTGCTGAGCGCCGCTTACGCGATCGCCGGCGTCGCGCATCTGACCCGGCCCGGCGGGTTCGTCGCGATCACGCCGCACTGGGTGCCGATGCCGGAGACGGTGGTGGCGCTGACCGGCGCCGCCGAACTGGCCGGAGCGGCGGGGTTGCTGGTCCCGCGTTTGCGGGTTCCAGCGGGCATCGGCCTCGCCCTCTATGCGCTGTGCGTATGGCCCGCGAACATCAACCATGCCGTCAACGACATTGCGCTGGGCGGCGCACATCTGGGCTGGTGGTATCATGGCCCCCGGCTGGCCTTGCAGCCGGTCATCATCTGGTGGGCGCTATGGGCGAGCGGCGCGACCGACTGGCCGTGGCGCAAGCGCTGAGGCGCGCGCCCCGGCTTGTCTTTCCGTGCTGGCCGCCTACTGTGCGCGACCTTCGCAAGGCGCATGGCAGGAGAGCGCGATGACCCGGCATATCCCATGGATTCTCATCGGCCTGCTCGGCGTTGCGGCCCTTGCGGTGGTGGCGCTGTCGCGGGGCGAGGCGGTCAATGCGCTGTGGATCGTCGTCGCCGCCATCGCCACCTTCCTCGTCGCCTACCGCTATTATGCGCTGTTCATCGCGCGCAAGGTCATGGCGCTCGATCCGGCGCGGCCTACCCCGGCGATCCGGCGCGCCGACGGGCTGGACTATGTTGCGACCGACCGCACGGTGCTGTTCGGCCATCATTTCGCGGCGATCGCGGGTGCGGGTCCGCTGGTTGGCCCGGTGCTGGCGGCGCAGATGGGCTATCTGCCCGGTACGCTGTGGATCATTCTGGGCGTGGCGCTGGCGGGGGCGGTGCAGGATTTCATGATCCTGTTCATTTCCATGCGCCGCGACGGCAAGTCGCTGGGCGAACTTATCCGCATCGAAATGGGCCAGATCGCCGGCACCATCGCCCTGTTCGGCGCCTTCATGATCATGGTCATCATTCTTGCGGTGCTGGCGCTGATCGTCGTCAAGGCGCTGGCGGAAAGCCCGTGGGGCATGTTCACGGTCGCCGCCACCGTGCCGCTCGCGCTGCTGATGGGCGTTTATACCCGCTGGATCAGGCCGGGGCGGATCGGTGAAGTCTCGCTGCTGGGCCTGATCGGCCTGATCGCGGCCATCGTCTATGGCCAGGCAATCGCCGCCTCGCCGCTGTGGGGACCGGCCTTCACCTTTACGCCGGTGCAGCTTTGCTGGATATTGATCGGCTATGGCGCGGTGGCTTCGGTGCTGCCGGTGTGGCTGCTGCTCGCGCCGCGCGACTATCTGTCGACCTTCCTCAAGATCGGCGCGATCGGCGCGCTGGCAATCGGCATCGTCATCATGGCGCCGCCGCTGAAAATGCACGCCGTCACCCAATTCGCGGGCGGCGGCGGGCCAGCCTGGTCCGGCGGGCTTTTTCCTTTCCTGTTCATTACGATTGCCTGCGGAGCGGTGTCGGGCTTCCATGCGCTGATCGCCAGCGGCACAACACCCAAGCTGATCGCGAGCGAAGCCCACGCGCCGATCATCGGCTATGGCGCGATGCTGATGGAAGCGTTCGTGGCGATCATGGCGCTCGTCGGCGCCTCGATCCTCGATCCCGGCATTTATTTCACGATGAACAGCCCGGCGGCGATCATCGGCACCGACGCGGCCAGCGCGTCGGCGGCGGTGACGGCGATGGGCTTCCCGATCACCCCCGACCTCATTACCCAGACAGCCCGCGATGTCGGCGAACATAGCATCATCAGCCGCGCGGGCGGCGCGCCGACGCTGGCGGTGGCGATGGCGGAAATCTTCTCCCACGTCTTTGGCGGCCCGGCGATGAAGGCGTTCTGGTATCATTTCGCGATCCTGTTCGAAGCGCTGTTCATCCTGACCGCCGTCGATGCGGGGACGCGCGCCGGGCGCTTCATGCTACAGGATCTGATCGCGCTGGCGGTCCCCGCCTTCAAGGATTCGACCAGTCCCCTCCCCGGCATCGGCGCCACGGCGCTGACCGTCGCCGCCTGGGGTTTCTTTCTCTATCAGGGCGTCACCGATCCGCTGGGCGGGGTGAATACGCTGTGGCCGGTGTTCGGCATTTCCAACCAGATGCTCGCCGCGATCGCGCTGATGCTCGCCACCGCCGTCCTGTTCCGCATGAAGCGCGATCGCTATGCCTGGGTCACGATGGTGCCGACCGCCTGGCTGCTGCTGTGCACGATTACCGCCGGGCTGCTCAAGCTGTTCTCGGCGGACGTCAAGGTCGGTTTCCTCGCCCATGCGGCGAAGTTCAGCGCGGCGGCGGATGCGGGGACTGTGCTGGCGCCTGCCAAGTCGATGGCGGAAATGCGCCAGATCATCTTCAACGACCGGATCGATGCGGCGCTGTGCGCGATCTTCCTGTGCGTCGTCCTGGCGGTGCTGTTCTTCACCATCCGCACCTGCCTCGCCGCGCGCCGCAACCCCGCGCCGACAGCGCACGAAATCCCGGGGCAGATGGTCCCGGCGGCATGAGCGGCTTCCTAGCCACCCTGCGCCAGACCGCGCGGCTGATGGTCGGCCTGCCGGATTATGACGCCTATCTGCGGCATATGCGGGATCATCATCCCGGCCAGCCGGCGATGGACCGGACGCAATATTTCCGGGATCGGCAGGAGGCGCGCTACGGCGGGAAGAATGGCGGGCGCTGCTGCTAACCCGACTGGCTGGTCCGCGCCGCGTTGAATCCCGCGACCATGCCCGCCGCGATCGACAGGGCGATTTCCGCCGCGCCCACCGCGCCGATGTGAAGGCCCGCCGGCCCGTCAATGCGCGCGAGATCGTCAGGTCCCCAGCCGAGCGCCGTAAGCCGTTCGAGCCGGGCCGCATGGCTCCTGCGCGATCCTAGCGCCGCGATATAGCCGGTGTGCGCGCGCAGCGCGGCGTCGAGCGCGGGATCGTCGATCTTGATGTCATGGCTGAGCGTGACGACGGCGGTCGATTCGCCCGGCCGCCGCGCCGCCACCGCTTCGTCGGGCCAGCGATCGTCCAGCACCACGCCGGGGAAACGCTCCTGCGTCAGAAAGCGTCCGCGCGGGTCGATCACCACCGGCGTCACGCCGATCGCCAGCGCAAGGGGCGCAAGCGACTGCGCGATCTGCACCGCGCCGATGATAAGCAGTTGTCGGGGTGGATCATAGCGGTTCTGGAACGCGCCCGGCGTCACGCCTTCGCGCGTCAGCCCGCTATCGAGGTCGGTCGAAAGTGTGACCGCCCGCCCCTGCGCGGCCCCCGCCATGACGGCGTCGAACAGCGGAGCGGCGAACCCCGCCTCTCCGACTGGCTGGACGAGCACCGAAATCTCGCCGCCACAGGGCAGCCCTACGGCCCATGCCTCTCCATCGGCCACGCCATAGCTCGCCAGATGAGCGGACCGTCCGGCAATCACCTCCGCCGCACGCTGGAGGATGTCCGATTCGACGCAGCCGCCCGAAATGCTGCCTTCGAACCGGCCATCCTCATGGACGATCATATGGCTGCCACGCGGCCGGGGCGCCGATCCCCAGGTGGAGATCACTGTCGCCAGCGCCAGCCGGGCGCCGCGCCACTCCAGTCCCTTGGCGATCACGCCATCATGATGGTTCACGGGTCTGGAGCCTCCTTCATCCTTCCCAGATAGGGGGACGCGCGCCGTCCACAAGTCAGATCAGCCGCCGCCCCGTCCATACGACGCGACCGACAATGAGGACGAAAGCCGGATCGATATCGGTCCAGTTCGGATAATGTGGATTGTCGCTCAATATGCTGAAGCGATCGCGCCGTGGTCCCATGGCGACCCGCTTCACCATCAGCACGCCGTCGAGCCGCAGCACATAGACGCCGTCGCGCAGCCTTTCCGCGTCATCCTCATGATCGACCATGATTTCGTCGCCGTCGCTGAGCGTGGGCGCCATCGATTCGCCGTCGACCCGGATGATCGACACCCGCTGCGGCTTGACGCCCAGGCCTCGCAGCCATTGCGCATCGAACGCCATCACCCCCGCCGCCCGCTCATCCTCGTCCAGCGAGCCGGGACCGGCGGAAGCCCCCAGCGCCAGCCGGGGCACGGCCACGACCATGGGCGCGCCACGAGCGTGTCGCGGCGACGCGAGGGATGGTGAGGGCGCACCGAGCACCGCTTCCTCCACGCCGAAATAGCGGGCGAGGATGCGCCGGTCGGCCTCATCCAGTTTCCGGGGCGTCCCGCGCTTGATGAACTGCTGGATATAGGCGGGGTTACGCCCGAGCAGGCGCGAGAGGTCGGCATAATTTTCGCCCCGCTCGGCGATCAGCCGCTCCAGCGCGGCACGCGTGTCAAAAGGCTCTTGAACCATAAAGCATCCATAATGATAGGAATTTTCCTAGACAAGTAGGAAATAGGCTTAGAGATAGGAATAAGCCTATCGAATCGCATCGGGCGGATCGACGGAATGAGGAGACAAGGGCGAATGCTGTTGCGAACGATCGAAAAATTTCTGCGTGACACCGGGATCGCGGCGACGCGCTTCGGCCGTGAATGCGTGCGGGACCCGCGCCTGGTCTTCGACCTGCGCCAGGGACGGGAGCCGGGAGAACGCGTGAAAAGGCGTGTAGAACATTTCATGAACACATATCGCAGGAGCGCAGGGCAATGACAAGCATCGATCATCCCCGAACCACCACCAACTTGATCGAAAAGGGAGCAAATGCGGGCGGAACGCGCGACCCCTTGCCGCGCCTGCTGACACAACTGACCGAGCGGGTCGGCGATCCGACCCTGATCCTGCGAGCGACGAGCCGTCCATGGGCCAGCGCCCTGTTCCAGGGCCGCCGTCACATCGTCACGATGCAGATCGGCGGCGATGACGCCCCGGCCCGGCAGGCACGATTCGCCGACGGGCTGGCAGAGGCCCAATGGTCGTTACCGCGCCATTTCGTCGCCGATATCGTGATCGACGACCTCGCGCCCGCGCCCGAAGGCGGGCTTTGGATGGAATTATCCATCCTCACCATCGAGGATTGGTGAATTAGCGCCCGCGCGCCGTCATGGTGCGCAGGGTGCCGAGCGCCGCACGCAGCGCTTCGTCGATATCCACCTCCACCGTGTCCCGCACGGGCACGGCCGACGCAACCGGCAAGTCGGCCAGCACGGCGCCCGCAGGCCTTGCGGCGGCGATCGTCTGGCGGCGCAGGGACAGGCCCCGTTCCAGCCGCGCAGTCAATTCGGCGATGCTAGGCTCCTGCGACGGCTGGGGCGGCACGATATCCGGTTCGGATGAAATCGCCTGTTGCGCCGCCGGTGCGAAGGCAGGCTCGGCAGGAACCACTACCTCCTCGTCATGACCAGGAACCGCACTCGCCATTCCCGAAGCGATGGCGGGGCGCGGCGCGTCGTCCGGCTTGACCGAAATGAGCGACGCAAAGCGCGGGTGCGTTACGACCTCATCGGGCAGCGGCGGGGGAGCGACGGGCATGTCCAGCCCGGCGTCCGGCACGATCGGGTCTCTTTTCGGCTCCGCCTTGACCACCAACGCGCGATGCCCCGGCTCGGTGCGGGCGAATATGTCCAGACCGACAAAATCGCGGCTGGCGTAGATGGGTTCGCGGGCCGGCGCATCGGGATGCGCATCGGCGCGCCGCAGAACGGGCACTTCCCTTAAAACCGGCGATCCCCTGCGACTGCGGGCGAGGGCAGTCAGTCTCGACAGTGCAAAAGCCATTTTCCATGCTCCCTGGACGCCTGTTTTGCGTCCTCTTCCATAATATCCCGGCCGCGCGGCCGGCTGATCGCGGCGCAGCGCCGCGATTGTTCCCATCGTCATCAACGCCGCGAACGCCGCCACCAGCAGCCGCGCCGTCAGCCCGAGCGGCGGCGCCGCGCTCGGCACCACTTCGGTCACACCGCTGGACGCGACCAGCATTTCGACCAGCCCGACCGGCGTGGACAGGATAACCAGCGCCGCGCCGACACCGCCCAGCGCCGCTATGGTCCAGTCCCTGCCCTGTCGCCTCGATCCGCTCACGTCATCGAACTCTTTCAGGCTGCCCGCGCCGCCTGACCATGGTCTAGCAACCGTTGGTAAACAGGTTCGTAACGTAAAATGTTCGATGACCAGTTCCGCTCCCGCTCCACGAAGAGCCGGGCGACGGCGCGGCGGGCGTCCCACCCGCTGCGATCGGCGAACAGGCCGCTTAGGGCAGTCGCGATCGCGGCGGGGTCGTCGGCCTTAAACAGCGTGCCGGTGACGCCGTCCTCGATCAGCTCGCGATGCCCGCCGACGTCGGACGCCGCGACCAGCCGGCCCTGCGCCATCGCCTCCAGCGGCTTGAGCGGCGTCACCAGATCAGTGAGTCGCATCGTCTTGCGCGGATAGGCCAGGATATCGACCTGCGCATAATAATGTTCGACCTGATCGTGCGGCACCCGCCCGACAAAGACGATATGGTCGGCGAAGGGCGAGGCGGTGGCCTGCGCCCGCAGCGCCGTCTCCATCGGCCCGCCGCCCAGCAGCAGCAGCTTGGCCTTGGGTCGCGCCCGCACGAGTCGCGGCATGGCGGCGATCAGGTCGTCCAGCCCCTCATAATCGTAGAAGCTGCCGATGAAGCCGACGACATCCGCCCCTTCAAGGCCCAGCTTCGCCGTCAGGACGGGATCGCGCGGCACCGGCGTGCCGAACTGGTCGAGATCGACGCCGTTGGGCGACACGATGATCTTGCCCGCATCGACGCCGCGCGCGACCAGATCGCCGCGCAGCCCTTCGCAGATGACCGCGACCGCGTCGGCGGCGCGCACCGCATGGGTTTCGAGCTGCCGGGTCAGCCAGTAGCGCGGGCTTCCTTCCGTCCCGGTGCCGTTGCCGACCGCCGCATCCTCCCAGAAGGCGCGAATTTCGTAGATCAGGGGGATGCCATGTCTGCGTGCGACTCGCTGCGCGGCGATCGCGTTGAGCACCGGCGAATGCGCATGGATAATATCGGGTCGCCACTGCCGCACCAGCGCGTCGATCGCATCGGCATGGGCGGCGATGTCGCGCCACTCGCGCAACAAGGCGTTGCCGGTTGCCGGCGCGCCGGGAGTGCGATGGAAATGGAGACCATCGACGACCTCCTCCATCGACCCGGACGCCGAGTGCCTGTGGCCCGTCAGCCCGCGAACATCCCAGCCTCTCGCCAGTTGCGCCCGCAGGATCGCGCGGGTGCGGAAAGTATAGCCGCTGTGCATCGGCAGGCTGTGGTCCAGCACATGAAGAATGCGTGTCATAGCGTCTATCATGTGCCGAAAAAGGTTTAACGGCCCGTCAACTCTGAATGGATAGAAGGGCTTATGGGCACGTCGCCCGTGACATCAAAGCGCCGTGGACCATGATCGACACCTTCACCCTGCTCCTTAGCCATGGCGTTATCCTGCTTGCCGCCTGGCGGCTGCTGCCGCGGGCCGATCTCGACCGGGATATCGAGCCGGAGGCGGAAGTCGCGGAAAGGGCGGCGGGCGATGCGTGACCTGTTCTTCATCGCCTTTCTGGGCCTTTTCTTTCTCATGGGATTCCGGCGGCCGTTCCTGCTGATCGCGGTCTATGCCTATATCGACATCGTGTCGCCCCAGCGGCTGTCCTACTTCCTGCTCAACAGCATCCCAATCTCGCTGATCGCCTTCGTCCTCGCGGTGGGGGCCTGGATCGCGGTGGACGACAAGAAGGACTGCCGATTCTCCGCGCGGCAAGTGCTGCTGCTGCTGCTGCTCGCCTGGTGCGGCTATACGACCGCGACGGCCGATTTCCCCATCAATGCGCTCACCAAATGGGCGTGGGTGTGGAAGGCGATCATCTTCGCCGTGTTCCTGCCGATCACGCTGCGCACCCGTCTGCGAATCGAGGCGCTCACCCTGTTCATGGTGCTGTGCGCCAGTACGATCATCATCAATGGCGGCATGAAGACCGCGCTGTCGGGCGGCGGCTATGGCGTGCTCAACCTGATGGTCGAAAATAACAGCGGGCTTTACGAAGGCAGCATCATTTCCTGCGTCGCCATCTCGCTGATCCCGCTGATCCTGTGGCTCGCCAAATATGGCACGATCTTTCCCCCGGACTGGAAAGTGCGCGGCTTTGCCTATGCGCTCTGCCTCGCATGCCTGCTGATGCCGATCGGCACGGAAGCGCGCACCGGCCTCATCTGCATCGTCATCCTGGCGGGGCTGATGCTGATGCGGTCGAAACGCCGCTTCGTCTATGGTCCGCTGATGGCGTTCGCCGCGCTGGCGTCGATCCCCTTCCTCCCCGCCAGCTTTACCCAGCGCATGTCGACGATCGAGAATCATCAGGGCGACGAAAGCGCGTCGACGCGGGTCGCGGTGTGGATGTGGACGCTGGACTATGTGAAGAAACACCCGGCTGGCGGCGGCTTCGACAATTATCTCCAGAACAGCTTCACCTATTTCGCGCAGAGCGAAGTCACCGACAGCGGCGGCAAGCGGATCGAGCGGCGGACCGTCACCGATCACGGCCGCGCCTATCACAGCGCCTATTTCGAGATGCTTGGCGAGCAGGGCTATGTCGGCTTCTTCATCTGGGCGCTGATCCACGGCATCTGCTTCATCCGCACCGAATCGGTGCGCCGCGCCTATCGCAAGCGCGACGGACCCGGCGAAGCGTGGGTCGCGCCCTTCGCTCTGGCTCTGCAACAGGGGCACATCGTCTATATGATCGGGTCGCTGTTCGTCGGCATCGCCTATCAGCCGTTCATCTTCATGATGCTGTCGCTCCAGATCGGACTGGACACCTATATCAGCCGTCGAGCGAAGCAGGCGGCGGCGCGCCCGATGATTGCGCCGCCTGCCAGCGCCACCAGCCCTACGGCGTGACCATCACGCCGCGACCGGAGCGGCTTCCGTCACCGCCTTGCGGAACGCCGCGACGAAGGCGGGGATGTCGCCGGGCTTGCGGCTGGTGATGAGGTTGCCGTCCACGACCACTTCCTGATCCACCACCTGTGCGCCGGCATTGGTGAGATCGGTGCGCACCGAAGGCCATGCGGTGACGGTGCGGCCCGCGACGACACCCGCCTCGACCAGCAGCCACGGCCCATGGCAGATCGCCGCGACCGGCTTGCCCGACTGCACGAAATCGCGAACGATCTTCACGGCGGTGTCGTTGGTGCGCAAGGTATCTGGATTGGCGACCCCGCCGGGCAGGATCAGCCCGTCATATTCTTCGATCTTTACATCATCGAGCAGGATGTCGGGGGTGATGGTCGCGCCCTTCTCGTCATGGCGCATCCCCTGGATCGGGTTGCGGCCCGGCGAGGCAAGCGTCACCGTCGCGCGCGCGCCGATCAGCTCCGCGCGCGGATCGAGCAGTTCGGATTCCTCGAACCCGTCCGTGGCGATGATGAGGATGCGGGACTTGTCGATGGCGGTCATGAATTATCTCCTTGGACAATGGTCATTGCCGCCATCAACGGCCCGCCCCGCATCGGGTTGCGGAACGAAGCGACGAACGACGGGTTCAAAGGGACAAGAGAAAGCCCGCACCGCCCATGGCCCCATCGACCCTCTATCATTGCGACGACAGCGGCCCCGGCATCCGGCGCAAAGCGCTGAAACGGGGCTGGGCCTATTATGACGATGAGGGCGCGCGGATCACCGACCGCGACGAGATCGACCGTCTGGACGCCATCGGCATGCCGCCTGCCTATGGCGACTGCTGGTTCTGCCCCTCACCCCACGGCCATATTCAGGCGACGGGCTATGACGCGCGCGGGCGCAAGCAATATCGCTATCATACCGGCTTCCGGGCAGCGCGCGAGGACGAGAAATATGCCGGCTGCGCGGCGTTTGGGCGGGCGCTGCCGAAATTGCGCGCCCGGATCGAGGCGGATCTTTCCAGCCGTGGCCTGCGCAAGGAGCGGACGCTCGCCGCCGTCGTCCGCCTGCTCGATCTGGCGAAGGTGCGGGTGGGCAACGAACAATATGCCGCCGCCAACAAGAGCTTCGGCGCAACCACATTGCGCCGCCGTCATGCCGATCTGAAAGGCCAGAAGCTGCGCCTGCGCTACCGCGCCAAGTCGGGCAAGCAGCATGATCTCACCCTGACCGACCGGCATCTGCTGAAATTCGTGCGTGCGGTGCAGGATCTGCCGGGCCAGCATCTGTTCCAATATATCGATGAGGCCGGAGAGGCGCGGCCAATCTCTTCCGGCGACGTCAACGCCTATATCGCGCAGGCGATGGGCGGCCCGTTCACCGCCAAGCATTTTCGCACCTGGGGGGCGTCGGCCATCGCCTTCGAAACACTGGCGGCCGGGCCGGTCTCGCTCAAGGAGATGATCGCTCCGGTCGCGCAGGCGCTGGGCAATACGCCGGCGATCAGCCGGAAAAGCTATATCCACCCCATTCTGATCGACCTGTGCCAGCATGATCAGGACGCATGGCGCGCGGGGCTTCGCTTGCCCCGCCAGACGCGCTATCTGTCACGCGCCGAACGCGGCCTGATCGCCCTGCTGGATGCGCAGGCGGCAGCGCTGCCTCTGGCCGCGTAATTATTGAAGGACCGGCATGGCTGTCAGGCAAGACTCCCTAACGACTCCGCTCGACGCCCCGAATCTGCACCAGATGGCGCAGATGACGTCGGCGTGGCTTTCGCTCCACTGGCTTCAGATCGTGATCGCGGTGGGTGCGGGGGTCCTCATTTATCTCGCGCTCGCCGCGCTGCGTCAGTTCGGCAAGCGATTGCGGGGCAAGCCCGGCGATTCGCTAGGACTGGCGGTCGTTGCGGGCCGCACCTTCGCCCGAACGACGCATTTCTTCATGGTGATGGTCGCCGCCCGGCTGGTGGCCGGCTACGCCAATCCGCCCCCAGCTTTGACCAAAACCATCATATTCCTGTTCACCATCGCCGCCGTGTTCCAGGTGGCGATCTGGCTGCGCGAGATCATCCTGGGCCTGATCGAGCGACGCACGGTCGAGGATGGCCATGGCGAAACGCTGGCGAACGCCATGTCGCTGATCCGCGTGCTGGTGACGGTGGCGCTGTTCGCCATCGCGATCATCGTCGTGCTCGACAATCTGGGCGTCAACGTCACGGGTCTGGTCGCGGGCCTTGGCATCGGCGGTATCGCGATCGGTCTCGCGGCGCAGGGCATTTTCTCCGATCTGTTCGCGGCGCTTTCCATCATTTTCGACAAGCCGTTCCGGCGCGGCGAGATGATTACCTATGACCAGACCACAGCGCGGGTCGAACGCATCGGCCTCAAAAGCACCCGGCTTCGCGCTGCCAGCGGGGAAAAGAAGGTTATTTCCAACGCACAACTGCTACAAAAGGAAATCACCAGCCTCCAGACGCTGACGCAGCGGCGCATCACCTATGCGATCGGCATCATCTACCAGACGCCGGAGGACAAGGCCGACGCCATCCCCACCATGTTGCAGCAGATCGTGGAGGCCGAGGGGCTGATCTTCGTCAATGCGGGCATCGTGCAATTCGGCGCCAGTTCGCTCGACTATCAACTGAATTTCGATGTGCCCGATCCCGACCATCATGATTATTTCGTGATGCGCCACCGGATCGGCATCGCCATCTGGAAGCGGTTCAACGCCGAAGGAATCGAATTCGCCTATCCGACGCAAACCAGCTTTACCGCCGCGCCCGACGGCAAGATGATCCTGCCCTATCCCGATCATCACTGACCGGGGCGACCTGTCGCATTTCCGAGTCCGCCCGTCCCGGCGCGATTGCCAGCGGTGCGATGCCGTCCGAAGCGCTGATCCTCATAGAAAAGGGTCGTGACATGCGGATCGCAAGGTTGTGGATGATCGGATTGGCTTTGGCCGGCAGCGCGAGCGGCGCCGCCCATGCCGAAGGTTTGGGGGCGGAGGCCAATTATGGCCGAGCGGACGGCCACTGGGGTGCCGAGATTGGCGCGGGCTATGCGCTGGGCTTCGGCGGCTTCAGCCTGACGCCGGGCGCGGGCGTTTATCTGCGCGATGGCGGCCAGCGGATTTATGGCCGGGTCGAGGCCAGCTACACCATCCCGCTGTCAGCGACGATCGGCGTGGGCGCGCGCACCAGCGGCGATGCCGTCCGTCCCTATGCGACCCTCGCCATGCCGCTTCTCCCCAAAGTCCGGGCCAAGGCTAATGCCGGACCGCATTATTATACGGTCGGCCTGACGCTCGGCTATTGAGCCGGGGGCCGCCCGGTGCCCCACAGCATTCCGGGGTACAAAAAGCCGCGTTCCATCACCAGTCCCCCCTCCCGGTCGCGCGCCAGCAGCAACGCGCCGTCGAGGTCGATCCAGTCCGCCCCCTGCGCCACGAGCGCGGCGGGCGCGATGCCGAGCGACGTGCCAAGCATGCAGCCGACCATGATGCGAAAGCCCCGTTCGCGCCCCGCACGCGCCAGCGCCAGCGCCTCGGTCAGCCCGCCGGCCTTGTCCAGCTTGATATTGATCGCGTCGAAATCCCCCAGCCTGTCGAGATCAGCCCGCGAATGACAGCTTTCATCGGCGCACAGCGGCAAGGGCGACCGGACCCCTGCCAGCCTTTCCTCGCGCCCATGCAGGATCGGCTGTTCGACCATCTCCACGCCCAGTTTGGCGAGCGCGCACGCTTCGGCCGCGATATCGCGGTCGTGCCAGCTTTCATTGGCATCGACGATCAGGCGCACGTCCGGCGCACCGGCCCGCACCGCCGCGATTCGCGCACCGTCCCCCTCGCCCGTCAGCTTGCATTTGAGCAGGCCGAAGCCTCGCACGGCGGCGGCACGGGCATCCGCCTGCATCCGGTCCGGCTCGCCCAGACTGATCGTGAAGGCGGTGGCGAGCGCCTCGGGCCCTGGCAACCCCGCAAGCTCCCACACCGGCGCGCCCGCCTGCTGCGCCTCCAAATCCCACAGCGCGCAATCGAGCGCATTGCGCGCCGCTCCGCGCGGCATATGCTGCAACAGGGCATCGCGGTCGAGCGGCCCGCCATAGCCGCGGATGGCCGCAGCGCACGCCTCCGCCGTCTCCCCTTCATAATAGATCGCCGTGCCTTCGCCCCGACCGACACGCACGCCATCGCCGACGGTGCAGACGACGACATCCACCTCCGTCTTGGCGCCCCGGCTGATGATGAAGGCTCCAGCGACGGGCCAGCGTTCGACGGTGGCGGAAAGAATGCGGTTCATCGGTTCCCCAGGGGTGCGGACAATTCGGTCTGCTGGTTCGTAGGCGGAAATCCTGCCCCGCGCCTAGCCCTCATTCCGATTGAGCCTTGCCGAGCCGCCTGCTAAGCGCGCCGCCATGGCCAGAGCGGAAATGCCCTCCCCCGCCGATACCGCGCGCGCGCCGATCGGCAGTCTGTCGATGCTGTGGCATTTCGCCCGCCGCTATCCGGCACGCATCGTCGGCGCGCTGCTGGCGCTGATCGTCTCGTCGGCGGCGACGCTCGCAATCCCGAGCGGGTTCAAACTGGTCATCGATCGCGGCTTCACGGGCGGCGGCGATATCAGCCGATGGTTCGAATATCTGTTCCTGATTGTGCTGATATTGGCGATCGCGACGGCGCTACGCTTTTATTTCGTATCCTGGCTGGGCGAGCGGGTCGTCGCCGACATCCGGTCCGCCACCCAGGCCAATCTGCTGCGGCAGGCGCCCGTTTTCTTCGAGGAAAATCGTCCGTCCGAAATCGCGTCGCGCATGACATCCGACACCGCGATCATCGATCAGGTCGTGGGATCGACCGTGTCGGTCGCGCTGCGCAATCTGGTGACGGGGATTGGCGGCCTCCTCTATCTGTTCGCGCTTGCGCCCAAGCTGGCGGGATTGCTGGTGCTCGGCATTCCCGTCATCGTGCTGGCGATGGTGGGGCTGGGGCGGCGTGTGCGCGTCCTGTCGCGCGCCAGTCAGGATCGCCTCGCCGATGTCGGCAGCGTCACCGCCGAAGTGCTCGGCGCGATGAAGATCGTACAGGCGTTCGGCCAGGAATCGCGCGAGGCGGCGCGGTTCGACGCCACCGTCGACCGGGGCTTCGCCACCGCGCGAAAACGCATCCTGCTGCGCTCGGTCATGACGGCGGTGGTCATCGCGCTGGTGTTCGGATCGATCACGGCGGTCATGTGGCAGGGCGCGGTCGACGTCGCGGCCGGACGGCTTTCGGGCGGCAGCATCGCGGCGTTCGTACTGACGGGCGGGCTGGTCGCGGGCGCCTTTGGATCGCTATCGGAAACCTGGGGCGATCTGTTGCGCGGTGCGGGCGCGGCCAGCCGCCTTCACGAATTGATGACCAGCGCACCACAAATCAGCGCGCCCGACCACCCCACGCCCATCCCCGACACCGGCCGCGCCGCCCGGCTCCGCTTCGACGATGTCGTCTTTCACTATCCGACCCGCCCCGATCATGCGGCGCTCAACGGCCTCACGCTGGATGTCGCACCAGGCGAAACCGTCGCGGTGATCGGGCCGTCCGGTGCGGGCAAATCGACGCTGATCCAGCTCGCCCAGCGCTTTTACGATCCGCAAAGCGGCGTCGTCAGCCTGAATGGCGTTCCGTTGCCGCAGGCCGACCCGACCCAGATCCGGGCGCTCATGGCGATGGTGCCGCAGGACAGCGTGATGTTCGCCGCGTCGGCGCGCGACAATCTGCGCTACGGCAAATGGGATGCCAGCGACGAGGAAATTTGGGCGGCGGCAAGAGCGGCCAATGCCGAGGCGTTCCTCCGTGCGCTGCCGCAGGGGCTGGACAGTCCGCTCGGCGAAGGCGGCGCGCGGCTTTCGGGCGGACAGCGCCAGCGCGTGTCGATCGCGCGGGCGCTGCTGCGCGATGCGCCGATCCTGCTGCTGGACGAAGCGACATCGGCGCTCGACGCGGAATCCGAACAACTGGTCAAGGACGCGCTCGACCGGCTGATGGAGGGCCGCACCACGATCGTCATCGCGCATCGGCTGGCCACGATCCGCGCCGCCGACCGCATCGTCGTTCTTGATAATGGACACATCGTCGAGCAGGGCACTCATGCGACCCTGATCGCCAAACAGGGCCTTTATGCCCGGCTCGCCGCGCTTCAGTTTCAGGATACCGTCACAGCCTGACGTACTATGACGATGGTCCAGTGCGAACGGGGTAAGACGCCGTTCGCCGACGCCGCTCTCGTCCTGAGCAGCCGCCGATGCGGGCGGACGGGAGCCGTTGGGCGGGGGCGGCCAGCCTTCGCGAACGCTTCTCCACCCTTGGAAGGACTGCGACCGGCGCAGGATGGCGGCCCATCGTTCGCGGGCGGACGGAATAATCAGTCTTGTCGGGTCACACCGGGTTCGCTGACTCTCACGATATGGTCGAGGATGGCGGGATGCAGCGGCTGTTCGAAAGCACAACCTGACTCATGGGCACGGGTCCACAGCACGCGGGCCCGCCGTCCCTCGAAGCCGGGAAGCATGATCCACAGTTCCGCACCGACTGCCAATTTCAGGAAGCTCTGGAGACGGAAGCCACTGACGGACATGTCCGCGACCCGGCTGGTGAACCAGGTTTCGCCCGGGCGCCGAACCTTGACGCCGATCAGCAAGCTGCGGCGCTCCGCCAGCCTGTTCTGACGATCCAATTTTGTTTGCCGTTCCGAAGTCATGGCCCGATTTCACATCATGTGCCTCCCTCCTGCGCCTGGAAGCGTAAGAAAGGGTTAAGGGGCGATATTTCGGTGAAGGCGCACAAGGGCAAAGGCGCACAAAAAAGGGGCCGCTTGGGCGGCCCCTTCAAAGAACGGAAGTTCCACAAGGTTGACTATCCTGCGCGCGAGCGGCGACCAATCGTCGCAGCCCCCGCCCGGAAGCCGTCAGCCCTCAGAAATTGCCATATTGCTCATTACCGACGAAACCCAGCTTGGTCACGCCAGCACGCTTGATCTCGGCCAACACCTCGTCAACCGTCACATAACGGGTCTGGGCGTTGGGCTGGAACTGCAATTCCGGCTCGACCGGCAGACGCAGCGACTGGGCGAGATACTGACGCAGGGTCAGCAGATCGATCGGCGCTCCGTTCCAGGTGATGATGCCGCCCGCGTCGATCGCAACCTTGTTCTTGATCGGATCGATCGTCGTCGGTGTCGATGGCGCGTTTTGCGGCAGATCGATCTTGACCGCGTGGGTCTGGATCGGGATCGTGATGATGAACATGATGAGAAGAACGAGCATGACGTCGATCAACGGCGTCGTGTTCATCTCCACCATCGGCTCGCCATCTTCTCTTCCGGCACTCATAGCCATGGGCGATACTCCTTAAAAACGCTTACAGGCGCTGGGTGTTCGTGCCCGGTTCGGGCTCGGAAATGAAGCCCACCTTGGGGAAACCGGCGCGCTGCATCGTGTAGATCGTCCCGCCGATGCACCGGTAGGGAACGTTGATGTCGCCGCGAATATGCACTTCGGGCAGATCGTCGATCGTCAGATTGGCGACGCCGCCTGCTTTCTTGATATCCGCTTCGAGCTTCGCGACCGCACGGTCGAGAAGTTCGCTGGAATTCACCTGGGTCAGGTTCCAGTAGACCGCGCAACGACCATCGGCAGCGGTCGTTATCGAGAGGGACACATTTTCCGGCTTCGTCGTGGTCGGCTCGAAGGCGACCTTGGGAAGCTTCAACTGAACCGTCTGGACGACGACCGGAATCGCGATGAGAAAGATGATGAGCAACACCAGCATGACGTCGACGAGCGGCGTCGTATTGATGTCGGACATCGGCTTGTCGTCACCGCCGTCGGAGCCAACACTCATTGCCATTTATAAAATCCTAACATCCGTATCGATGGCGCCTTATGTCGCGACGCCCGCGGCCGGGAAGATAGCGGACGATCACAGCCGTCCGTCCGCCATCTTCTCGGCGTCTGCAATCAGGCCTTGGTCGGAGCGGCGGCCGGCTTGGCTGCCACTGCGGGAGCGGCGGCGACCGAAGGCTTGACCGCACCGTTCGACACCAGGAACGCGAGCAGATCGACGGTGAAGCCGTTAAGCTGTTCGGCGATCGACTTGTTGCGGCGCTGGAGGAAGTTGTAGGCGAGCACCGCAGGAACGGCCACGGCCAGACCCAGGGCGGTCATGATGAGCGCTTCACCGACCGGACCGGCGACCGCGTCGATCGACGCCTGACCGGCAGCGCCGATCTTGATGAGCGCGCGGTAGATACCGATAACCGTACCGAACAGACCAATGAACGGCGAGGTCGAACCAACGGTCGCGAGGAAGGCGAGACCGCCGCCCAGGCTGGAATTGATCGAAGCTTCCGAACGGGCCAGCGAACCATGCAGCCAGTCATGCGCTTCGACCGGATCGGTCAGCTTGCCATGTTCTTCCTGCGCCTTGATACCGTCATCGACGATCTGCTTATAGGCCGAGTTCTTCTCAAGCTTGGCGGTGGCTTCCTTGAGCGAGGCCGAGCGCCAGAAGGTGGCGCGCACCTTCTTGCCCTGGTTGATCACCTTCTGCTGTTCGATCAGCTTGGTGAACAGAATGTAGAAAGTGCCGACCGACATGATCACCAGAATGCCGAAAACGGTCTGCGCGATGAGGCCGCCCTGTTCCAGAGCTTCCTTGAGGCCATAGGGGTTGGCCGCCTTTGGGGCGGCAGCGGCTGCGAGATACATCAACATGTGCAAGACTTCCCTCTAAATAGATCAACAAAAGGGGAAGGCCGCGCGGCGCGCCAGCCTTCCCGTCAAGATTATTCCGGCAGTCGCCATGTGATGCGACCATTATACGTGTCCGACATAGGACCACCACCAGCGGCGGTTGCGGCCTTGAAGCGCGCACGCTTGGGCAGCAGGCGGCAGGTTGCCTCGTCAAGGTCCGGAGACCCGGTAGACGAAGTGACCGTGCAGCTCGTGACCCTGCCATCGGGACCGATTTCCAGACGGAAACCGGCGGTGCCCGAACGCTCTTCACGCTGCGCACGGCTCGGATAGTCCGCATCGCTGAGCCAGCTGCCCGGCGCGCTACGCGGAGCCGCGCGGCTTGCGGGCACAGCCGGAGGCGGCGGAGGAGGCGGTGGCGGCGCCGGCGACGGAATGAAAACCGGCGGCGGCTTGGGCACCGACTGGACCACAGGCGCCTGCACGGCCGTCTGCACGATCGGCGGGGGAGACACGACCGGCGGCGGCTCGACCTGCTTGTCTGGCGGCGGCGGTGGTGGCGGCTCGTCTGGTGGCGGCGGCTCTTCCTTGACGTCGATCACGTTCAGCTGTTCTGCCGCCTTTTTGACATATTTCATGCCAAGGCCGGTCACGAAGGCATAGCCCAGAACAGCGTGAATCAGGGCGACGATGACGATCGAGACGGTACGACTCGATCCTTGCGAGTGGTCAGCATAGGCCATTCGGCAACGACACTCCTTAACTCATCTATCTGTTGTTGTACAAATTTAGCCAAAAATGACCCAAGCTGCCCGGGACATGCCCGACCATCTTTGGCCACTATCCGTCAGTTTCCTACCGGCGAACTCCTATCGCGGCATATCGCGGCACGCAAACGCTTTATCGAACTTTGCATTTGCCATACCTATTTCATGCATGAATGACTTGCCTGTGACATCCTCGCCACGGCTCGTATTAATAGGACGAAAGCGACGATGAAATCCACCATCCTGTTGCCCGCGTTGCGGACGCTATGCCTCATTTCAGCCCTAAATCCTGCGGTTTCCCTAACATTCGCAACGGTCGCGACCGCTGCCACTGCGGCTGCGCCCGCGCCCGCGCCACTCAGCTATGCGGACATAGTCGACCTCGCCGACGCGGCCCCGCTGGTCATTCAGGTGCGCATTTTCAACATGATAGCTTTGCCCCCCGCGCAGGCCGCAAATGTCGCTCCGGGCTATCGGCGCTACTATATCGAGGCGCAGGTAGCGGGACTGATTCGC
Source organism: Sphingobium sp. FG11 (assembly GCF_057809915.1). Taxonomy (NCBI): domain Bacteria; kingdom Pseudomonadati; phylum Pseudomonadota; class Alphaproteobacteria; order Sphingomonadales; family Sphingobiaceae; genus Sphingobium; species Sphingobium sp. FG11. The sequence goes on from NZ_JBMDKW010000002.1 coordinate 147,687, forward strand.
GGGGATGGTGGCATCAGCCCTACGGTGCGCTATCTGTATGACGCTCCGCTTGACGCGCGCGGCAAGCCCCCCAAGCTCAAAAAGGCGGCGGTCATCCTGTTTGCCCGGCCCGGCGAGAGGCCGGGGGAAATCCAGCTTACCGCGCGCGATGCGCAACTGGCCGCCACGCCGAGCGAAGTGAGCCGGGTCCGGGCGATCCTGTCCGATCTCATGGCGCCGGGCGCCCCGCCCCGCATCCTGGGTCTGGGCGACGCATTCCACGTCGCGGGCACCGTGGCCGGTGAGGGCGAGACCCAGATTTTCCTGCGCACCGAAAATGGCCAGCCCGTGTCGCTGTCGATTATCCGGCGGCCGGGGCAGGATACGCGCTGGGCCGTGGCGCTGGGCGAGATTGTGGACGAAGCGGCGCGCCCGCCGGAACGCGGCAGCCTGCTATGGTATCGCTTGGCCTGCGGACTGCCTGCGGAATTGCCGTCCCGGTCGGTGCGCACCCTGGCGACGCCCGATGCGGAAGCGGCGCGGGCCGATTATCAGATAGTGATCCAGGCGCTGGGCCGTTGTGATCGGACCCGAGCGGCCAGCTAATCGTCGCCATTCATCGGCCGCTTTTGCTTGGACAGCGGCGTATCGGCGGCTATCAGCGCGGCTTCGATCACACCCCAGCCTCTATATTCAAGCCCAAGGACCCGGCACGCTATGACCAATCTGCACCGCCATGCACCGCTGCGCGTCGCGCTCGTCGGCCTGGGGACGGTGGGCGGCGGCGTCATTCGCCTGCTCCAGACCAACGGTGATCTGATTGCGCGACGGGCAGGCTGCCCGATCCAGATCGTCGCCATTTCCGCGCGCGACCGCAACAAGGATCGCGGCGTCGATCTGTCCCCCTTCGAATGGGTCGATGATATGACGACGCTGGCGGCGCGCGACGATATCGATGTGATCGTCGAACTGATCGGCGGGGCGGACGGCCCGGCGCTGACGCTTGCCCGCCAGTGCCTGAGTGCCGGAAAACCGTTCGTCACCGCCAACAAGGCAATGCTCGCGCATCATGGCCTCGATCTCGCCGCGCTGGCGGAGAAGGCGGGCATCGCGCTCAAGTTCGAGGCGGCGGTGGCGGGGGGCATCCCGGTCATCAAGGGCATGCGCGAAGGCGCGGCCGCAAACGAGATCGGTCGCGTCTATGGCATCCTCAACGGCACCTGCAACTACATCCTGACCACGATGGAGAAAGAGGGCCGGGCCTTCGACGACGTGCTGAAGGAAGCGCAGGATCTGGGCTATGCCGAGGCCGATCCAAGCTTCGACATCGATGGCGTCGATGCCGCGCATAAACTCTCGATCCTCGCGTCGCTCGCGTTCGGGACCGAAATCGACTTCGCCCATGTCGCGACCACCGGCATCCGCCATGTGATCGCCGCCGACATCGCCGAAGCGGCGGCGCTCGGCTATCGCATCCGCCTCGTCGGCATGGCCGAAAACGGACCGGACGGGTTGTTCCAGCGTGTCCATCCGATGCTGGTGCCGACCGATCATCCGCTCGCCCATGTCGACGGATCGCTCAACGCGGTCGTCGCGGAGGGCAATTTCGTCGGCCGGCTGTTCTTCCAGGGGCGCGGAGCCGGGGATGGCCCGACAGCATCGGCGGTCGTCGCCGACCTGATCGACGTCGCACGCGACGAATATGGCGACGCGTTCGCCATGCCGGTCGCCGCGCTGCTGCCCCAGCCGCCCGCCGATGCCGGCCACCGCACGGGCCGCGCCTATCTGCGCTTCAAGGTACAGGATCGGCCCGGCGTTCTGGCCGAAATCGCCGCCGCCACCCGCGATGCGGGCGTGTCGATCGAAAGCATGATCCAGCGCGGCGCGAATCAGGCCGATGGCGTGCTGGTGGCGATCGTGACCCATGCGGGCGAGGAACGCTGGGTGCGCGATACGCTGCAACGGCTGGCGGGATCGGACAGCCTGCTCCAGACGCCCATGGTGATGCATATTCTCGATTGAGTCACCCGCCAGCTCGACACTATGGCTCGACAGCGGCGGGACAAAATTCTATCCGCCGGCACGATAAGAATTAAGAATAAAGCAGAGGAATGCACATGGAACAGTCCGGCTCGGTTCTCGATCGCGTGTTGGTTCTCGAAATGGTGCGAGTGACGGAGGCGGCGGCGATCGCGGCGGCGAAACTCGTCGGCCGGGGCGATGAAAAGGCGGCGGACGCCGCAGCCGTCGAAGCCATGCGCCTCGCCTTCAACGATCTGTATATGGACGGCACCGTCGTCATCGGCGAGGGCGAGCGCGATGAAGCGCCGATGCTGTATATCGGCGAAAAGGTCGGCAATGCGATCGGCACCGGCCCGCGCATCGACATTGCGCTCGATCCGCTGGAAGGCACCACGATCACGGCCAAGGCCGGTCCCAATGCGCTGGCGGTACTGGCCATCGCCGAGGAAGGCGGGCTGCTGAACGCGCCCGACGTCTATATGGACAAGATCGCGGTGGGACCAGGCTATCCCGACGGCATTATCGACCTCAATCGATCGGTCTCAGACAATGTCGCCGCCGTCGCCGCCGCCAAGGGGGTGGAGCCCGCCGATCTCATCGTGTGCGTGCTCGACCGGCCGCGCCACGAAAAGCTGATCGCGCAGTTGCGGGCGATCGGCTGCGGCATCATGCTGATCCCCGATGGCGATGTCGCCGGGGTCATCGCGACGACCGATCCCGAAACGACGATCGACATCTATATGGGGTCAGGCGGCGCGCCCGAAGGCGTGCTGGCCTGCGCGGCGCTGCGCTGTGTCGGCGGACAGTTCAAGGGACGCCTGCTGTTTCGCAACGAAGACGAAAAGGGGCGCGCCCGCAAATGGGGCATCACCGACTTCGACAAAATCTATGATTTGAAGGAGCTGGCGAAAGGCGACTGCATCTTCGCCGCGACCGGCGTGACCGATGGATCATTGCTCGCGGGGGTCAAGCGACTGCCGGGCGGTCGGCTGACAACCCAAAGCGTGGTCATGCGCGCCAGCACCGGCACCGTGCGCTGGGTAAAGGGCGAACATCGGGTGGATCACAAGGGACTGTGAGCGCCGGTTTGGCCCGGAGTCCAATTCCTTCACGGTGAAGAAGCGTCAGCGCCCGGCGCGATGATTGAGGTCATGGCCGAGCGCCAGGATGGCGACGCCCAATACGGTATAGACGCTTTCCTGAAAACCATGATCCATGGTGAGCGCTCCCGCCATGATACCCAGCCCCAGCGACCCGATCGCGGCGGGCATCATGAAGCCATGCGCCACCGCACCATGACCCAGCGCCACCGCACCGAGCAGGATCGCGAGCACCAGCCCGGTTTCATGGAATAGCGGGTTTTCAAAGATTCCGCCCGCCGACGCCAGCAGCCCCAGCAGCACCGCCGTCGCGAAACAATGGGCGACGCACAGGCCCGACACCGCCATGGCGATCCGGTCGATCCGGCCGTTAAGGAGGATGTGGCGAAGGCTGAGCGTCATCGTGACGGCTACATAGTCTGGCGCACCGAAAGTTACAATATATCATTCATCGAATTCGACCATTCTTTCGCTCAGGCGGCGAGGCGCAGGCAGTTCCGGCCGCTATGCTTGGCCCGGTACAGGGCCTTGTCAGCGGCTTCGAGCATGGCCGCACCCGTCGATACGCCCTCCAGCGCGACCAGGCCCGCGCTGAATGTCACCGTGACGACTCGGCCGCCGCCAATCTCCACCGGATTGGCAGCGAGCATGGCGCGTAACCGCTCGCAAAGGCGACTTGCGCGATCAATGTCCGCATGACGCAGCAGGATCGCGAATTCTTCGCCTCCCAGCCGACCGATCCTGTCCTTGCCGCGCACACCGGGTCGCAGCCGTTCGACGAAAGCGCGCAACACCTCGTCGCCGGCCGCATGGCCGTAACGATCGTTGATGATCTTGAAATGATCGATGTCGATCAGCAGCAGACAGGATCGTGCGCCACGTCCCACCGCTCGGATTTCCTTGTCAAGCTCACCCAGGAAAGCCCGCCGACTATCCGCCCCGGTCAGCGCGTCGCAATCGGCCACATGCTGCAATTCTTCCTGCAACGCCTTGTGCCGTGAGATATCGCGCACCGTACCGACAACGCCGGCGGGCGTGCCGCGATCATCGAGGATCGCTCGCATCACCATCTCGCACCATTGCCCCCCCGCCTTCGCCGACATCAGCGAGCGAAATTCCACCTTGTGGACATCATGACCATGAGTCAGCGCACGCCGGTGAGTCGCAACGACGACCGCCCGGTCCTGGGGGCTGACAAGGTCGAGCGCCAGCCTGCCGATCAGCTTGCCCGGCGACACGCCGATCTGGTCAGCGACCGACGGCGAAACATAGTGGACCACCCCGTCCGTGCCGAGATTGAAGACGACATCGCCGCTATGTTCGGCGAGAATACGAAACCGCTCCTCGCTTTGGCGCAACATTTGGAACAGCCGTCGGCGTCCGTTGAGTTCGGCGGAAACCGGCACCGACAGCAGGAAGGTGAAAGCGAGATAGAGCTGAAAAAACTGGATATGTTCACCCGGAAGGCCGGGAAGCCAGGAAATTGGGCCGATGCCAGCCATGGTGGCCGATCCGCCGATAAAGGCGAGGATCACGATCGACGCGGCCGATCCCAGATGGCCAATGCGGAAGGCGATGATGACGAGCGGCAGCACCGGCGCGAACAGCAGGGGATAGCGCGCCATATAAAAGACCCACCATGTCATGAGCGCGAACAGGCTAAGCCAGCCGGCCGTCTCGGCCTTGGTCCAGACGGAAGTCTCCCGCATCCATCGACGGCCATCACCCTGCAACAGCATCGTGAGGATCGGAGTGCAGGTAAGCCCCCCCAGGACATGACCGGCATACCATTGCAGCCAGGCACCGGCAAAAGAAACGGGCGTCAGCGAGGAAGCGATGAGGGCGGCAGCCACAGCGCAGATGACATTGGCGACCAGACTAAGCGCGACAATGAATATGACGAGCAGGCGAAGCGACCCCGTGGCGCTAGCGCTCCCCTTTGCGGCGAATCGACGGCAAATCAGGGCGACTATGAGGGCTTCGGCGATGTTGACGAACGTCATGGGAACGGCTGCGACCGGCCCCATGCCGAACAGGGCGGTCGCAGCAGTGCTCGCGATCGCGCAGAACAAGATCGTCCGCGGCCAAGTGGCTGAACGCGAAATCATGAGTTGCGCCATCAGCAGCGCGTTTGCGCCCCAGATGAACGCCAGCCCCCCTTCATAACGGGACACAGAAAGCGCCAGGGCTGCCGCGACAAAATAGAGCAGGCCGATCAGGGCCGGCGCCAGCCAGGGTCGGGAATGACGAAGGGCGGTCCGTTGCATGATCTGCCGGACGATAGGCGCCTATCGTTAAAATATACTCTCGACCCTTTTCGTCATTACTCGGGATGAATAGTGCCCAGCACTTTCCGCCAGCCGATGAGCCGCTGGCTGCGTATGTCGGGCGTCATCGTCGAGTCGAAGGTCGCCGCTGGCGAACGCATGGCGCCGGCCGCGCGCAAGGACGGGAAAAGGCCCGCGCCCACGGCCGAGAGCATCGCCGCGCCCAGCGCCGTGGTCTCCACATCGGCGGGACGTTCGACTTCGATGCCGAGCATGTCGGCCAGATCCTGCGCGATCCAGTCATTGGCGCTCATCCCGCCGTCAATTCGCAGCCTGTCCCATGGCGCGCCGTCGGATGCGAACGCACCGGCGAGATCATGGACCTGATGCGAGATCGACTCGAGCGCCGCGCGCACGATATGGGCGCGGGTCGTGCCTTGGGTCAGGCCCGATATCATGCCGGTGGCGTCCGGACGCCAGTGAGGCGCGCCCAGCCCGGCCAGTGCTGGCAACAGGAATGCCCCACCATTATCGGAAACCGATCGGGCAAGGGCCTCGCTGTCCGATGCCCGGGCGATCAGGCCCAGCCCGTCGCGCAGCCACTGAATCAGGCTGCCGGCGGTAAAGATCGATCCTTCGAGCGCATAGGCACGCTCGTCCCCCAGCCGGTACAGCAAGGTTCCGAGCAACCGATGCGCGGAAACCGGCACGACCGCACCCATATTGGCAAGGATGAAGGCGCCGGTGCCAAGCGTTGCCTTGGCCGATCCGGGATCCAGGCAGGCCTGACCGATCGTCGCCGCCTGCTGGTCGCCCGCCAGACCGCAAATGGAAATCCGCCCGCCGAACAGGTCGGGCAGAGTCGCGCCGAACGTCCCCACATTGTCGATGATTTCCGGCAAGGCGGAGGGGGGCACGCCGAACAGGTCGCACAGGGCCGCATCCCAATCCGCGCCATCGAGCCGCATCAACTGGGTCCGGCTGGCGTTGGTGGCGTCGCTGACATGGCAGCCGCCGGTCAGCTTCCACATCAGCCAGCTTTCGATCGTGCCGAACGCCAGCCGCGCCCCCGCATCGCGGACAGCCGGGACATGATCGATCAGCCAGCGCATCTTGGTGGCCGAAAAATAGGGATCGACGACGAGGCCGGTCGCGCGTTGCAGCATCGGTTCATGCCCCGCCGCGCGCAACTCTGCGCAGCGATCCGCCGTGCGGCGATCCTGCCAGACGATCGCGCGCGCCAGCGGTTCGCCGGTCGCCTTGTCCCAGGCGACGATCGTCTCGCGCTGGTTGGTAATGCCGATGGCGGCGATCCGGTCGGCGCCCCCTGCCCGCGCGACCATCTGGCGCGCGCAGCCGAGCGTCCGCTCCCAGATTTCGGCCGCGTCCTGTTCGACCCAGCCGAGCCGGGGATAATAGCGGGTCAACTCCGCCTGCGCGGTCGCCACCCGTTCGCCGTCCGGCGTATAGAGCATCGCGCGGGTCGAGGTCGTGCCCTCGTCCAGCACGAGCAGATAAGGAAGGCTCATGACCGCGCCTCCAGCCAGCCATCCAGCCGGACCACTTGCGCCCTGTCAAAGCGCAGGCCGAGCTTGGTGCGCCGCCAGAGAATGTCCTCGCTCGTCCGCGCCCACTCTCGCCTCATCAGATAGTCCAGTTCCGCTTCCGTCAGGCCATGGCCGAAATCTTCGCCCAGCTTGGCGAGACTCTCCGCACCGCCGAGCCAGAGTCGCGCGCAGGTGCCATAGGAGCGTGCAATCCGATCGATCGTAAACGGATCGAGAAACGGATAGTCGGCGGAAAGACTGGCGGTAAGGGCAGGCAGGCCGGTCATCGGGAAATCGCCGCCGGGCAGCGGCGCATCCGCCGTCCAGTCCTGTCCCGCGAGGCCGGGCATATGCCGCGTCAGCCGCGCCATCGCATCGGCGGCGAGATGGCGATAGGTGGTGATCTTGCCGCCGAAAATATTGAGCAGCGGCGGCTCTCCCGCCTCCCCGTCCAGTTCGAGCGCATAGCCGCGCGTCGCCGCCTCCGGCCTGGTCGAGCCATCGTCGATCAGCGGCCGCACGCCCGCATGGGACCAGACCACATCGTCCGGCGAGATAGCGCGGTCGAAGAATCGATTCGCATTCTCGCACAGATAGGCGATCTCTTCGGCGCTGGCGGTGACATGATCGAGGCTGCCCTGATGATCACAATCCGTCGTCCCGATCAGCGTGAAATCCCCTTCATAGGGCAGCGCGAAGATGATCCGGTCATCGGGCAGTTGCAACATATAGCCGAAGCCATGGTCGAACAGGCGCGGCACGACGATATGCGCGCCGCGCACCAGCCGCATCGCGCGATCCGGCGGCCGATGCGCGCGTTCGAGCAGCGCGAGGACGGACGGTCCGCTCGCATTCACGACCGCGCGGGCGCGGAAGCGGCTTGTCGCACCGTCCGGAGAGCGGGTTTCGACCGACCAGAAGCCGCCCGTCCGCTCCAGGCCGATCACTTCCGTGCGGGTGCAAATGGTCGCACCCCGGTCCGCCGCGTCGCGTGCGTTGAGGATGACCAGCCGGGCATCGTCCACCCACCCGTCGGAATAAAGATAGGCCGGGCCGAAGCCGGACTGGAGCGGCGCACCTGCGGGGTGGCGCGACAGGTCGATCGACTGCGTCGGCGGCAGCGCGCGACGGCCGCCGATATGATCGTAGATAAACAGCCCCAGACGCAGCAACCATCGCGGGCGCAGTCCGGCGACCCATGGCAGGACGAAGCGCATCGGGTGGATGATGTGCGGCGCGATCAGCCACAGCCGCTCCCGCTCCGACAGCGCCTCGCGCACCAGCCCGAACGCGCGATGCTCCAGATAGCGCAGTCCGCCATGGATGAGCTTGGTCGATGCCGACGAAGTGCCCTGCGCCAGATCGCCACGCTCCAGCAGCAGAACCGAGGCGCCGCGCCCCGCCGCATCGCGCGCGACGCCACAACCATTCACGCCGCCGCCGATCACGGCAATGTCGTAGATATGCTGGTCCGCCGCATCCGTCATCGACGCGATGCTAGAACATCAGGCGGCCGATTGGGAACCCGCGAATGCGACTTGCCGGGGATAGCGGACGGGGTCGAATGGCAGGAGCAATGCGAAAGGCGCGTCTACGCCTTTTCGAGCGTGCATTGGAGGGGATGCTGATTCTGCCGGGCGAAATCCATCACCTGATTGACCTTGGTCTCGGCGACTTCGTAGCTGAAGATACCGCACACGCCCACGCCGCGCTGGTGCACATGCAGCATCACGCGGGTCGCTTCCTCCATGTTCATGCGGAAGAAGGACTGGAGCACATGGACGACGAACTCCATCGGGGTATAGTCGTCGTTGAGCATGAGCACTTTGTAAAGCGACGGCTTTTTCGTGCGTGTGCGGGTCCGCGTGGCGATGCCGACGCCGGGTGCGCCGCCTTCGCCCCGATCGTCCTGATCCTTGTCCGCCATGAGTGCGGGGCGTGCCGATAGTGAGCCGTTACTGTCCATGATGGACGAGAATATGGCGATTTGCCTGCCCGTGGCAAGGGGTGAGAATGGAGCCGCCATCGCGACGGGACGAAAAGAAACCCGCCTTCCGATGTGGAAGGCGGGTTTCCCTTTATCTTCTATGTCGCGTCGCTCAGGCGGCGAGCGACTTGACCTTGTCGGTGACGATGGTCACGCGCGCCGTCAGCGGCTGGGCGATGTCGCCGGCCAGCTTCAGGAAGGCTTCGCTGTTCTTGGCGGCTTCCTTGGTGAAATCGTCGAAGCTGCTCGAAATCAGCTGGCTGTGCAGCTGGAAGAATTCGGTCGGGGTCTTGACCGTCGAATAGCTCTTGAACGAGGCAGTCGCCTTTTCGAAGCTCTTGCGGCTGTAGTCGACCGCATCCTGGCCCAGCGTCTCGACGCCCTTGGCGGCGATCTTGCCGGATTCGACCAGCGCCTCGACATTGCCCTTGGCCAGATCGCTGATTTCCTCGATCGCCTTGGTCGACTTTTCGACGCCGACCTTCGCCTTTTCGTTCAGACCGGCATACACGGTCTCAAGCTTGGCCTTGGCGTCTTCGGCGAATTTCTTGCCGGTTTCGATCACGTCGTTCATCATCGTGGTTCCTTCTGAAATGGGCAGTGGCTCGGACTGGGTGGCTGCGGGTTGCGCGGTCGAGATGATCGGCGCTTCCGGTTCGGGTGCGGCATCCACCGCTGTGGTTGAGGCAATGGCTGCGACCGGCTCGGGTGCAGCGGCAATCGCGGCAACCGGCGTGACAGGCTCGGCCTGAGCCACCGGAGCGGGCTTCGGCGCGGCGGGCTTGGGTGCGACCGGCTTGATCGGCGTCACCTTAAGCGAGGCTGCCTTGACAGGTTGGGCACCAATGGCTGCTTCCGCCGCCTTAAGCGCTTCACTGGCCGACAAGGTCGTGGCGACGGCCTTCGGCTTTGGTCCCGGCTTTGCAGATGTCGTTTTTGGGGGTACCGCCACAACCAAACTCCTTTTGCTGCATTGCACAATATGCCTCTTGCCTGGACTTTGCAAGGATTATTGTGCACTGCAACAAAAGTGTAGCGCGCAACCGGCCGCACCCGTGGCGCGGCTCGTCGCAAAGCACGCTTTTGCGCGCTTTTAGCGGCTTTTCACATAACGGCCCGGCGCGTCCTCGATCGCCTTGAGCGCCCCCCGACCGGGCTTGCGCGCCCCCGTGGCCGATACGGTCGAGTCGCCCAACCCGCGAATCCACTGCGCCCAGTCGGGCCACCAGCTGCCCTTTGTCTCCACCGCATTCTCGATAAATGCATCCAGCGAGGGCTGCTCCGCATCGCAGGTCCAATATTGATATTTACCAGCCGCCGGCGGGTTGATGACCCCGGCAATATGGCCCGAACCGGCCAGCAGGAAGCGCACAGGCCCGGAAAGCTGCTCTGTCAACTTCCATACGCTCGGCAGCGGAGCGATATGATCTTCCCGCCCCGCCTGCACATAAGACGGGGTTTCGATGCGGTGGAGGTCGATCGGCGTCCCGTCCACCGACAGGGCGTCGGGAACCACGAGCTGGTTGTCGCGATACAGCTGGTTCAGATAGTCGCGGTGCCAGCGCGCCGGCAGGTTGGTTGTGTCGCCATTCCAGTGCAGCAGGTCGAAGGGCGGATACTCCTCCCCCAACAGATAATTATTGACGACATAGTTCCAGATGAGGTCGCGCCCGCGCAGCAGATTGAAGGTCGCGGCCATATAGCGGCCGTCGAGATAGCCCCCGGCGGATAACTGCTCCAGCAGCGCCATATGCTCATCGTCGATGAACAGGGTCAGGTCGCCAGCTTCGGTGAAATCCACCTGCGCGGTGAAGAAGGTCGCGCTCGCCACCTTGTCCGCCTCGCCCCGCGCCGCCAGCAGCGCGAGCGCCGCCGCCAGCGTGGTGCCGCCCACGCAATAGCCGATGGTGTGCACGCTCGGCACCCCCAGAAGCGCGCGCACCGTATCGATCGCGTCGATCTGGCCGCGCAGGATATAATCGTCCCACACCAGATCCTTCATCGATGCGTCGGCCGATTTCCACGACACCAGAAACACGCTGATACCCTGATCCACCGCCCATTTGACGAAGCTTTTTTCCGGGCTGAGATCGAGGATATAGAAGCGGTTGATCCACGGCGGGAAAATGACGAGCGGGGTTTCCAGCACCTTGGCCGTCGTCGGCGCATAATGGATCAGCTGATAAAGCGGCGTTTCCCTGATGACCTTGCCCGGCGTCGCGGCAATGTTGCGGCCCAGTTCGAACGCATCGCCATCGGTGTGGGTCAGCTGGCCCTTTTGCAAATCGGCCATCATATGTTTGAGGCCGTTGACGAGATTCTCGCCGCCCGTCTGGATCGTCCGTTCAACGACCTGCGGGTTGGTCAGCGCGAAATTGCTCGGGGAAAGCGCGTCGATCAGGCCGCCGGTCGCGAATCGCAGCTTCGCCTTTTGCTTGGGATCGACGCCGTCGACCGAATCGGCGAGGCGCAGAAGATAGTCGGACAGCAGCAGATAGCTCTGGCGAATCATGTCGTAAAAGGGATTGGCCGTCCATGCCGGGTCGGCAAAGCGCCGGTCGCGCGTCGCTGCCGGGCTGCCGGGTGGAGGCGGTTGCGACTGGTCGCGGAACAGGCCGCCCGAATCAAGGAACCGTTGCCACAGCGCCAGCCCTTCATCGAAAAAGCCGGTCTGAATGCGGGCCACGGCCTCCGGATCGAACGGCAGGACCCGGCCCGAAGCGCCGGCCGCCTGCTCCAGCATCAATTGTTGCGCGCGTCCGATCACGTCGGTCCATTGCTGCATCTGTTCCAGCGTAGGCAGATGCGGTTCGCTCGCCTGCATATTTTCCGTGGCCATTTCCTACTCCCCGGCCTTGCCCCAAAGCGCCGCTTTCGCTGGCGTGGCCACCGCGCCCGGTATATAGCCGGGCAGCGTCGCCGCAAAAGTGCGCCGCTCACTATCCTCCACGGAGCGCCTTCAGGAAAGCCTTATAATGTCCGAAGAATTCTATCGCATCAAACGCCTGCCTCCCTATGTCATCGCCGAAGTCAACGGCATGCGGGCCGCGGCGCGCGCGGCGGGTGAGGACATTATCGATCTGGGCATGGGCAATCCTGATCTGCCGCCGCCGCCGCACGTCATCGCCAAGCTGATCGAAGTCGCATCCAAGCCCGACGCCCATGGCTATTCCCAGTCGAAGGGGATTCCGGGGCTGCGCAAGGCCCAGGCCAATTATTATGGCCGCCGCTTCGGCGTCGACATCGACCCGGAGAATGAAGTGGTCGTGACGATGGGATCGAAGGAGGGGCTTGCGAGTCTCGCCACCGCGATCACCGCGCCGGGCGACGTCGTGCTGGCTCCCAATCCCAGCTATCCGATTCACACGTTCGGCTTCATCATCGCCGGCGCGACCATCCGGTCGGTGCCGACGACGCCCGACGAGCATTATTTCCGCTCGCTGGACCGCGCGATGGCTTTCACCGTGCCACGCCCGTCGATCTTGGTCGTCAACTATCCGTCCAATCCGACCGCCGAAACCGTCGACCTCGCCTTCTACGAACGGCTGGTCGCCTGGGCGAAGGAGAATAGCGTCTGGATCTTGAGCGACCTTGCTTATTCCGAGCTATATTATGACGGCAACCCGACCCCCTCCATCCTGCAGGTGCCGGGCGCGAAGGATGTCGCGGTGGAGTTCACCTCGCTCAGCAAGACCTATTCGATGGCCGGCTGGCGCATCGGTTTCGCGGTCGGCAACCGGAAGCTGATCGCGGCGATGACGCGGGTGAAATCCTATCTCGATTACGGCGCGTTCACGCCGATTCAGGCGGCGGCCTGCGCGGCGCTCAACGGGCCGCAGGATATCGTGCAGAAGAACCGCGAACTCTATCACAAGCGCCGCGACGTAATGGTGGAAAGCTTCGCGCGGGCAGGCTGGGAAATCCCCGCCCCGCGCGCGTCGATGTTCGCCTGGGCGCCGCTGCCGCCTGCGCTCAAGGAAATGGGGAGTCTGGAATTTTCCAAGCAATTGCTGACCCATGCCAAGGTCGCCGTCGCGCCGGGCGTCGGCTATGGCGAGGATGGCGAAGGCTATGTCCGCATCGCCATGGTGGAAAATGAGCAGCGATTGAGACAAGCTGCAAGAAACGTGAAGAAATATCTCCAGTCGATGGGCGTCAACACCCCCGCCAAGGGCGCGGCCTGACGATGGGGTTGCCGGGGCGGGACTGAGGGTCGGGCGATGAACGCCGCCATGAACGCCCTGCCGCAAATGTCGCAGGTCGCGCAGACGATCCAGCTCGCGCTCGCGCCGGTGTTCCTGCTTGCGGGCATCGGCGCGTTCCTCAACGTCTGCACCGGGCGGCTGGCGCGCGTAATCGACCGGGCGCGCAAGGTGGAGGCGCTGGTGCTGTCGACCCGCGGGCGCGAGCATGATCGGCTGGTCAGCGAGATCCGCGTGCTCGACCGGCGGATGAGCGTCGTCAACAGCGCGATCTTCCTGTCGGTGGCGTCCGCCTGCGCCGTTTGCCTCGTCGTCATCCTGCTGTTCGCGGGCAATCTGTTCGGCGCGCATCTCGGCACCCCGGTCGCGATCCTGTTCAGCCTGGCGATGATATTGCAGGCTGGCGCTTTCGGCACCTTCATTCAGGAAATCCGCCTCGCCTCGCGCACGATCCATATTCGCAACGAAGTGCTGTACCACAAGGTCGAGGATGAGGCGGAGGCGCTGCCATGACCAAATTCACCGTCAACGACCGCCCGGTCCATTACCGCATGGACCCGGACACGCCGCTGTTGTGGGCATTGCGCGACGCATCCAACCTGACCGGCACAAAATATGGCTGCGGCACCGGCGATTGCGGCGCATGCACCGTCGATATCGATGGCGAGGCGATCCGGTCCTGCCAGATCAGCATCGGCAAGACCGAAGGGCGATTCGTCACCACGATCGAAGCGCTGTCGCCCGATCGCGGCCATCCGCTGCAACAGGCGTTCATTGCCGACAATGTCTCGCAATGCGGCTATTGCATCCCCGGCATGCTGATGGCCGCGTCTGTCCTGCTGCGCCATAATGTTGATCCGAGCGACGCGGATATCGATGCGGCGATCACCAACATCTGCCGCTGCGGCATCTATCCCCGCCTGCGCGGCGCGATCCGGCGGGCGGGCCGGATCATGCGCGGCGAGGAACAGGTGACGGGCGCGCCGCCCCCCGGAATCACGCCGGAAGATGCCGCCCGCGCCGTCCCGGCCCTGTCCCGCAGCAACGCAAAGCTTTCTGATCGCTGACGGAAGAATTCAGCATCGCGACATCAGTGTGGGCGTAGTAGCAGTTCATCAGGGGCCTCACGCCCCTTAAATGGAAGGCACTACAATGTTGAGGAGCTTCATTCTGGCGGGCCTGATGACGGCCACTGCGGTCGGCAGCGTCGCCCCGGCTTATGCACAATGGCGCGTGGACAACCGTTCGCAGCAGCGCCCCGATCAGGCGCAAGGCGATGGCGGCGCACGGCAGGAAGGCCGCCGTCAATGGCAGGATAATCGCCAGGCCCAGCCGCAGCCGCAGCCGCGCCCCCAGGCGCAGGTTCAGCCGCAGCCCCAGCCTCAGCCCCGTAATGAGGGTGACATGCGTCGCGGTGGTGGCGGCGGCCTCATGTCGCAGGACCGTCGCGAAGGACAGTGGCAGCAGCGCGCCGATCGCCCGGTGGATCAGGACCGCCGCCAGCCTCCGGTCGCTGCGGCCAATGATGACCGCTATCGGCGTGACAGTAGCGGCAACGGGCGGCAGGACTGGCGCAATGATGGTCGCGACAGCGATCGGCGCGACTGGCGCAATGACCCGCGCGCCGACAATCGCCGGTCTGACGATAACCGCCGCTGGAATGACCGGCGCGACTATGATGGGCGCGGCACGGCCTGGACCAAGGACAACCGCCGCTTCGATGATCGTACCCGCTGGGCCGATCAGCGCCGCTGGAACAACAACTGGCGTCAGGACCGGCGCTATGACTGGTCCAGCTATCGCGCGCGCTATGGCGACCGCTTCCGCGTAGGCCGCTATTATGCCCCGCGTGGCTGGAGCTATGGCTATCGCCCGGTCACGGTTGGATTCTTCCTGTCGAGCCTGCTCTATTCGAATAATTACTGGCTGGACGATCCCTACAGCTATCGTTTGCCGCCTGCTTATGGGGCGATGCGCTGGGTCCGCTATTATGACGATGCGCTGCTGGTCGACACGCGCGACGGCTATGTCGTCGATGTGATCCGCGACTTTTTCTGGTGAGCGTTTAACCAGAGTCGATCTTCCTGAACTGGCCTTCAGGAACACTGGACCCGGAACCCGCAAAGGTTCCGGGTTCTTTTCATTTGCACCGGCGGCGGAGACGATGGCAGGGAGGCAGCATGAGCGCGATCATCGATGACGGAGACGTGGCGTCGCCCGCACGCGCGCTGATCGGCGCGGCGGTGCGCCGGAAGCTGGATCGCAATCCGATGGTGAGCCGAATCGATGCGCCGGGGCTGGAAATCTACAGCCGCCAAGACTTCCTCAGCGCGGATGAATGCAGCGGCCTGCGCACCCTGATCGACACCGACGCCCAGCCTTCGAGCTTGTTTTCAGGCAGCGCCAATGCCGACTATCGCACCAGCCATAGTTGTCATCTCGACGCCCGGCATCCGCTGGTGACGGCGGTGAGCGACCGCATCAGCGCGCTGACCGGGCTTCCGCGTGAAAATGGCGAGACGCTCCAGGGCCAGCGTTATCATCCAGGGCAGGAGTATAAGGCACATTGCGACACGTTCCCGGTGACGGCGCATTATTGGCCGGCGATGCTGGCCTCCGGCGGACAGCGTTGCTGGACCGCGATGATCTATCTTTCGTCGGTGTCGGCCGGGGGTGAAACCCATTTCCCTTTGTGCGAATTCATGGTGCCCCCGCGCGAGGGCATGATCCTGATCTGGAACAATCTCGATTCCGATGGCGTGCCCAACGCGCAAAGCCTGCATGCCGCCCGCCCGGTCGAAAGCGGCAGCAAATATGTCGTCACCAAATGGTTTCGCGAACGCCCCTGGGCGGCCTGACCGAAGCACCGCCCTCCCCGGCGACGGTTACACATTGCGACATAAATGACTGGTTCCTGACGATGCCATTCCCGGCGGGTTCAGGGGCGACAGTCCATATCTCTCCTCGTGGCGATGGAACCCTCCTTCCCTGAAATGGGTTTTCAGGAACCCGTTCCAACCACGCATTGTGGGAGAAGAGACATGCGTAAGATCATATTATTCGGCCTGATGGCGGCGGCGGCGATTCCCAATATCGCATCGGCGCAGACGGCGGGCGAGTTGCGGCACGACCGCCGTGATATCCGGCAGGAGCAGCGCGAACTGCGCGATGCGCAGCGCCATGGCGACCAGCGCGACATTCGCGAGCAGCGTCGCGACGTGCGCGAAGCCCGGCAGGAATATCGCGAGGACTGGCGCGATTATCGCCGGAGCCACCGCGACGTCTATCGCGGCGGGAACTGGCGCGCCCCGTTCCGCTATTCGGCCTGGAGCGTCGGATCGCAGCTTCGTCCGCGCTACTACAGCTCGCGCTACTATATCAGCGACCCGGCCCGCTATCGCCTGTCGCGTCCAGCCCACAATCTGCGTTGGGTGAGGCATTATAATGACGTGCTGCTGGTGAATGTGCGCACCGGCCGCGTGCTGGAAGTCAACCGCGGCTTCTTCTGGTAAGAATGCCCCGTATCAAGGAAGCGGCCCCGACGATTCGGGGCCGTTTTCTGTTTATGGGCGTGTCATGTAGCCGCGCCGGCCGTTTCCGGCCAGGCGCGGCCGATGACGAGCGCCAGACCCGTCACCAGTCCGAAAGGGGGGTGGACCGGAGCGGTGAACGTGTACGCGGGGTGAATGTTCCGTTAGGCAAATGTTCAGGCGGCGGCGAGCGCTTCCGCGATCAGCCGACGGGTATTTTCGACGCCATAGAGCGCGATGAAACTGCCCATGCGCGGTCCCTGGTCCGCCCCCAGCAGCGTCTGGTACAGCGTCTTGAACCAGTCGCGCAGTTCGGCAAAGCCAAAGGCTTCATCCTTGCCGATGGCGTAGACGATGTTCTGGATATCCTCTGCCGAAGGGTTGGCGGGGAGCGCGGCGAGTTCCGCATCCAGCTTGCCCAGCGCGGCCGCCTCATGCGGTTCCGGCGCGCGGCGGTGCAGAGTCGGCGCGACGAAATCGCGGTGATAGGCGAGCGCATGGCCGATCAACGCGGCGAGTTCAGGATAGGTCGCGGCGTCCGCATCGGCGACATAGTTACGCAGATAACCCCAGACCTGATCGGGCGTCGCATCGCCCATCACGCCGACAAGGTTGAGCAGCAGGCCGAACGTCACCGGCAGCTTGCCCGTGGGCAGATCGCCGTCATGGATATGATGGACGGGATTGCCGAGCCGCTGCTCGATCGCCTGCCCCGCATAATTGCCGCGAAACTGCCAATATTCGTCCACCGCACGCGGGATCACCCCCATATGCAGTTGCTTGGCCTTTTTCGGCTCGCGAAAGGCGTAGAAAGCGAGGCTTTCCTGTGGCCCATAGGTCAACCACTGGTCGAGACTGAGACCATTGCCCTTGGACTTGGAGATTTTCTCGCCTTTTTCGTCGAGGAACATCTCATAATTGAAACCTTCGGGCGGGCGCGCGCCCAGCGCCCGGCAGATGCGCGAGCTTTGCGTGACCGAATCGATCAGGTCCTTGCCCGCCATCTCATAATCGACGCCGAGCGCGACCCAGCGCATCGCCCAGTCGACCTTCCATTGCAGCTTGGCTCCGCCCGACAGGATCGATTGTTCGACGGTCTCGCCTTCATCCTCGAAGCGGATCAGGCCCGCCTCGGCATCCACCACCGTCACCGGCACCTGAAGCACGATGCCGCTTTTCGGGCTGATCGGCAGCACCGGCGAATAGGTCGCCTGCCGTTCCTTGCGCAACGTCGGCAGCATGATGTCCATAATGTCCTGATAATGGCGCAGGACATTCTTGAGCGCATCGTCAAACGCGCCCGAACGATAACGGTCGGTCGCCGACACGAATTCATAGTCGAAGCCGAAGCGGTCGAGAAAATCGCGCAGCATCGCATTGTTATGATGGGCGAAACTCTCATGCGTTTCGAACGGATCGGGCACCTGCGTCAGCGGCTTGCCCAGATGCGCCGCCAGCATATCCTTGTTGGGGACATTGTCCGGCACCTTGCGCAGCCCGTCCATATCATCGCTGAACGCGATCAGGCGCGTGGGCACATCCGACAGCGCATGATAGGCATTGCGCACCATCGTCGTGCGCAACACTTCGTTGAACGTGCCGATATGCGGCAGGCCAGACGGGCCATAGCCGGTCTCGAACAGCACATAGCCTTTATCCGGTGCACCCGCCGGATAGCGCTTGAGCAGCTTGCGCGCTTCCTCATAGGGCCAGGCCTTGGCGGAAGCGGCGGCGGAACGGAGCATGTCGGAAACAGTCATGGGCAGCCGATAACCCCGACAGCCAAGAAATGAAACGCTCTTTGAGAGCAAATCTACGTTAAGAATCGTTCGCATCTTTAGCATTCATTAACCCTGCGCATCGATAATGGACGATAGTGGAGGGCCTATGCAGATCATTCGCAGCCGCGAACGCATCATCGTCGATATTCCGATTGTGATCACGACCGTGCTTGACAGCATGGAAGGCACCATCGTCGATCTGAGTGAAGGTGGCGCCCAGGTAGTGGGATGCAGCGTGCCGCCCAAGACGCCATGCCAGCTCGATTTCGGCGGTCATGTCGTCTTTGGCACCGTGCGCTGGTCAGAGATTGACCGCATGGGCATTCGCTTTCCCTATGAGTTGCATGACGGCCCGCTGTTCGAGCAACTGGAGATCGCCCGCGCCGCAATGCGCGCTTCGGTCGGTCTCCAGTCGCGAATCGTGCGGCCACTGCCCGGCATCGTGTCCCAGGGAGGCTTCGGGCGGCGTTCCGTCTGAACCGTCGCCCTCGCGGGCAATTTCGGGTTTCCCTTTTGTTCCCGCTGGCTTAAGCCCGCCCGGTGATCGATCCCGCTTATCTGCCCGCCCTGCACGCCAGCCATGGCGGCATCTGGCTGCGCGAAGAGGGCCGCACCCATGCGCTGGCCAAGGGGCAGGCGATCGCGCGCGCCGCCGAGACGCCGACCTTGCTGCTCAATGCCCCGCTGACGGGCCAGCGGCTCGGTTATCCTGATCTGAACGGTCTCGATCTGCTGGAGCTGTGGGCGTTCGTCCACCCGGCCCGCTTCCTCGTGCCCACCCCCAAGGGACTGGCCGAAGCGCTGGACCTCGTCCGCCCGGTCGGCGAGGGCGATATCCCCGCGCTGTTGCAGGCCGCGACGGCGGCGTTGCTGGCGCGCCTCGAATCACCCGACTGGACCGAACGCGAGGGCGGATGGACCGCCGCGCAATCCTTGCATCGCCTGCGCTGGCCGTGGGCGCCGCTGGTCGGTCCGCGAATCGCCCGGCCCCGCGAGGCGGAACGCTGGCTGTTTTCGAAACTGCCCGAATGGGATGAATCAGCGCCCCGCCCCGCCCCGCGATCGATCGCACTGGCGGAGGAGGCTGTCCTCGCCCGGCTCGATGCGCTCACCGGGCAGGGTGCGGAGGCCCGGCCCGGCCAGCGCGCCTATGCCGCCGCCGCGATGGCGCCGTTCCGCCCGCGCGCGCATCGCGATCAGCCCAACATGCTGCTGGCGGAGGCCGGGACCGGGATCGGCAAGACCCTGGGCTATCTCGCGCCTGCCTCGCTCTGGGCGCGTGAGGCACAGGGGACGATATGGGTTTCGACCTATACCAAGGCGCTGCAACGCCAGCTCGACCGGGAATCGCTGCGCCTTTTCCCTGACGCATCGACCGCGGCCAGGCGCGTGGTGGTGCGCAAGGGGCGGGAAAATTATCTCTGCCTGCTCAATCTGGAAGATGCGCTGCAGGGCGGTTTTTCCGGCCGCGCCGCCATATTGGCGCAACTGGTGGCGCGCTGGGCGGCCTTCTCCAAGGATGGCGACATGGTCGGCGGCGACCTGCCCGGCTGGCTGCCCACCCTGTTCCGCCGCAACGGATCGACCGCGCTGACCGACCGGCGTGGCGAGTGTATCTATGCCGGCTGCCCGCATTACCGCAAATGCTTCATCGAACGCTCGGCGCGCGCGTCGGCCGATGCCGACATCGTCATCGCCAATCATGCGCTGGTGATGATCAACGCCGCGCGCGGCCGCGAAACCGGGCAGCGGCCGCAGCGCATCATCTTCGACGAAGGCCATCATCTGTTCGATGCCGCCGATTCGACCTTTTCCATGGCCTTGTCGGGGCAGGAGGCGATCGAGCTGCGCCGCTGGATCATCGGACCCGAAGGCAATGCGCGCGGACGCCGCCGGGGCCTTGCCGCACGCCTGTCCGACCTCGCCAGCTATGACGAGGAGGGCGGCGAGGCGATCCGCGCGGCGGGAGACGCAGCGCAGGCATTGCCGGCGGACGAGTGGCTCAAGCGCGTCGTCGCCGACGAACCCTATGGCCCGATCGAGCGCCTGCTCGGCGCCGTGCGCGGCACCGTCTATGCGCGGGCCGCGGATAGCGGCGAAGCGGATGCGGGCTACGGGCTGGAGACCGAACTGGCGCAGCCCGATGGCGCACTGGTGGAGGCCGCGCAGGAGGCGGCGCAGGCGCTCGATGCGCTGCTACGCCCGCTGGCGCGGCTCGCCAAACGGCTGGAAGCCGTGATCGAGGATGCGCCGGACTGGCTCGACGGCGCGGCGCGCGCACGGATCGAAGGGGCGATCGCCTCGCTCGGCTGGCGGCGCGACCTGATCGCCGCCTGGCTGGCGCTGCTCGCGCGGATTGGCGGGCCTGCCGACCCCGATTTCATCGACTGGATGACGGTCGACCGGGCCGAAGGGCGCGAATATGATATCGGCCTTCATCGTCACTGGCTCGATCCCACCCGCCCGCTCGCCGAAACCGTGCTCAAGCCCGCCCATGGCGTGCTCGTCACCTCCGCGACGCTCAAGGGCGGCGGCGACTGGACCAACGCGGAGGAACGCAGCGGCGCAACCCACCTGCCCCATGGCGCGGAGCGGTTCGAAGCCGCCAGCCCGTTCGATTATGCCGCCAGCGCCGAAGTGCTGATCGTGACCGATATCAAGCGGGGCGATATCGCCGCGCTATCGGGCGCCTATGCGCGGCTGATCGAGGCAGCGGGCGGCGGCACGCTCGGCCTGTTCACCGCCATCCGGCGGCTGCGCGCGGTCCATGCCCGCATCGCCGACCGGCTGGCGCAGGGCGGCCTGCCGCTCTACGCCCAGCATGTCGATCCCATTGACACCGGCACATTGGTCGACATTTTCCGCGACGATCCCCGCGCCTCGCTGATGGGGACGGACGCGCTGCGCGACGGGGTCGATGTGCCCGGCGATTCGCTGCGGCTGGTGGTGATGGAAGGGGTGCCGTGGCCCAAGCCCACCGTGCTGCATGCCGCGCGTCGGCTCGCGGGCGGCGGGGCGGCCTATGACGACCGGCTGATCCGCGCGCGGCTGGCGCAGGCCTTTGGCCGTCTGATCCGCCGCGCCGAGGATCAGGGGCGATTCGTCATTCTGTCGGCGGCGATGCCCAGCCGGCTTCTGTCCGCCTTTCCGCCCGGCACCCCGGTCCGCCGCCTGACCCTCGACAAAGCGATCATCGCCGTCAGCGCGCATTCGCGCATCGACCGTCTTGGCGAAGACATGTCCTTCGTGCATCAGGGATTGCGATCCCCCGCCCCCGATCTGGAGCAATGATGAAAAGGCTGACCCTGTTGCGCCATGCGAAATCGGACTGGGACGATCCGGTGGCGCGTGACTTCGACCGACCGCTCAACCAGCGGGGGGAAAAGGCCGCGCTGCGGATCGGTCAGTTCGCGCGCGCGCAGAAGATGCGCTTCGATTTCGCCGTCGCCTCGCCCGCCGTCCGCGTCGTCCAGACGCTCGATCATTTCTTCGTCGGCTATGGCGAAATTCTCCAGCCCCGCTGGGACCGCCGCATCTATCTTGCGTCCGTACCGACACTGATGGATATCGTCCGCGACCTGCCCGACACCGCCGACCACATCTTCCTCGCCGGGCATAATCCGGGGCTTGAAGAACTGGTACTCAACCTCGTGCCCGATGACGGCCTCAGCCAGTTGCGCGATGATGTGGAGGTCAAATTCCCGACCGCGAGCCTCGCGGTGCTGGACCTCGCGATCGATCGCTGGGCGGACGCGGCCGAAAATTGCGCGGCGCTGATCGGTTTCACCCGGCCCCGGGATCTCGACCCCGCGCTCGGACCGGACACGCACTGATCCCGTGGCGACGCCGACCCCCATTTTGTGGCGGCACGCCGATGAAGAGGATGCCGCCGCGCTCGCGCTGCTGGGCGGCGCCACCTTTCTGGCCAGCTTTGCCCACGATCATCCGGGCGCTGCCCTGCTCGCCCATATCCGCGATGCGCATGGCGAGGATTATTACCGGGCGAAGCTCGCCCACCCCGACTGCACCGTCCTGATTGGGGAAACGCCGCTCGGCGCGCCGGTGGGCTATGCGCTGATTACGCCGCCCGACCTTCCTGTGGCGACGAGCCAGGGCCGTGACCTTGAGCTGAAGCGAATCTATCTGCTGTCCGGCTGGCAGGGCGGTGGCAATGGCGATGCGGTGATGGATCTGGTGATCGCCAACGCGATGGCGCGGCGCGCCGACCGGCTGCTGCTGGCGGTCTATCCGCAAAATGATCGGGCGCGCCGATTCTACGCCCGCCATGGCTTCGATCAGATTGGCGAGATGACATTCATGGTCGGGG
This sequence comes from Sphingobium sp. FG11, assembly GCF_057809915.1. Classification (NCBI taxonomy): domain Bacteria; kingdom Pseudomonadati; phylum Pseudomonadota; class Alphaproteobacteria; order Sphingomonadales; family Sphingobiaceae; genus Sphingobium; species Sphingobium sp. FG11. Next base: position 170,429 of record NZ_JBMDKW010000002.1, read on the forward strand.
ATGTGCCGTTCCGCGACCTCATCTACGCCCGCGCGCTTTAATCCCCGATCGCCGCAGCCAGCGCCGCGCGAATGGCCACGAGCCGCGCGAGAACATCCCTTTCCGCCGATGGCTCGGGGTCCGGCCCATCAGAAGTAAAGCCATCGGCCAGCGCCTTTTGCGCGCCGCGAACGGTAAAACCCTCGACATTGAGCAGCCGGTTGATGCGACGCACGAGGGCGACGTCATCGGGCCGATAATAGCGCCGGTTGCCCGCGCGCTGGAGCGGGCGCAGCGCCGGGAAGCGGGTTTCCCAATAGCGCAGGATATGCTGCGGCACGGCGAGTTCGGCGGCCAGCTCGCTGATGGTTAGAAATGCACCCTCTGCCTTTTCCATGACACTGATGTTGCACCCACAGATGCATAAAGGCAACTATGGCAAATCAATGTAAAGGCTGGAAAACAGGTCTCAGTCGCCGGCGACGCGCTCCCGCATCGTCTGGCTGGCGCGGAAGGTCAGGACGCGGCGCGGCTCGATCGGCACCTCGATACCGGTTTTGGGGTTGCGCCCCATGCGCTGCGTCTTGTCGCGCAGGACAAACGTGCCGAAACTGGAGATTTTCACATTCTCGCCCCGCGCCAAGGCGGAGCACATATGGTCCAGAATCGATTCGACCAGCGAAGCAGCCTCCGCCCGCGACAAACCGACATTGCGATTGACGCTTTCGGCCAGATCGGCCCGAGTCAGGGTTCCACCACCGGTCATGAGTCCCCACCTTTTTCGCGGTGCGATCACTGCAATAAGTGATCCGACGATGAATGTGCGGCATCTGCGTCGATTCGGCAAGGATCGTTACAGATGGCGATGCATTATTTTGTTGCAGCGCGACGAAGCGTGGCGGCAACGCGCCGGTTCATACCCGCAGAACACATGCGCCCCAGGTAAAGCCTCCACCCATGGCTTCGAGCACGAGGAGATGGCCCGGTTGCACCCGCCCATCCCGCACCGCAGCATCGAGCGCAAGCGGTACGGACGCGGCGGACGTGTTCGCATGCCGGTCCACGGTCATGACCACCCGGTCGGGCGACAGCTTGAGTTTGCGCGCCGTGGCGTCCAAAATGCGCGCATTGGCCTGATGCGGGATCAACCAGTCGATCTGCGACGGGTCCAGCCCCGCCAGCGCCATCGCTTCGGTCAGGACCGACGCCAGATTGACGACGGCATGGCGGAAAACCTCCTGCCCCTTCATCCGCAGCTTGCCGACGGTGCCGGTAGTCGACGGTCCGCCATCGACATAGAGTAGCTGGTTATGACGGCCATCGGCGTGCAGCTTGGCCGCGAGAATACCCCGCGCGCCATCCTCGCTCTCTTCCGCGCCCAGCACGACCGCACCCGCGCCGTCGCCGAATAGCACGCAGGTCGTGCGATCCTCCCAGTCGAGGATGCGGCTGAACGTCTCCGCGCCGATCACCAGCGCGCGATTCGCCGCGCCCGACCGGATCATGCTGTCGGCGACCGTCATGGCGTAGAGAAAGCCCGAACAGACGGCGGCGACATCGAAGGCGACGCCATCGGTGATGCCCAGCGCCGACTGGACGATGGTGGCGCTGGCGGGAAAGGTCTGGTCCGGGGTGGCGGTGGCCAGAATGATGAGGTCGATGGCGCTCGCCTCCAGCCCCGCCGCATCCAGCGCGGCCCGTGCGGCGCCGGTTGCCAGACTAGCCGTGGTCTCGCCCTCGCCCGCGATGTAGCGATTGCGGATGCCGGTGCGCTCGACGATCCATTCGTCGGTGGTATCGACCGTCAACGCCAGTTCGGCATTGCTGACGGCGCGCGCAGGCAGCGCCGAGCCGGTGCCCAGAAGAACGGAACGGCGGATCACTTGACGGGCATCTCCAGACGCGACGCGGCGACCGGGGACGCCTCGATATTGGCGACGTCGGCGGCGATGCGGCGAGTAATATCTTCTTCCAGCAGGCGCGCAGCGACATGCACGGCGTTGGCCACGCCCTTCGCGTCGGCATTGCCATGGCTTTTCACCACGACGCCGTTGAGGCCCAGAAACACCGCGCCATTATGATTATTGGGGTCGAGATGATGTTTGAGCAGGTGCATGGCCGGCTTGGAGATCAGGAAGCCGATCTTCGATCGCACCGAACTGGTGAACGCCTTGCGCAACAGATCGGTGACGAAGCGGGCCGTCCCCTCCGCCGTCTTGAGCGCGACATTGCCGGAAAAACCGTCGCACACGATCACATCGACATCGCCGCGGCCGATCTTGTCGCCTTCGGTAAAGCCTTCGAACGACAGCGGCAGGCCGGTCGCGGCGCGCAACACGGCGGCGGCGTCGCGGATTTCCTCCGTGCCCTTCATGTCTTCCGTGCCAATATTCATCAGCCGGACGCGCGGCCTTTCGAGGTCGCAGGCGATTCGCGCATAGGCCGCGCCCATCACCGCGAACTGCACCAGATTGCGCGCATCGCATTCGGTGTTCGCGCCCAGATCGAGCATGATGACATCATTGTTGCCCAGTGTAGGCAGCATCGCCGCAAGCGCGGGCCGATCGATACCCGGCATGGTGCGCAGCGCCACCTTGGCCATCGCCATGAGAGCGCCGGTATTGCCGGCGGACACGGCGGCACCCGCCTCCCCCGCTTTTACCGCGGCGATCGCCATGCTCATCGAGCTGGTCTTTTTGCGGATCGCCACGCTGGGTTTGTCGGTGGGTTCGACGACGCTATCGGCGTGGAATACTTCCGACGCCGCGCGCAAATTGGGGTGGCTTTCCAGCGCCGCCCTGATCCGCGCCTCGTCCCCGAACAGCGAAAAACGCAGTCCTTCATGACGGTGACGGGCGAGCGCAACGCCCGCCATCATGACGCGCACGCCTTCATCCCCGCCCATCGCGTCGATTGCGATTCGCGGCTGGCTGGACACGTCAGGTCACCTTTATGACGAGAGGAACGCCTTACGCGCCGACGGCGACGATTTCGCGACCGTTATAATGGCCACAGGCGCCGCACAGATTATGCGGGCGCTTGAGTTCGCCGCAGTTCGAGCATTCGTTGAACGCCTCGACCTTCAGCGAATCATGGCTGCGACGCATGCCACGCTTGGAGGGGGAAGTTTTCCTTTTGGGGACAGCCATGTCGGCACCTGTTTCCGTGAGCTAAATCTGGTTATGCGAACGGCCGGATCCGAATGGAAAGCTGACGGCGCTAGGGCCGCAGACCCATGCGGCCCGGATGATCGCGAAGCCATGCGCCTATAGCGTTTTTTGAGGTCGGTGCAAGTGCTTCCTTGCCGCCCCGCCTGCGGCCCCTATGATGCACGGCACGGGAAGCAGAGTAAAAATGCGAGGGGAAAATCATGCTGTTGCCGATCACACTCACAATGGCCGCCGCGTGCGCACTCATCAACCTGTGGCTGGCGGCTCGCTGCACCCGGTTGCGCATGGCGACCAAGACGCTCCATGGCGATGGCGGCCATTCGCAGCTGGCGCAACGCATGCGCGCGCACGCCAATTTCACCGAATATACGCCGATGATCCTGATCCTGTTCGCGCTGGTCGAAATGGCCAGAGGCGCGTCGATCGGCCTTTGGGCGGCGGCTGCCGTCTATGTCGCGGCGCGGCTCGCACACGGCGCCGGCATGGATCGTGACGAGCCGAATATTCTGCGCGCGACCGGCGTGACGCTGACCTGGCTGATCCTGCTGGGTCTCGCGATCTTCGCGCTCATCATCGCCTATGGCGCGACCCATGCCGTCCCCGCGCCACCGGCGCTGGCCGCGCGGGTATGACCGTCAGCGGAACACCGCATCCCCCACGAAGCTGTTCGTCCGCCGCTCATGGCCGAAATTGCTCATCGGACCATGGCCGGGGACGAAAGCGGTCGCGTCGCCCAGCGGCCAAAGCTTGCTGGTGATCGAATCGACCAGTTGCTGGTGATTGCCGCGCGGAAAATCGGTGCGGCCGATCGACCCTTGAAACAGCACGTCGCCGACGATCGCCAACTGGCTCGGACCATGGTGAAAGACGACATGACCGGGCGTATGGCCGGGGCAATGGATGACGTCGAGCGTCAGATCGCCGACCGTGACCTGATCGCCGTCGACGAGCCAGCGATCCGGCTCGAATGTTTCGCCGACCAGCCCGAAACTGTTGCCCGAAGCGCCCAGCTGCTCGATCCAGAAGCGGTCCCCTTCATGCGGTCCCTCGACCGGCACGCCCAGTTCCCGCGCCAATATGCCCGTCTGGCCGCAATGATCGATATGGCCGTGGGTGACGAGCAGCTTTTCGATGGTGACGCCATGTTGCGCGGCCGCCGCCTTCAAACGCGGCAGGTCTCCGCCCGGATCGACAAACGCCCCCCGGTTGGTGGCGGTGCACCAGAGCAGGGTGCAATTCTGCTCGAACGGGGTGACAGGCACGATAGCGGCTTTGAGCGGGGGCATGGTCATGCAGCGGATGTGGCGAAGCTGTGCGCCGGGCGCAAGGGCCTCCTGCCCTACTCCACCCCTTCCAGCACCAGCGGGTCGGCGAGGCTGATGCCGTCCAGCACCTTCGCCGTTTCGTCGCGGACGCGCAGCATGACGCGGTGGAGGCGGCATTCGCTCTCCGGCAGGCAGTTGGTGCAGGTTTCATGCGCGAAGCGGCTGGCGCAGGGCGTGAGCGCGAGCGATCCGCGCGTCAGCCGCACGATATCGCCATAGCTGATATCGACCGGCGCCAACGCCAGCCAGTAGCCGCCATCGCGCCCGCGCTGGGTCGCCACCAATCCCTCGCGCGCCATTTCGGAGAGGATGACGGTGAGGAATTTGGCCGGGACATTCTGCCGCGTCGCGATCTCGCTCAGGGGCACTGGTCCCTGGCGGTAGCGGTCGGCGAGGTGCTGGAGGGCACGGATGGCGTAACGGGTCTTCTGCGAAAGCATGATCCCGTTATTCGCCGCGCGGACCTGTTTGGCAAGCCGGTGAAATCGTCTCGCGCACCGCTTTATAGGGCGGGCTTCTCCAGCGCAGCCCGCGCCTGCACCGGAAAGTCGCTGAATATCGCGTCCACGCCGGTCGCGGCGATGGCGCGGACATAGGTTGCGAAATCGCCCTGGCCGCGTTCATCGTCGGGGCGCTGATAGGATGCGGGCAGAAAGCTGTTTTCCATCCGCAACGTCCAGACATGGACCACAAGCCCGGCATCATGCGCCTGTCCCACCAGCGCGGTCGCGCCCTCAGGGGCAAGCACCTGCGCCACGGACGGGCCGATCCCGTCGGCATAGGAAGCGATGGCCTTCAGACCCTCGATCGTCAGCATGTCGGCATAGCTGGTTCCGGGCATGTCCGCCGGGCTGCCATCCGGCTCGACTAGCTGGATCAGCCGCAGGCGGGAAACCGCGCGCAACGCTTTCAAATTACCGACCTCGAACGACTGGATGAAAACCGGATCGGCCTCGGTCACATAGCCATATTTGGTCAGCAGATCGAGCAGCGCCGCCTGATGCGGCAGGCCGATGCCCGCGAAATAGCTCGGATGCTTGGTTTCGGGATAGATGCCGATGCGGCGTCCCGCCTCCGCTTCCTTGGCGCGGACGAGCTGCAATATCTCCTCGAAAGTCGGGATCGGATAGAGTCCGTCGAAACGCTTGTTGGCTGGCCGCATATCCGGCAGCCGCTCACGGGCGCGCAGGGTGCGCAGCTCGGCAAGGGTGAAATCCTCGGTGAACCAGCCCGTCACGGGCTTGCCGTCGATCGTCTTGGTCGTCGCGCGATCGGCGAACTCGGGATGGGCGGCGACGTCCGTGGTGCCGCCGATTTCATTTTCATGCCGCGCGACCAGCACGCCGTCCCTGGTCAGGACAAGGTCCGGTTCAATATAATCCGCGCCCTCGTCGATCGCGCGTTCATAGGCGGCGAGCGTATGTTCGGGCCGCTCGCCGCTGGCGCCGCGATGGGCGATGATGAACGGCTCGGCGAGCGCGGGTGTCATGGTCAGCAGACCGAAGAGAAGAAAGCAGAAGCGGAGCAGGCCGCTCACGCCTTCACCCCTTGCAGCGCGGTTTCATAGGTCGTCGCCTTGAACCCGATGATCGTCTCGCGGCCGGTATCGAGAATCGGCCGCTTGATCATCGACGGATTGGTGATCATCAGCAGGATCGCCTTGTCGGCGTCGATATGCGCGCGGTCGCCGGCATCCAGCGCCTTGAAGGTCGTGCCCGATCGGTTGAGGATGGATTCCCAGCCATGTTCCATGACCCAGTCTTCCAGCTTGGCCTTGTCCACGCCCGACACCTTATAGTCGTGGAAATTATAGCTCACCCGCTCATTATCGAGCCAGTTGCGCGCCTTCTTGATCGAATCGCAATTTTTGATGCCGTACATGGTAATCATGGGATTCAACCTCTGAAGGCGGTGACTTCGATCTCGATCTTCATCTCGGGCTTGATGAGGCCCACGACGACGCAACTGGCGGCGGGGCGGAGTTCGCCAAACGTCGCGGCGGTCGCTTCGCCCAGATCGTCCCAATAAGCGGGATCGGTGATATAATAAGTGACGCGCACGACATCGGCAAAGGAAAAGCCGGCATCGGCAAGCGCCTTGCCGATCACCTTGAGCGCGTTGCGCCCCTGCTCCACCACGCTTTCGGGCATGGTCTTGGTGTCGGGATCGGTGCCGGTAGTGCCGGCGACGAAGCACCAGTCGCCCTGAACGACGGCGCGGGAATAGCCGACCTGCGCCTCGAACGGCGAGCCGGAGGAAATAAGCTGGCGGGACATGGAGAATCCTTGTTGCAGTGCGAAAGAGGATCGGGCGCGCTCTTGCGCTCTCGCACCGCGCCTGTCCAGTGGTTTCGGCCGTCTTTGGACAAGGCGGGAACGCCTCCCGCCACCGGCCGTTGAGTCGCCATAGCCCCAGGAGACGCCAGATGGACCGCCCGACCGACCGCCCCTTGCCCGACTTTGACGAAGATAATGCCGAACAGGATGAGCGCGGCAGCCAGGCCCATGACGTCGCCGACGATGCGCGGCTGCGCCGCACCGATCTGTCGGAGGACAGCGAGAAAGGCGGTCGCGCCAATCCCGCGCAGATCATCCCCGACGATGTACCCGATCTGGTCGACAAGATGAACGAAATGAACCGTTCCGGCCGGATTGACAATGGCGCCTTTTCCGGCGAACCGCAGATGGACGATGAGGAGGATGCGCTTGGCGAGACCGAGGATTGAGGGCGCGATCCTTCTCCAACATCGATCCCGCCATCGCGGCTGATCGGCGGATAGGCGACCCGTCCGTTCCGGCGAAGAGTCGGACCGGGTTTAACGGGCTGTTTGCCAGCGGCGCGCTAAGCCGTCCCCCATGGCTCGCCCCTCTCCCTTTCGTCGCCGCCGCTCGCGTAGCCTTACCGGACGCTCTCTTATTTACGCCATCACGCTGGGTCTGATGATCGGCTGGTATGCGCCGCATTGGTATGCCGACCCGCCGTGGAAGCTGGTCGGGTCCTTGCCAGGCCCCGCCGTCGCGCCCGCTTCCCCGGCCGACTCGCTCTCCGCCCGCTTCGGTTTTTGTCATAGCGGCGGCGGCGTCAATTGCGTGGTCGATGGCGACACATTCTGGTTCGGCGGTGAAAAATACCGGATCGCCGATATCGACACGCCCGAAACCCATGGGCCACGCTGCGCCTCTGAAGGTGCGCTCGGCACGCGAGCGACAAGCCGGTTGCAGGACCTGTTGAACGCAGGCCCCTTCACACTGAAAAGCGGCGACCGCGACATCGACCGCTACGGCCGCACACTCCGCGTGGTGACACGCGATGGCGCATCGATTGGCAGCATGCTGGTGGCCGAAGGATTGGCGCGCTCATGGGACGGCGGGCGGCATCCCTGGTGTTAAGGCGGGAGCGAAATACGCACCCGCCTCCCCGATTCACCGGCAGTTGAGGCTGCCGCGGTCGATCTCACGGCCCAGCAGCGCACCCGCGCCGCCGCCGATCAATATGCCCGCCGTGTTGGAACGGCCGCGATCGATCTGGCTGCCGAGCAGTCCGCCCAGTGCAGCGCCGACGATCAGGCCGGTCGTGCCATCGGAACGGCGGCAATAATAGCGGTCGTCATAGCCGCGATAGATGCGGGTCGAACGATCGACGCGGATCGGCGCGTAGCCGTCGCGATAGTAGCGATCGGGCCGGTAATAGCGGCCATAGCGCGGATCGGGCCGGTTATAATCATAACGATAGACGACCGCCCCGGGCCGGCGATACTGGTCCTGGCCGCGCCGGTCGTCGCGCCAGTCGCCCCTGCGGTCATCGCGCCGATCGCTCCAGCGATTGTCGCGCCGATCATCCCTGCGGTCCGCCCGCCGGTCATTGCGGTCGTCGCGGCGATCGTCGCGCTTGTCACGATGGCCATTATGGCGGCCATTATCATGATCGCCCCGCACCTGCCACGCCGGGCCGGGCTGGGCTAAGCCGGGGGTTGCGGCAAGGCCGGTCAGGCTCATCGCGCCCAGTGACAACGCGGTGATCGCGCCCTTGATAGAAAATCGCATCGGTCCTGCTCCTTCTTATGGCAACACTGGACCGTAAAACCCTGTGGCTGAACAAATGTTGCATGAACGCAATAAAACAGACCGTTCATCGCAGAGACGGGGGCGCAGCGCCGCGTCGTCGTTACAGGGCGTTGGCGATATCCTGCCGCTGCTGCGGCGTGAGGTTGTCGGCGGCAGCGGCGTTATCGCCCTGCCCGCTCTTGTCGTCGGCGACACCCACGAACTGAATCGCGGTCAGGCAGACGAGTATTGCCCACAAGATCGCCAGCCAGCGACTGGTGAAGAGCGATCGAAGGCGGACGCCGAACAACATGGATGGGAGGATAATGCGGCGGGGTTAAGGAAGGGTGGCGGTCAGGCCGCCGTCTTGCGCGCCCGGGTCTGATCGCCCCGGCCGGCGAGCAAACCGGCGATGGAAATATCCTCGTCGATTTCATCCCAATGCAGCCCTGACCGGCTGAGTTCGACATGGGCGCGCTGCTCCCCCGTCGCGTGCAGCAGACGCGGAAACCATGCGAGGGGAATGCCCAGCGTGCGACCGTCATCCAGATCGACCCAGAAACTATCGTCATCGAAACGGACGGCGAGGGGTTCAGGAGAAAGACTCATTCCAGGCGCTTTCTATCTCACGGCGTCGCTCTTCATAAAGTGGAAGCTTAGATCATATCAAGGTTAATTTAAGAAACTATTTATAATCACTTCTCCAAAATCCCAGGCATAATTTCCTTTAACTTCGCCCTATTATTTGTCGCCCCTCTGATTGAGCAGGATTTATATGATACATCAATTACTAGAAGAATATCTTTGGAAGATGATATAGAGGATTTATAATATAAACGATGCTCTAGACCATCTAAATTTTCATCAGTTTCTACCAGCGCGAATGAAGTTGTTTCTTCCCATACTTTTTTACAAGCTCGAATTTGACCCATCAAACTAATGTACCGCTCACTCCACGTATCATCCGATTTAAGCGTGAAGCTAATCGCAAACTTTCCCATACCTGTTCTCCTAGTTTAACAGTATGACGGAACAAATTGGAAACGTAAAGGGATCAAATCAAGAAATTACTCCGCAGCGATCCCCGCTGCCTTGAACATGTCGGGGTCCACATCATCGGCATTGGCCGGCTCACTGCGCGTCTTTCTCCGATCGAAGGCGTCCCATACCTCGTTCCACTGACCGCGGGTTGCGCCCTTGCTATATTCGGTTGCGCGGGTTTCGAAGAAATTGGCGTGCTCCACGCCGTTCAGCAGCGGGGCGAGCCAGGGCAGCGGATGCTCGTCGATCATATAGATGGGCTTGAGGCCCAGTTGTCCCAGCCGCCAGTCGGCGATGTAGCGGACATATTTCTTGATGTCCTTGGGCGTCATGCCCGGCACCGGCCCCATTTCGAAGACGAGATCGACGAACGCGTCCTCGATCCGCACCGTCTTGTGGCACATGTCCAGAATGTCGTCCTTGACCGCCGGAGTCAGGCACTGGCGTTCGGCGCAGAAGGCGTGGAACAGCTTGATGATGCCCTCGCAATGCAGCGTCTCGTCGCGCACCGACCAGGTGACGATCTGGCCCATGCCCTTCATCTTGTTGAAGCGCGGGAAGTTCATCAGCATCGCGAAGGAGGCGAACAGCTGCAACCCTTCGGTAAAGCCGCCGAACATCGCGAGCGTGCGCGCGATATCCTCGTCCGTATCGACGCCGAACTGTTGCAGATAGTCGTGCTTGTCGCGCATCTCCTTATATTGGAGGAAGGCGCTATATTCGCTTTCGGGCATGCCGATCGTGTCGAGCAAATGACTGTAGGCGGCGATATGGACCGTTTCCATGTTGCTGAACGCGGTCAGCATCATCTTGACCTCGGTCGGCTTGAACACGCGGCCATATTTTTCATGGTAGCAATCCTGCACCTCGACATCCGCCTGGGTGAAGAAGCGGAAAATCTGCGTCAGCAGGTTGCGCTCATGATCGGACAGCTTCTGCGCCCAGTCGCGGCAATCCTCGCCCAACGGCACTTCCTCGGGCAGCCAGTGCAACTGCTGCTGACGCTTCCAATATTCATAGGCCCAGGGATATTCGAACGGCTTGTAGACCTTGGAGGCTTGGAGAAGGGGCATTTGGGTTACTCCGCGAAACTTGCTCTTTCCCTCTCCTATCGGGAGAGGGAGGGACCCGCGCCGTCAGGCGCGGGAGGGTGAGGGTGGAAGGCGCGCCGCGATGACCGTTACGACACCATCGATAGTATCCATGACTTCATGGTTCCAGAAACGCAGGACATGATAACCCTGCGCTTCGAAATAACGGGTGCGGATAGCGTCCTGCTCGACACTGTCCGCATGGGTGGCGCCATCGATCTCAACAATCAGCTTGGCGCCAAAGCATAGAAAATCCGCAACATAGGTTCCGCGCGACACCTGACGACGCCATTTGATACCAGGCAAGGTCTCGCGCAGGGCACGCCACAAATGCGTTTCAGCATCCGTGGCATTACGACGAAGGGCGCGCGCCTTATCAACCGAGCCTGAGGGAAGGTCGCGATAGTTGCGCATCGACCTCACCCTTCCGCCGCTACACGGCTCCCTCCCTCTCCTGACAGGAGAGGGCGTTATGGTTTCACTGACAGGCCAGACACTCGTCATAGTCGGTGCTCCCGCCAGCCAGTTCGAATTTGGGCGCGTCGATCGTGTTGTCCGCCTCCACGCCACCGGCGAAACCGGCGCGCTGCACGCTCTTCGAGCGCAGATAATAAAGCGACTTGATGCCCAGTTCCCACGCGCGGAAATGGAGCATGAGCAGGTCCCATTTCTCCACATCGGCCGGGATGAACAGGTTGAGCGACTGCGCCTGATCGATGAAGGGCGTGCGGTCGGCGGCCAGTTCGAGCAGCCAGCGCTGGTCGATCTCGAAGCTGGTCTTGAACGTGTCCTTTTCTTCCTGGCTCAGAAAGTCGAGATGCTGGACCGACCCGCCATTTTCGAGGATCGAATTCCATACATTGGTCGAATCCTTCGCCTTTTCGACCAGCAGCTTTTCGAGATAGGGGTTCTTGATCGAAAAACTGCCCGACAGCGTCTTGTGGGTATAGATATTCGCCGGAATCGGCTCGATACAGGCCGATGTGCCGCCGCAGATGATGCTGATCGACGCGGTCGGCGCGATCGCCATCTTGCAGGAAAAGCGCTCCATCACGCCCATGTCGGCGGCGTCGGGGCATGGGCCGCGCTCGACCGCGAGTTGCATCGAGGCTTCGTCGACCTGCGCCTTGATATGTTTGAACATGCGCAGGTTCCACGACTTGGCCATGGCCCCTTCGAACGGGATGCCCCGCGCCTGGAGGAAGCTGTGAAAGCCCATGACGCCCAGCCCGACCGAGCGTTCGCGGCTGGCGGCATATTTGGCGCGCGCCATTTCGGGGGGGGCGCGGTCGATATAATCCTGCAGCACATTGTCGAGGAAGCGCATGATATCCTCGGCGAAAAGCTTGTCGTCTTTCCACTCGTCCCAGGTTTCCAGATTCATGGACGACAGGCAGCAGACCGCCGTGCGATCCTGCCCCAGATGGTCGCGCCCGGTCGGCAGGGTGATTTCCGAACAGAGGTTGGATGTCGATACCTTCAGCCCCAGATCGCGATGATGTTTGGGCATCATGCGATTCACCGTGTCGCTGAACACGATATAGGGTTCGCCGGTGGCGAGCCGCGTTTCAACGAGCTTCTGGAACAGCGCGCGGGCGTCGACCTTGCCGCGCTCCGAACCGTCCTTGGGGCTGCGCAGGATGAATTCCGCGCCGCTGCGCACCGCTTCCATGAACTCGTCGGTCAGCAGCACGCCATGATGCAGATTCAGCGCCTTGCGGTTGAAATCGCCGCTGGGCTTGCGGATTTCGAGGAACTCCTCAATCTCCGGATGCGAAATGTCGAGATAGCAGGCCGCCGATCCGCGCCGCAGCGATCCCTGGCTGATCGCCAGCGTCAAGCTGTCCATCACCCGCACGAACGGGATGATGCCGCTGGTCTTGCCGTTGAGACCAACCGGCTCGCCGATGCCGCGCACGCTGCCCCAATAGGTGCCGATGCCGCCGCCGCGCGACGCCAGCCAGACATTCTCGTTCCAGGTGTTGACGATCCCCTCCAGACTGTCGTCCACGCTGTTGAGATAGCAGCTGATCGGCAGGCCGCGTCCGGTGCCGCCATTGGACAGGACCGGGGTGGCGGGCATGAACCACAGGCGCGAGATATAGTCGTAGACGCGCTGGGCATGGCCAGCGTCGTCGGCATAGGCCGCCGCGACGCGGGCGAACAGATCCTGATAGGATTCGCCGGGCAGCAGATAGCGGTCGTTGAGCGTGTCCTTGCCGAATTCGGTCAGCAAGGCGTCACGCGACGCATCGGTCACGACGGCAAAGCGCCGCTCCTGCACGGCGGATGAGGACAGAACGGGCGAGGACGGCGCAGACGCCACCGGCTTGCCCGTCTTTTCGGCCGGAATCGCTTCCATCAAATCTTCCATCATGGTCGCCACGTCGCCTGCACCCTGTTCGCTGTCTCGAAAATCCATATCCGCCCCCGAATGTTCCTGTTCCGTTCGATTCGGTCAAGTCCGTCCGGGGCGAACCACGGACAATAGCATGATACCCAATGTCACGGCAGGATAATGGGACCAACCGACCAGATCGGCGGGATGAAAATCCCGGCTCGCCTTTCTTGTCAGGCGGCGACCGATCACAAGCTGTTGGGTGACCCCTGTTACCCCGATACAAGGGATAGTGCCACAGCGCCCCACACGATCAAGAGGGTAAATGACAGTTCAGGGACTCGCTTCGCCGCTGATCCGATTCCTTTTGTCGTCGCCGGCTCAGGGTGCAACGCAGCGACGCGCGGAGTTTGTAGGTGCCTGCAAATCGCAAGGCACAAATCGCTTTGGAAAAATAAATTTGCCTTGCCACGCAATTGCGTCGCGATGAAAAATCCGCCGCCTGCCCATGACGGCCAGCGGCGCATATTGACGGGAAAGACCGGACCCATGCTCCTCTATTATCACCCGCTATCATCCTATTGCTGGAAGGTGCTGATCGCACTGTATGAGAATGCGACGCCCTTCACGCCCAGGATGATGGAGCAGCCGGACGTGGCGCAGGAATGGATGGCGCTGTGGCCGATCGGCAAATTCCCGATCCTGATGGATGGCGACCGGCTGGTGGCAGAGGCCAGCATCATCATCGAATATCTCGGGCAGGCCGCGCCCGGCCCGTTCCGGCCGATTCCCGCCGATCCGGCCCTGGCGCTCGAAGCGCGGCTGATGGACCGACTGTTCGACAATTATGTGATGGGACCGATGCAGGCGGCGGTCGCCGACCGGATCAGGCCGGAAGGCGTCGCCCGAGACCCCTATGCCGTGGAGCAGGCGACGGCCCTGCTCGCCAAAGCCTATGACCTGATCGAGCAACAGATCGCGGGGCGCCAATGGGCGGCGGGGGCGGATTTCAGCCTGGCCGATTGCGCGGCGGCACCGGCGCTATTCTATGCCGACCATGTCCTGCCCTTCCGCGACAGCCATCCCAACCTCAACGCCTATATCGCCCGGCTGGAAGCGCGGCCCAGTTTCGCGCGGGTGCTGGAAGAAAAGCAGCCCTGGTTCCATCATTTCCCTTTTGCCGACGCCAGGGGTTCGCCGTAAACCGCCTCAACCGCGCCACGCCCTCATCGCCTTGTCATAGTGGGCGCGGGCGGTGTCGCGGGCACGCTCCAGCTCTTCTTTTTCGGCGTCGATCCTCCGCTCCAGCGCCTGCCGCTCGCGGCGGAGCGCGGCTTCCCGATCGGCGAGCGCGCGACGCTCCGCCTCGTGATCGCGCTCCGCGGCGCTGAGCGCATCCTCGGCGGCATCGAGCGCGGCGCGATCCGGCCGGGGCTTTGGTTTGGGCTTTGGCCCGGCCGCAGCCTGCGGGAGCTTGCGCGCCTTGTCGGCCTTGGGCGACGGCTTATCCTCGGGCAGGGCCGCGATATGATCGGCCATGCTGCCGCGCACCCGCCTGATGACCGAGCCGGGGCTGGCGAGCGGCTCGGTCATCAGCGCTTCGTCGGTGACTTCCTCCGCGACGCCGCGCGCGAACAGGTCGGCGTCCGCGCCCCATGCCGCGAGCGCCGCCTTGCGGCTGGGGGCGGCGACATAGGCGTCGTGAAAGCCGATCGCCGAACGGAACACTTTGAGCTTGCGCGCCATGAGCGACCAACGCCCCGCCGGTGCTTAGGTTCGACGGGCGTTCGGGACTGGACTCAAAGCGTCATTTTCCTATAGCCGGTCGCAAACGCATCCGCAGCAAAGGCGGAGCCAGCCAGCAAGGACCAGGGTCAATGACGCTCATCAAGGAAGCCGATCTCATCGAGAGCGTCGCCGACGCGCTCCAGTTCATCAGCTACTATCATCCGATGGATTATATCCGCGCGCTCGGCGAAGCCTATGAGGCGGAACAGTCGCCCGCCGCCAAGGATGCGATCGCGCAAATCCTGACCAACAGCCGCATGTGCGCGGAGGGGCATCGCCCGATCTGCCAGGATACCGGCATCGTCAACGTGTTCGTCAAATGGGGCATGGACTGCCGGCTCGACGTGACGACCCGCTCGCTCCAGCAGATCGTCGATGAAGGGGTGCGCCGCGCCTATCTGCACCCGGAAAACAAGCTGCGCGCGTCGGTGCTGGCCGATCCCGCCTTCACCCGCCGCAATACGAAGGACAACACGCCTTCGGTCCTGCATGTCGAAATGGTGCCGGGCAACAGGGTGACGGTGGACGTCGCGGCCAAGGGCGGCGGCAGCGAGAATAAGTCCAAGTTCAAGATGATGAACCCCAGCGATTCGATCGTCGACTGGGTGCTCGAAATGATCCCGCAAATGGGCGCGGGCTGGTGCCCGCCCGGTATGCTCGGCATCGGCATCGGCGGCACGGCGGAACATTGCGTTCACCTCGCCAAAAAGGCGCTGATGGAGCCGATCGACATGGGACCGCTGAAAGCACGCGGGCCGCAGAACGATATCGAGGCGCTGCGCATCGAGATTTTCGACAAGGTCAATGCGCTCGGCATCGGCGCGCAGGGGCTGGGCGGACTGTCCACCATCCTCGACGTCAAGATCATGGACGCGCCCTGCCATGCGGCGGGCAAGCCGGTCGCGATGATCCCCAATTGCGCCGCCACCCGCCACGCCCATTTCACGCTGGACGGTTCAGGCCCCGCCTATCTCGAACAGCCCAACCTGGCCGAATGGCCCGACGTCAACTGGACGCCGGACAAGGCGGCGATCCGCGTCGATCTCGATGCGCTGACGCCCGAGGTGGTGCAAAGCTGGAAGCATGGCGACCGGCTGCTGCTCAACGGCAAGATGCTCACCGGCCGCGACGCCGCCCATGCCCGGATCAAGGCGATGCTGGAAGCGGGCGAGGAACTGCCGGTCGAGTTCAGGGGCCGCGTCATCTATTATGTAGGTCCCGTCGATCCGGTCGGCGAGGAAATCGTCGGCCCGGCCGGTCCCACCACGGCGACGCGCATGGACAAGTTCACGCGCATGATGCTGGAACAGGGGCTGCTCGCGATGGTCGGCAAGGCCGAGCGCGGTCCGATGGCGATCGAGGCGATCCGCGATCACAAGAGCGCCTATCTGATGGCGGTTGGCGGCGCGGCCTATCTGGTGGCCAAGGCGATCAAGGGATCGACCATCGTCGGCTTCCATGACCTTGGCATGGAGGCGATCTACGAATTCGAAGTGCAGGACATGCCCGTCACCGTCGCCGTCGACAGCGAAGGGCAGAGCGTCCACCATCTCGCGCCTTTGGTCTGGCAGGAAAAGATCAAGCGCGAAAAGCTGCTCGAAAAGGCCTGACGAGGGAGCGAGGCGGAATGTCCGACAAAATTCTGGTCTTTTACGGCTCCTATCGGGCCGACCGGATGGGCATCCGCCTCGCCCGCTACATCGTCGCGCAGTTGCAGGCGCGCGGGGCTGATGCCGAACTGATCGACGCGCGGGCGGTGGGCCTGCCGATGCTCGACCGCATGTTCAAGGAATATGCGCCGGGCGATGCGCCGCCCGCAATGGCGGAACTGGCGGGCAAGATCCGCGCCGCCGACGCCTTCCTCTTCGTCACCGGCGAATATAATTGGGGCATGCAGCCCGGTCTCAAGAACCTGACCGACCATTTTCTGGAAGAGTGGTTCTGGCGGCCCGCCGCGATCGCCAGCTATTCCGCCGGGCGGCTGGGTGGCGCGCGGGCCAACTCGGCCTGGCATGCGACGCTGGCCGAAATGGGCATGGTCGTGATTTCGAGCACGCTGACGGTCGGGTCGATCGGCCAGAGCCTCGATGCGGACGCGCAGCCGCTGGGCGACGGCGGCAAGGCGCTGGAACGCAGCTTCCCCCGCTTCGCCGATGATCTCGACTGGTGGACGGAGGCGACGAAAGCGCAACGGGCACGCCGCGCGCCGCCCTACTGACAGTCGCGTCATTCGCCCCGGTCTTTCTCCCCAAGCGCAGGAACGGGGGGTGATCTACGCCATGAACAATCATGCTGATCCATGTTGGATCGCGCAACCGGCATACGCGTCAGCGGTTTTCGCACAGACCTGCCGGAGTAGTGCCATGTCGTTTACCCAGCTCGATCCGCCATTGCCTGTCCACGTCGTTGACAAGGGCGATGGCTATGCTTTGGCCGTCATCGACTATGGTCAGGAACATAATCTGATCTGGGTGACAGGCATTTCGGCAACGGGCGAAATCTGGTGTGCCCCCAATCCGCAGGTCCGGTTGCAATCCAACTGGACCATGGGACGGCCACGACACGATATCGGTTCTCGCACCCGGTGTGAACCGCGCGATCACGCGGTCGCCGGGAATCCCGCCACATCCTGACGTGACAGTGGCCAATCGGTCGCTATAGGCCCAGCATGATTACTTCCCCGATCTGGCTGCCCGCCACGCTGATGGCCGGGGCGACGCAGGCGTGGCGCACCGCGCTCCAGCGCCGCGTCAGCCAGAGCCTGTCGCTCAACGCTGCCGGGTTGGTGCGCTATCTCTACGGCCTGCCCTTCGCGCTGCTGCTGCTCGCCGGCTATCAGAGTCTCGTGCCCGGCCCGTTTCCGCCGCTGGGACATCTGTTCCTGCTCTTCTGCGCTGCGGGCGGCATCGCGCAGATCATCGCCACCAACCTGCTCATTCTGGCGTTCAGCCACCGCAATTTCGTCGTCGGCACCGCCTATTCCAAGACCGAAGCGGTGCAGGGCGCGATCCTCTCATTCCTGCTGATGGGCGAGACGTTGAGCGCGCTTAGCTGGACCGGCATCGGCTGCGGTGTGGCGGGCGTCATGCTGCTGTCGACGGGCGGCAAGCGGATGGGGCCGCTCGATTTCCTGCGTGCGCTGGGCCAGCCGGCGGCGCTGACCGGCATTGCCTCGGGCTTTTTCTTCGCGCTGACCGCCATCGGCATCCGCCGCGCGACGCAGCAGGTCGGCGGCGGCGATCCCATCCATGCCGCGCTGATCGTGCTATGCGTCACGGTCGCGCTGCAATCGCTGATGCAGGGCGGCTGGCTCTTGTGGCGCGAGCCGGGCGAGATGCAGCGCGTGTTCACAAGCTGGCGCGTGTCGGGTCAGGTCGGACTGCTGTCCGCCTGCGGATCGGCCTGCTGGTTTACAGGCTTTGCCACCGCGCCGGTCGCGCTGGTGCGGATCGTCGGCCAGATCGAGGTCGCCTTCACCCTCGCCTTCGGGCATTTTTACCTGGGCGAGCGCATGGCGCGCAGCGAGATGACGGGATTGCTGCTGGTGGCGACGGGCGTGGCGCTGGCGCTCGCCGGCGCGCTGTGACGCTTGCCCGCCGCGTCACCGCTTCCTATGGCTGAGCGATGATTCAAGCGATACGATGGTTGAAACGGCTGGGCGCGGCGTTGCTTTGGAGTGTGGTGGCGCTCTGCCTCGCCATCACCATCATCCCGCCCTTCCTCGACCGCATCTATTATGACGGGCCAGCGGGCCGCCATTATGACGGCGCGCATTTCTTCAACCCCGATGGCGAGATCAGTTTCGCCGGGCCGCCGGGGACCAGCCGGCAGAGTTTCGTCACGCGCTGGCTGCTGGGCAGCGACGATCGTCCCGCCTGGCCCGATGCGGTCGCGGTCAAACCGGCGCGCCCCGCCCCCTTCGCCGCGCCGCGCGGCATGGTCGCCACCTGGGTCGGCCATGCGACCGTGCTGGTGCAGGCGGCGGGGATCAACATCCTGACCGATCCGATCTGGTCGGATTATGCCAGCCCCCTGCCCCCGCTTGGTCCCAGGCGCGTCGCGCAACCGGGCATCCGCTTGCAGGATCTGCCGAAGATCGACCTGATCCTCATCAGCCATAATCATTACGACCATCTCGACATCCCCACGCTGAAAAAGCTGTGGGTGCGCGACCGGCCCAAGATCGTCACCAGCCTCGGCAATGACACACTGCTGCGGGCGAACGGCATTCCGGCGACCGCGCTCGACTGGGGCCGGTCGGTGAGCGGGGCGCAGCTCAACGGCCTCGCCCCCGACGCCGTCATCCAGTGCGAAAATTACGAACATTGCCCCGATTATCGCGTCCATGTGACCCGCGCCCATCATTGGGGCAGCCGCTGGGGCACGGACCGGAACCGGGCGCTCTGGTCGAGCTTTTTCGTGCATACGCGGGCGGGCAATATCTTCTTCGCGGGTGACACCGGGGCGGGCGACATGGCCTGGCCGGGGGAAGCGGCGCGGCTGGGACCGATCCGGCTGGCGCTGATCCCGATCGGCGCGTTCCGCTTCTGGCCGGGCCAAATGGAATCGGACTCTCATATCGGACCGGAGCGCGCGGTGCAGGTGTTCGAGCGGCTCGGCGCATCGACCGCGATCCCGATCCACTGGGGCACCTTCCGCCTGTCCTACGAGAAATGGGACACGCCGCCACGCATGCTGGAACAATATCTGCGCTGCGCCGGCATCGAGAGGAAGCGCTTCGCTCCGCTGCGAATCGGCCAGACGATCATGGTGCCGGGCTATTCGGAGGTTCCACGCGGCGAGCGGCGGTGCGATCACCGGGCGATTGATGCGCTGGAATAGGGTGATGGTAGGCTGCTTTGGGTGTATTTCAGACTAGCCGCTTTCGGCAGCAATTGGCATGAAAGCGGCCATTGCAATGAGGAGCGCGGGATGCCCATCGACAAGATCGCGCTGTTTGAAACTACGAAGGCTCTTTGGCCAGAAATCGTAAGGGTATCGGACAACCCGAACGCAACAAATGAGATATATCGAGCCAACGAGAATGCGTTTTCGCAGGACGACAACTAGCGGCAACTCGCCCTTTGGTCCTTTCATCAGGCGCTGGCGGATCGGGAAAAGCAAGCTTTGGCCACAGGCCTGCTGCTTCACCCCCACGAGATCGACTTTAATGAGTTTGATATGTGGATGCGGGCGAACCTAAACGGCCACGACTGCTGGTCGGACGAACGATCAAAATACGAAAGTAGCTGATTGGCCGACGCTCTGCCGCCTCGCTGAACGAACGTACGCAATCGGGAAACACGATGGTGTTCGGGAACGGCTAGCACCGCTCGCCCCCCGCCCTCAACTCACCGGCGCCCTCCGCCTGTAACTCAACGCCTCGGCGATATGCACGCGCCCCACCTCTTCCGCCCCGGCGAGATCGGCAATCGTACGCGCGACCCTTAGCACCCGCGTGTAACCCCGCGCCGACAGCTTCATCGCGGCGGCGGCCTGCGCCAGTAACTGCCGTCCCGCCTCGTCGGGACCGGCGAAGGTCTCCAGCGCCTCGCCATCCACCTCCGCATTGGTGCGAACCCGCGTCCCGGCGTAGCGGCCGGTCTGGACCGCGCGCGCGGCGGCGACGCGGTCGGCGACCTCGGCCGACCCTTCGGGCGGCGGCGGCAGGATGAGGTCGGCGGCGCTGACCGCCTGCACCTCGACATGCAGGTCGATGCGGTCGAGCAGAGGTCCCGATACCTTGGCCTGATAATCGGCGGCGCAGCGCGGCGCGCGCGAGCAGGCCAGCGCGGGATCGCCCAGATGGCCGCAGCGGCACGGATTCATCGCCGCGATCAGCTGCACGCGCGCGGGGAAAGTGACATGCGCATTGGCGCGCGCCACCGTGACCTCGCCGGTCTCCAGCGGCTGGCGCAGCGAATCCAGCACCGCGCGCTGAAATTCGGGCAATTCGTCGAGGAACAGCACGCCCAGATGCGCCATGCTGACCTCGCCCGGCCGCGCCTTGAGGCCGCCGCCGACCAGCGCCGCCATCGACGCGCTGTGATGGGGATTGCGGAACGGCCGCGCGCGGCTGATCCGCCCGCCCTGCAACGTCCCGGCGACGCTCGCCACCATCGAGCTTTCGAGCGCCTCGGTCGGCGTCATCTCCGGCAAAATTCCCGGCAGGCAGCTCGCCATCAGCGATTTGCCCGCGCCCGGCGGCCCGACCATCAGCAGATTATGCCCGCCCGCCGCCGCGATCTCCAGCGCGCGCTTGGCGCTCTCCTGCCCCTTGACCTGTTTCAAATCGGCGGTGCGCACCGCCGCCTCGACAGGTCCCGGTTGCGGCGGGGAGAGCGCGGCCGTGCCCTTGAAATGATTGAGCAGGCTGAGCAGATCGGGCGCGGCGACCACCTCCACCTGCCCCGCCCATGCCGCTTCCGCTCCCTGCGCGGCGGGGCAGACGAGGCCCAGTTCCGCTTCCCCGGCATGGAGCGCGGCCAGCAAGACGCCGGGCGTCGGCGCGGTCCGCCCGTCCAGCCCCAGTTCGCCGACGACGACATAGCCCGCGAGCGTTTCGGCATCGATCACGCCCATCGCGCCCAGCAGCGCGAGCGCGATCGGCAGGTCGAAATGCGACCCTTCCTTGGGCAGATCGGCGGGGGACAGGTTGATCGTGATCCGCTTGGGCGGCAGCGACAGGCCGATCGCGGCGATGGCGTTGCGCACCCAATATGTGGCGGTTGTAGAGAAATTCCTAACACAATCGTGACAGGATGTTGGGATGCCCCAAACAGCAATAATATATGCCCGTTTCTCAACCGCAGAGCAAAGCAAGGGCTACTCGTTAGAACGGCAAGTCGAGTATGGGCGGGAATACGCCCACAAACAAGGCTGGGTCGCAGAAGCCACTATCAAGGATGAAGGTAAGAGCGCCTTCCACGCGAAGAACCGCGCAGAAGGGGCGGCCTTGTTCCAATTCGAGGCAGAAACTCGCCAAGGCGTCCACAAAGGCAAGGTGCTGATTGTCGAAAACATCGACCGCCTTTCCCGTCAGGGCGCGAAGGCTGCTGCTCAGCTTGTTTGGGCGCTCAACGAGAATGGCGTTGATGTAGCCACTTGGCAGGACAATCAGATTTATCGTGCCGATGGAAACGGCGACATGCTGGAATTATTCAGCATCATAATCAAAGCCCAACTGGCCTACCAAGAGAGCAAAAATAAATCGCAAAAGACTGCTGCCAACTGGAAGAAGCGGCATGAGATGATCGCAAACGGCGATTATTCCTTGGCAAAAAGTCGCCCTCCTCTTTGGCTCAATCTCGTAGATAACGAATTTGGAGTGAACCAAGACAGGGCTGATCTCATCAATCGCATGTTTGATATGTTCATTGATGGCTTTGGATATCAGCGCATTGCCAAGCAATTAAATGACGAAGGCGTTCCAGCCTTCAAAACAACCGTCAACAATACAAATGGATGGTACGGCTTAACAGTGGACCGTTTCTTGAGAAACAGGGCCGTTATTGGGGAGTATGTCACCAGCGAAGGTGAAACACTCGCAACGGATTTTTACCCGCTCATTGTGCCTGTGGAAAAATTCAACCGTGCCCAAGCGATTGTAGGTTCGCGCATCAGGCGCAGCACGGGCGGCAGCTTGGAAACACGGTCCCGCAACTTGTTTCGTGGCATTGCCACTTGCCATAAATGCAAAGGCTACATGGGTTTTGAAGGGAAATATGGTGATAAAAAGCATCGTAGAAAGGATGGCGGAATTAGCATCTATAAAATGCTGCCGCAGCAATATCTCAAATGCGACAATGCCCGCCGAAAGCACCTTTGCGATAACACATATCCTTATCGCTACACTGAAATGGAGAAAACGCTTCTCGACCACATTCTGCATTTCACCCTCGATGACGAAGAGCAGCCCAATGAGGCATTAGAAAAACTGAAAGAGACTCATGCCTCATTAGGGCGTCAAGTTGCCGTCGATCAGCAGAAAATGGACAATCTTTTAGAGGCTATTTCCAACGGTGGCGGCGGCGCATTCGTTGCCAAGGTCAACGAATTGGAAGAAAGCATAAAAGCGGCTCAGGAACGTATTGAGCAGATGAAGCACGACATAGCGCAAGAGGAAGCCAAACCGCGCAAAACGGACGATCAGGAGGCATTGCGATTGCTAATGGATCGGCTCAGCAGCGAAAATAAGGACGAGCGCATTTACGCTCGGACGAAAACCAACACTTTGCTCAAACAGATTGTTGATGGCTTGATCCTGATGGAGAACGGCGAATTTTCCTTATGGATTGACAGCGAAATCACATACCATTGGGATAAGGACGGTAACATTATTGGCGGACAGATGCTTTAATTGTCATGCTCATATCGTGCGCTTTCCAGCCCGACGAAGGCAAATTGCCCCTGCCCAGCAGTCTGACAGCAGCGCCCGCGTTCCCTGTACTCAGCAGCTCTGACAGGGCATTCCCACTATTAGTGAGAAAGGACGGGCATTAAAAAGCTATCCGCTCTCAGCATCATTATACCGTGGCCTTCGCTGCCCAAGGCTTGAAGGCGGCACGGTTACGGGCATCACTGAGTTGTGGGTCCAGTTCTCCCGCGTTGATGGCTTGGATTATCGACGCGATTATGTCGGGCAAGCCATTCAGGCCATCGACCTCGATCGCGTTCATGCCCTTGGAAAATTCGAGCGCCTTGGGACCATAGAGGATTTGGAAGAACATTTTGCCGCTGGCGTCGGTGAACCAGCCCTTGCGAATCTTGGTCGAGGTGTCGATGTCCTCGACAGTAACCCTCCTGGTCATATGGAATGGGACACCTGCGATCTCGGCTTCGGCGAGCGTCTTCTGTTCAGCGAGATAGGCCAACACCTTAGCCCGAAATTCAAGTTCGGAGCCGCTGGGATATCCGCGAGCAACGGTGGCAAGTTTCAGGGTCTTGAGGATCGACATGGAAACAACAATTCCTGCTCTTAGCTGCCCAAGGAGAAGCCACCGTTCAGGTCTGCCCGTTAGGATGCCTGCTACACATATTAAAACGTGAACCCTGCTCCTATCCGGGTAGAACCCGGATTGCGCTTTGCATAAGGAGAAACCCTATTAATCGGGGGTGATGATAAACTGGCGCAATCTCTCGAACGGGCAATATGGCAGGACCTTGTTGTGGCTTGCCCTGATGTTCGTGTCCTATGGCATCGCATTTCTCATATTGCATCGGTTTGCCGCCTATTGGGGCAGGAACTCAGCCTTTAGCCTGTGGTTTCCTGCGGCTGGACTGCGCTTTGCCTTCCTGTGGTATTTTCCTCCCCGACTGAGTGGCTGGGTGGTTGCCACCGAATTGGTCGTGCAAATTCTGACGGGTGTGGTTGCTGGGCCGATGGCATGGCTGACGGCGTTGACCAGCATGGGATCGGCTATTGCCTATGTCGTTACGATCCTCATCGTGAAAACCTATTTTTCTCGCGGGAATAGTAGCCTCACCACCTTTCCGATGCCGGTTGGTTTCGCCATGCTGCTGTGCCCGTTGGTTGGTGCCGTACTTGCCTTGCCATGGGCGATATTTGGCCAAGTGAACAATATTATATACCCAGACTGGCAACAGATCATTGTACCGATCGGAACATACTGGATCGGGGATTTGCTTGGCATATTGGTAGTCGCGCCACCTCTGTTGTGGCTTGCTGACACAGACAGACCCCGTTTCCGCCTACCCTCTGGAATATGGGAGGCCGTCCTTGTCATGGCGGCGGGGAGCATGGTTTCCACCCTCGTCTGGCTTTCAACCAACTCGGTTCATATTGAGCCGCTGTTGCTCTGTGCCATTTGGGTCGCCCTGAGATTGGGCCGAATGGCTGCATGGACGATCAGCGCGATCGTCACCCTGATGGTGCTGCTGTTGATCGATGCCCCCATGTCGCTGGAACAACGCGCCAATCTGCATCTGCTTGCGGCGTCATTGGCCATCGCCAGCTATTTGGTTGGCAGTTATTCCGACGCGGAAACGCAAATGCGCCATGCCCTGCTCCGCAAGGATAGGTTGCTGTTGCGCGCCGACCGCCTCAAGACATTGCGCGCCATGTCCGTGGCGGTTATTCATGACATCAGCCAACCACTATCGACCCTGAGCATCGAAGCTCGACATATGGCGCAATTGGCTGTGGCCGACAGCCCTGATCGCAACGAGTTGACGGCGACAAGCGCATTGATCGACCGCAAGGTCACTCATCTTGCCGACATGGTCCGCCATATGCGCCAATTCGGTAGCGACAGGGCCGATCTACCGGTCCCCATTGCCGTGCCGCTATTGCTGGCCGATGTCGTTATGCTGATGAAGGCGGAGGCAAAGGCTGCACAGGTCGGTTTATCCGTTGCAGACGTTTCAGCATTTCCGATATCTGGGCGCGAAGTGGAATTGCAACAGGCACTGGTCAATCTGGTTCGTAACGCCATAGCGGCGACGCCGGGCGGGACGGTCACGCTCGATGCGCAGCAGAGGGACGATGTGCTGCATCTCAATGTCTGCGATGATGGGAAAGCGATAACGCAGGAAAGAGGCATGGGGCTGGGTCTGATTATTGCCCGCACTATCGCGGAAGCGCATGGCGGCTGGATAAACAGCGAAAACCTTGATCGAGCGGGGTCATGCTACACGCTCGTCCTGCCTCTGCTGGACGCACGTGATGCGTAGAGATGATGGAGTCGTCTGCATCGTGGACGACGACGCCGATCTTGGCGCCTCACTGGCCCGCCTGTTGCAACGACATGGATATAGCGCGCGGTCTTTCACCGACCCCGCAATATTTCTTTCGATGCATGGAAACAGCGAGCCATCCTGTATCATCACCGACATCATGATGGGGGCGATCGGCGGTTTCGATCTCGCGCGTCAACTACGCACAAACCATAGTGCCGCCGCAATCATCTTCATGACCGCTTGGCCAAAAACCAGCGATGCGGTGGATGCCATACGCGACTTAGGCGGACTGGATTATCTGGAAAAACCGCTGGATACGGAGCGTTTGCTTCACGCCGTCAGTGAAGGTCTGACGTGGAGCAGGAGCCGCCATTCTGCCTTGGCTCGCATCGGCCATCTTTCGCCGCGTGAAAGGCAAGTGTTCGACTTGATGGTACGCGGGAAAAGCAACAAGATGATCGCAATGGCATTGAGTGTGTCGGTTAAAACCGTCGAAGATCATCGCGCGGCTGTCTTGAAAAAGACAGGTGCAGGTACGATTGCCGACGTTATTGATATCGCTGGGAATATTGAGGGCGCGACGAAAAGGCACGTTCATCCATCTTCCAATGACCGCTGAGATAGGCAGTTCAAAGAAGACAGGTGTCCGACGAAGGCAATTTACCCCTGCCCAGCAGCCGAACAGTAGCGCGTACTTTCCCCCGCGCTTAGAAGCTCTGACAGCACTTTCCCACTAATTGACATACGGCGGCGGTAGCGCTTGATCGCATGGCCTCAAACGGAGGCATCAATGCGGCAAAATTTGCGGGATTGTTCGGGGAAACTGCTGGGATGGCGGCAGAAGGTGGGGCGACAGATCAGGGGCTATGCTGTTGATGGATCGCCAGCGGGTTGGTTCGATCCCGCGATAAATGCCACCTATGATCGCAACGGCTGCCGTGTTGGCATCGGCGATATGCTTGCCTCACTAATAGTGGGAAGCCATTAGTTCCGGTTGAGGCCAATCCCTCGGCTCTGGAGCTTCCGCTTCCATAGTTGTTCAGTCTGGACGATTTCATCGGTGCTGGCAGCCGACCCTGACACCTCAAGAATCGTAACTTGATAATCGCTGGGCTCGGCGCTCTTGAGGCCAATGTTCCCACCATGCCCATCAGAAGCGTAATTCTGCCAACGAGATATGAAGCCGCCGACGCGGCTGGTTGCAGACCCAACATACCACTCCCGCGTCCGCTCAGACGTTAGCAAATATATCCCGCGCGCAGCGGCAAGGGCTTCGATCCAACCACGGGGCAAAGTGGGCACATCCGAAATGTTGGCGATGAAATGGGTGAAGCCCGGAAATGCTTCTTCCCGAAACTCGCGCGTCAATTCGACAACGGGTTTTGCTTGCTTGTCTGGACGCTGAATCCAGCTACGCGCCCCAGCACCCCATTCGATCCAAAGGCGACCGACATACTCCTCCAAAATCGGAAGTAGCTGGATTTCGTAGCGGTCAAGCTGCTGATCGATCAATTCGATGCCAGGCCGATCATAAAGCGGGTCAATCCATTCATTAGCTGAGGGGCCAGCGAGTTCTGCTGAATAAACTCCCGTGAAAAGTGTACCCCCGCTCGGCGGCACGACGAATGAAGCCCAATAGGGGCTGCGAAGCTTCGCGCCGTTGGGTTGAGTCTGGACGGATTGATATTCATCAAAGGCACTCCGTCTATCGCGCCAAAGCAGATAGGGAGTCCGCCCGTTTGGAGCTTTGGTCTGATGGCGCAACAATCGGATTTCGGAAAGTTCAAACCCGGCTTTTGCAAGAAGGTCGTTGAACGTCAGCATATCTGCCCTTCTGCCTCTACAATCGCCATCCCTAAAAGCACAAACGGCGGCGGACCGAAAGGTCATGCCGCCAGCTTGGACGTGGAGTCACTAATAGTGGACGGCAACTAGGGCGGATGCGCGATCCGCCCTATGCAATCAAGTGCATCAGGCCGCAGCCTGCTTGGCCTTACGCTGGACCTTGCGGTCGGCGTTTGCGGCTTTCGCCTGCACGTCGAGTTCGCCAGCATTGATGGCCTCAATGATCCACACGATGAGGCTGGGCAGTTCCGCAAGGTTCTCGACTTCCACGGCATTCATGCCCTTCGTCAATTCCAACGGCTTGCTGCCATAGCGAATCTGGAAGAACATCTTGCCATGAGCATCAGTGAACCAGCCCTTGCGGACATGGCGCGGCGCATCAACGCGGATATTCTCGCCCTCAGCGTTCTTGCGCGTAACTTTCTTGGTCGCGACAAAGGACGTTCCAGTGATTTCCGCTTCCGCGAGCGCCTTCTGTTCATTGAGATAGCTGACCAGCTTGCCGCGCAGCATCTGCTCAGGCGTCAAGGGCGCATTGCGGGTGGCGGCGGTCAGCTTGAGGGTCTTGAGGATCGACATTTTCCATTGCTCCTTGGCCGTTATGGTCAAGGTCAGTCGATGGCATCGGCATTCAGACGGTCGATCAGAAAGAGGCAGAATTCTGCTAAAATGTGAATCGAGGATGGAACGCGTGTTTCGCTCTACCGCGATAAAATCGTTGCGATACCCGAACGTGATGCCTACATATTTTTCAATGGGGAAGGCATCGCGCATATTCTACGCCGTTTTGGGGCTCGTGTTCACGGCCGCTATATGTATTATAGCTTATTTTTCTATATATAGCCTTTTGACTGCGGCCCCCTCTAAGGGTCAAGTTGCAGTTGACTTTAATTCCATCCTTACGGTTCTCCTTACAACGGTCAGCGTTATATTCACCGTCTGCGCTATCGTTTTGGCCGTTTTAGGAATATTTGGTTTTCAGAATCTTAAGCGGGATGCGGGGCGATTCGCTGAAACTCAAGCGCTGGCTGAAATAGCGAAGGCATTTGGCCCTGCGGGCAGCGGAACAATTTGCATTGAGCAAGCCATGCAGGACGAGAACGGCCATCATCGTCAATATATAGAGAAAAGAATTCGATCTGAAGTAATATCGCTGCTTCCTTTGATAGCTGATCGGATAAATTCCGATGCCCTCCGATTGTCTATTGATGATCCCACGGATGAAGGCGATGTAGACTGATGGATCTGAAAATATCATCCAGCGATCCAGCCGTTAGCTTATGGCTTCGTGCCGACGAAGCCGATTTGAAGAAAATATGGGATCTATTTGAGATGAATCCCGTGCCAGTTGGTCAAGTGGCTGATCGGCTCGGCATAGAGGTTCTAAGTGTAACGTTGCCCACTGAAATTTCTGGCCTAATACGTCGAAACGAGCATGGGGTTTTCGAAATCCATGTGAACAACACGGATGCAGCCGTTCGGCAGAGATTCACCGTTTGCCATGAGATCGCCCATTATCTTCTCCATCGACCATTGATCGATGGCGAAGGAATCACTGACAACATTCTATATAGATCGAAGCTTTCAAATAAGCAGGAAGCCGAAGCTAATAAATTGGGCGCTGCCATATTGCTTCCGTGGCAAAAAATATTGCAGTGGCACGAAGAGAAATATGGAACTCCTCCGGATAAGGGAAATATTGAGGAAATTGCTTCGCAGTTTCGTGCGTCGAGTCTTGCCGTCGGTTTTAGGCTAGGCATTTAAAATGACCGAATTCACAAAGCGCTATTATCCGACCATTTGCATCCGACGCGCAGAGATGAAGGCAATGGAAAAATTGCCTGAAACTGAAAAAGCGAAAATGCTTCCGGTTGTCTTGCTTGCTCCATGGCTTAATTCGATTGAATTTGAAAACACTTTTCGAATTATCGAAAAGAGTGTTGGCAATGGCCCAATCATTGTCGATTTGGATAGGAGTTTTGCCAGCGAATCAACTTTGCCATCGCGTAAATATTTTCGTGAGTTGTTAGACCCCGCTACCGGACCCGGCCAGTGGATTAAATTAATCGAGAGCCATAAAAACTATATACCATGTATACAGTTCACGGGAGTTGACCAAGATTTGATTCTTAAGCAGATTGATTTTGCTAATGGATTAAATCGAGGTTTTGCGATTAGGATTGAATTGCAGAAATCACAAAACATAGACGATTTGGTATCCATTGCTTCGAACAATGTCGATCAAGACTTCTTGATAATTCTTGACTATGGATATGTTAAGATAAATGATGTTACGGAATTTAATGTTTCTAATATAATTGATAAATTTTTGTCAGTGTCTAATAATTTTAAATTTGTCGTCACTGGAGCGAGTTTTCCAAACTCATTTTCAGAGTACGATGATTTCTCTGAAAGTCCGTCAATATATTCTAGGCTGATATATAATAATCTTGCTCGTAAATATGGCAACTATAATTTCTTTTACGGTGATTGGGCTAGCACGAAGCCAAGAACTTATGATGGGGGAGGTAGTAAACCTCTTCCTAGAATCGATTTTCCTACATCGAGTAGATGGATAATTGCTCGTTCTAAAGAAAATGAGTGGGATTTTCAGACAGCCTCGGAGAAAATCACAAGACTTCCTGAATGGCGTAGTAGGCCTATGGTGTGGGGAACGGGGATGATCGAGAAATCCGCAAAAGGATTGCCAGGTGGTATTTCCACGGGACCGCAGGCAATCGCCGCGAGAATTAATATCCATCTTTATCTTCAGAATAACTTTGGAAACCCAACGCCCGCCACGGGGCCTGTTGGAAAATGGATTGATCCCATTTAAGGCTGCTAGGATCGAGGTTGTTGAGGAGTTGGCACTATTTCTATCGCATAACTCCTCCTAATTTTGTGTAGTCATCAGTCGGTAGACGGATTGCCTATGGCATCCAAGCGCGCCAGCAATCGCGCCGACGGACATGCCCTGAGCGGCCATTTCCTTGACTCGCTGAGCATCAATGCCAGCCCTGCGCCCCTTATAGACGCCGTTGGCTTTCGCCTTTGCGATTCCCGCCCGCTGCCGCTCCCTCCTGATGTCATTTTCGAATTCCGCAACCGCGCCCAAGATTGCCAGCGTGAGCTTCCCCGTGCTGCTGCTGGTGTCGATGCTTTGGTGGACGCACTGGAATGCAACGCCCTTGCGGCTGAGTTCGTCCAGTAGCTGGAACAGGTCAGTCAGCGAACGGGCGAAACGGTCGAGCCTGCTGACCACGATGGTATCGCCCTCGCGGACGAACTGGAGCATTTCCATAAGTCCAGCACGTGCTCTGCTGGTGCCGCTGGCCTGATCCTGAAATATGCGGTCGCAACCGTGAGCGCCCAATTCGTCCATTTGGACATCGAGGCTCTGGTCCGTGGTGCTGACACGCGCATAACCGACGATCATGTTTGCTCCTGTCACTTTTGGGTTTGGAGCCTGACCATCTGATGTCATTTTTGTTGGAAATCGACCTGAATGTGACAGGCGCCGCGCGGAATGCGACTGTCACGACAGGGACTACCTGAATGCGGCATCATGCGGCACTCACTAGTAGTGAGTTTGCCGCCGCCTTTTTGGCCGCGCGATGTTTCCTGACCCGTTCAGCGTTGGTCATCGCCCGCACAGCTTTGGGGCGACCAACTTTGCCAGCCACCCAATCCAGTCCCGTGTTGAGTTTGCTGACTGCTGCCCCAGCGAACTTGCCCCCAATCCATTCCGCGCTGGCCTTGCTGGGCACGATGATGGTGACGGGCGCGATGGCATTGGGATCGCGTAGTGAGCAACGCATGATGGCCTGATATTCTGACTGGTAACAGATCACCGTGCGGATTTGCTGGTCAGTCAGACCAAGCATTCCCAGAAACTTCGCGCTGGCATGGTTGTGGACGAGCGCGATGGTGCTGGCAGCGGCGTGGCAGTTGATGAAATGTGGTTCGTTGAGGCCGTGGCTGACGGCGGGCAGACGGTCATTACGATCGAACATCAGCATGTCTGCAGACTTGTTCGCGACCCATAAGAAGCGTTGCCCAACGAAGAAGCGCTGGATGTAGTCGCCTACCTCTTCAAGCAGGATCATGCCTGTATCTTCATTCTCGGTCTGCGAACGCCAAATCGACCATTCTCGCTCGAACAGATAATGGACAGTCAGGCGGTCGCCGTTCTGATGTTCGTGGTAGCGCAGCCCCTTGCTCAGCAACGGATGCGGCAAAAAGTCGATGTCGCTGCGGATGCCCCACAGCGCGAATAATTCCGTTTCCAGCGCGTTGGCACCCATCAGGGTGACAGAATTGAAGTCCGCCACAAACTCAGGCCCAAGGATCGAGAAGAAATTGATTTCCCCTTCGCGCTTGGTTCTATCCAGCAAGGCCTGATAGCAGGCCGTTTCCACCATGACAGTGCGGCTGGCGTCGAGCAGATGGTTGGAGATGGGGGTGAAGCGTTCCAGCAGTTCATCCTTGCTCTCATTGCGAAACAGGGTTTCCATTGCGCCGCGATGGCCTGCTGCGACCTTCACTGCGCTGATGCCACGGCCAAGGTCTTCCAGTTCGATATGGTCGGTTAGATGCGCGTGAGTCTTGACGATCTTGAGAGCCAGACACTCGAACACAGACGGAATTTCGTCGACGAATACGTCCCAATGCGCGCGGTGCGCTGGTGGCAGGCGTTTGAGGGCTTCGTGGCTGATAAGCAGCACCTGCCCCTTGCCCTTGTCCGCACTGGCCATATGCGCCTCGATCCTTGGGGTCACGGCATCGCCGTTGCGGCTGGAACAGATGGATTTGACCGACAAGAGCGGATTGGCGCGGCGCAAATTTGCGGCGGTCTGGCGGATTAAATGTTTGGTTGGCTGCGCGATCAGGATTTTGCGATTCTCGCTGGCCACCAATTTAGCGGCAAGCTGTTCGAGTTGGTATGTTTTGCCCGATCCCGCAGGCGCAGAAACGTAGTGAATTCGCGTTTTCATTCGATAGTGTTCTCCTTTTCCCAAATTAAGTATGCCTTTGTCCAAGCATAATTCCCGCTATTGGTCCGTTTTTCGTGTTAAAATGAGCGACGGCGAGAACACGATTTGGACAAATGCGGGATGCCGCCGCTCATATCTATTTATCTATGGGATTTATTAAATTGCGAAACATCGATGTAACGCGGCGCCAGATTCCATGTAACTTTTATTATCTTAGAGATAGCTTTCGTTACAACAAAGTATTGAGAAGAAACCCAAAAACGACGCGAAGCGGCGTATCCAACACATGCGAGCGAAGCGATGCAGGTTGGATAGGCCAGCGGCGTCAGTTTTTATGGCGTTGCGATGGGCGCAGCCAGAGCAAGGCCATTTTCATCATGGACATATCCCCCACCAAGCCCTGCGGCCTTGGCGTGGGATAGCAATTGGCCGCACGGCCCGCATTTGACAGCTTCGCCGCCAAATCCATGCCTGCTGCGGCCATTGCGGCTTTCTTGATCTGGCTGAAGGGATCTCAATCGAAGGCCGCAGCGCGGCGGGAAGATTGGCGCAGCCTTCCCATGCTGGTGCCGTGTTACAAGGGCAGGCCGCACATCACCCCACTAGTAGTGGCCGATTATGGGGATTTCTAAGCTCTATGGATCGGGCCAAAGCGCTTACGATATATGAAGGGGTAATCGACAGGCCGTGCGTGTTCGCATTTGGCGTAGCTGGGGAAGATGCCCCTTGCTGCGTTTTCCGCGATCATATGGCCACGACTCAAGGCACGGCTGGTTAGCTCTTTGAGCGCAGTCCGACCTTCGGCGTTTTCAGCACTTGGCGTTGCTGACGGGTCCAATGAGCGATGCTGCACGCTCAGCCCTGCCGTGGCCCCAACTTGCCACAAGGTCATTTTGGGATTTGCCGACTTCACGTGCAGGCACTTTAGGTATCGCAACACGCTGGCATAATGCAGCTTTGTCGATCTCGACAGCTTGAACGGCGCATCGCCTGTCATTGTGTCCGCTCCGCTTTCAGCCTCGCGTTTACTAAGGTCGTCGATCATCGCAGAAACCTGCGTCATGATCTGCGCCTTGGGCAAACCAATGGGAATGGACGCGATGATTGACGTTGGCTGAATTTGATCCAGCCACTCCTCATTCAAAAAATCCCTGACGCTGCTCCGTATGCGCGCAAGACGATCATCCTCGTCATAATGCCTGATGGCCCCCAGGCGCGTTACTCTCGGCCTATCTGCTGATACGCCGAATTGCGGGATCGCCACGGATCGCCACCAACGGGTGATGGACATGAACCTCACGTCCCCAAAGGCGTCATATACCTTCAGCACATCGTCGAAATCGGCGGGCAGATCGCCACCGCCAAACGATACCCCAGTCCTGAAATAGCGCGCCCGCTCGTAGCTTGGACTTGCCCTGAGATACCAACCCCATAGCTGATACCACTTTGCCTCCTCGCTGAGGATTGACAGGTGTTTTTCTGACATATTTTGTTGGCTTATTTGTCCAAAATGATCCTGACATTCACCTATCAGGACAACCCTGACGTATCAACTCCTCACGACGCCGCATTGTGCCGCGTCGATGAAGGAGAACACCGAATGTCTGATATTAGTGAGTTGCTACTCGTGAAGCGCTTTGATGCTGATCGCGGGTGGTTCGATTTTGAAGTTGAGAAGCAGGACGATGGCTCTGAGGTCCACTATGCTGCCAAGCGTTTTGGGCTTCTCCGTGATGACGTTTCCACTGGCATGAGTCAGTTGCCCGCCGAGCGCATTCTGGAACTAATTGCTGCCTTCAAGCAGAAGTCCCTTGTCGCCGATAACGAGGCGCAGACGAAGCTCAGAGTCGCTGGTCGCCAAATCCTCTACCAGCAGCTTGCGGAAGCCTATGCCTTTGGCCTTGCCTGCTTTTCGTCGATCTACAATCGCGAACATTTGACGACCGTTTTGTCGCAGCACGATCTGGGCAAGCAGGCGAAGGCTCTCACATCGACCGGCAGTTATAACAAATGGAATGCCATCACGGCGCTGCTCTACGGGCGTTGGGTCAATACCGACACTAACGCCCCCATCGCCGATGGCCAGCATGAAAGCATTGCCAATCGCGCATACCGGCGTGATCGTTCTGCCGAGAAATATGGCTGCGTCCTTGCCGTTCTGGAAGGCAGTAAGGTTAGAGTGCCTGACGTGGTTGATTTCATTACCACGGCAAAATTCAAATCCAAAGAGGACGGCAAGGTTTATGGCGGGATTCTGGCGCTAGAAATGCACTACAGGCAATGGGCCGCCAAGCAGGCGGCGCAGCGAGCCAAAAAGCCTACGCCACGACAAATTGCACGGCGTCAACAGGATCGCGCCAATGCTGTCACCAAGGCGGAAAACCCCGCCAACGACGATGTGTTTGAATTTGCCAAGCCCGCCCAACTGCCAGAAGCTGTTGAGTTCGGTCGCATCACCTTCAAGGTGGTTGGCGAAAAGCTGTTCGTTGTCGGTGTGGATGGCTGGGAACAGGCCAAATACGATGAGTTTGTCGTTGCGAAGGGCAGGAAAATTCTAGCCCGCGAAGCTGAAATTCAGGCTGGAATCGATGCCAAGCGGGAAGAAGTGAAGGAGAGCGCAGGCGCAGTGTTGGTCAATCTGCGCTATGATGAGGAGTTCTCCGATTTGCTGGCAGATGGGGCCGATGTTGAGGAGGTGACCGCCGCCTTCAAAGCGACCGTGGCTGACATGAAGGCAAAGCGACTGCAAAAGCAAACTGAGCATCTTGAGCAGTTTGCCGATCCAATCCCCGACTAACTACTGAACGCAACCTGCCACCGCGCCAGTGTGGCAGCACATATAGCCCATGGAGACGCATATGCGTTCCAGCGACGGCCTTTGAAACGCTCTCACGGCTCGCCGTGGGGGCGTTTTCGTTTGCCCGCTCACTATTAGTGAACCGCCCCATCATCTGGAATTGTCTACATAGTAAATTTCTGTGCTTACACGGCATCGACCATCGTACTGGATGGATATACGTGGGTAGAATGGGAGTCTGCCTTACAGGCGGTCGCCTCAGTTGCAGGCAGATGAAACCGATTCTCAATGATTTTCATCGACGTAGGCATTCTCGCATGGAGATGCCTAGATGTCCGCTCAATCAGAATGCCTATCACCGTATGAATTTGGGACGGCGATCCTGACGGTTGCCCAGAACAGCTTGGATGGGCGCGCCAGCTATACCGATCTTTGGGTTCATCTGCACGGGGAAGCGCCAACCTACGCATCGTTCTTCCGTAAGTTTTCCCGTCCATTCAGCCAACTTGGCCGGGTCTGTGTGGAACTCAAGCTGCCATATATTGGCGCACTGATTGTCGCCAAGCGTTCACGTAAGCCATCAAAGGCTGCGGTCGACAATATGGCTGACTTCATCAAAGCCCATGGCATCGCCACAGGGCGTAACGCGCGCGAATATCTGGACGAGCAGGCGAAATTGGCGGCAGCGCTTACCATCGAAGATTTGACCAAGGCATTCAGGCAGGCCGCTCTCTGACGGCCCCTCAGGAATTTATTCCTTACGATCTGGCAGCGGCGCGATGTACGAAGTTTGGCGAGTGCGCTCCGCCTCCTTCCGGCGCTTCTGGTGATCTTTCACGGATTGAAGCGCCTGCTTCGCTAACTCGACCTGACGCTTTTTCGCGGCCACTATGGATTGTGCAGGCGTCAAGGGTTTCTTGGGCTTGCGCGGCTTCTTTGGTTTGGTCGTTGCAAATTCGTAGAATCTCATGCCGTATTTATGCACGGCCACATTATGGATGAGGCGCGGGGGAGATCATGGGGCGGCGATCACAACAGGGCTTTTTAATAGAGCTTGCCATCGTAGGGGCGCTTGGCGCAGGCATCTGGATGGAGAAACACACCAGCTTTTCTGGCCTGTTCATCATCGTTCCAGCTTTGGCCGTTTTGGTGCCGCTGTTCTTTTGGAACTATATGCGTCCCTATGGGCGTCGTAAAAAATGGCGGCCGCGCTCGAACGGTTGGCCTCCTAAGAAAGAACGCACTTTCCCAGCATGGCAGATCTACAGCTTTGCCGCATTGCTGACCGTGGCTACCTTTTGTGTGGTGTTTTTCTGGCCCACCAGTCAGCCCAGCGAGGCGGCGGCTCTTTCATCTACTGGCCGCTTTACCTGTAACGTTAGCAGCATCACCGACGGCGATACCTTGCGATGCGTTGACGGCACGAGGATCAGGCTTCACGCGGTTGCTGCTCGTGAAAGCGATGAAACCTGTAAGGTTGGTCATCCTTGCCCGTCAGCATCGGGCGCTTCCGCTACGTCCAAACTGACTGAGCTTGCCTCTGGCCAAATCCTACAATGTGAGCAGACGGGCACCAGCTATAACCGCGTGACTGCCGTTTGCTGGAACAAGGCAAACACGGAAATCAACTGTGCGATGGTTCAAAGCGGCACCACTGTCATATGGCCCAAGTTCAACCAGCAACGGGCGATCTGCGAATGAAGATGATGAGACGCCTCCTGTTTTGGACTGAGGTTATCGTCGTTGCGGGGCTAACGCTTTTGGGCTCCGTCCAAATGCTACTGTCGCTTGGCCGCTTGCTTTGGAATGCTCTTTGAAACCGCAGATTTCTGCGGATTTTTATGCTATACAACTACCACACCTTGCACCCGTTCACGGCTTTCGGCCACCGCCTTGTCCGGCAGCCCTACGAGGATGAAATTGGGCAGGCCCGGCACCAGCTGGCACTGGACCTCGACGCGGCGCGCCTCCAGCCCGAGATAGGCCACCGTCGATACCGTCGAAACCAAACGCCCCGTCCTTCCCCCTGAAACCTCGCCGCCGTCAGTCGTCCTGGTCCGCCCGCTCCTTGTCGGTGGGCAATCCCTTGAACCCCTGCGCGACGACATACCATTCGACGCTGCCCTTGCGGCTGGCGGGGGGCTTGGCATGTTTGATCGTGGTGAAATGCTTTTTGAGCACGGTCAGCAATTCGCCATCGGTGCCGCCCGCGAACACTTTGGCGACGAAGGTGCCGCCCTTGCTCAGATTTTCCACCGCGAACCACACCGCCGCCTCGACCAGCCCCATGGTGCGCAGATGGTCGGTCGCGGCATGCCCCACCGTATTGGCCGCCATGTCGGAAATGATGAGGTCCGGCGCCATACCCAGCGCCTCGCGCAGCCGGTCGGGCGCGGCGTCGTCCATGAAGTCCATCTCGAACAGGGTGACGCCGGGGATCGGATCGGTCGGCAGCAGGTCGATGCCCACGACCGCCGCCTTGGGCGCGAGTTTGCGCACCACCTGCGCCCAGCCGCCCGGCGCGACGCCCAGATCGATCACGGCGCGGCTGCCCTTTACGAAATGGAACTTCTCGTCCAGCTCGATGAGCTTGAACGCGGCGCGGCTGCGCCACCCTTCGGCCTTGGCCTTGCGCACATAGGGATCGTTCAATTGCCGTTCGAGCCAACGGGTCGATTGCGCGGTGCGCCCCTTCGCCGTCTTGACCCGAACCTTGCCGACGCCCGCACCCCTCATGACTTGCCCCCGTCGCGGTCCATCAGGCCGCGCAATATGCCTTCTCTGATGCCCCGATCGGCGACGCCCAGCCGCTCGGCGGGCCAGATATCCATGATCGATTCCAGGATCGCGCAGCCCGCCACCACCAGATCGGCGCGTTCGGTGCCGATGCAGGGCAGCTTCTGCCGCTCGGCCAGCGTCATGCCCGCCAACCGGGTCGAGATCGATCGCATGGAGGCGGACGGCACGATCAGCCCGTCGATCGCCTGCCGGTCATAGCGCGGCAATTCCAGATGCAGGCTGGCGAGCGTCGTCACCGTGCCCGATGTGCCGAGCAGCCGCCGCCCCTCCGCTTCACGCGGCAACCGCCGGGCGAGCGGGGCGAAGGCGTCGGCCACGCGCGCGCGCATCCGGCCATAGGCGGCGGCCCGCTCGTCCGCGTCGCCATGATCGAACAATTCGCTTTCGGTCAGCGAGACCACGCCCCAGGGCGCGCTGACCCAATCGACGATGCGCGGCGCGGCGTCACCGCTCGCATCGACCAGCACCAGTTCGGTCGATCCCCCGCCAATGTCGAAGATCAGCGCGGGGCCGTCGCCCGGCTCCAGCAGCGCATGACAGCCCAGCACCGCCAGCCGTGCCTCTTCCTGCGCCGAGATGATGTCGAGCGCGATGCCCGTCTCTCGATAGACCCGGTCAATGAAATCCGCGCCATTGGACGCGCGGCGGCAGGCTTCGGTCGCCACCGAGCGCGCGAGCGTCACATGGCGGCGCTTGAGCTTGTCGGCGCACACGGCGAGCGCGGCGATGGCGCGATCGATCGCCGCGTCGCTGATCCGCCCCGTCGCCGCCAGCCCTTCGCCCAGCCGCACGATGCGCGAAAAGGCGTCGACGACGATAAAGCCGTCAACCGATGGCTTGGCGATCAGCAAGCGGCAATTATTGGTGCCAAGGTCGATGGCCGCATAGGCGCGCCGGCCGCGCTGATGGGACGGAAGACCCCGCGCTATTGGCGGGGGAGGAATGGCCGCAGCCTTGCTCCCATTGCCGGGGCCGGTCGGGGCACGCTTCCCCGAAAAACCCCCGGCGGGACCGGAACCCTGCGGCGATGGGCGGCTATAGTGCGCCAAGGCCGAATCTCGCTTCATGCTCGCCGGGCCGAAAGGCGCCGGAACTTGAGAGAGAGAGTAGGCGGCTGCGTGGCAAAGCGCAAGGCGGGTGGGGGAAAGGGCTGGTGCCGATGCGCGCGAGGCGCATCCAGAAAAATCTACAGCGGCAGCAGCGCCGCGACGATCCAGCGTTCTTCGGCCCGCAACACGCCCCAGGCGCGCGCGGCGGCGCGGCTGTCCATCGCCTCGACGCCAAAGCCGCGTGCTTCCAGGTCGCGCACGAAAGCCCGCGGCGGCTGTTGCAGGCCAGCGCCCGTGCCGAGCAACAGAAATTCCGGAACCGGATCGCCCTCCAGCAGGTCGCCCAGCGCATCCGCCGTCAGTGCGGCGATTGCTGGCGCATCATCCCACGCCAGCGCGCGCGTCGGGCTGAGCAGCAGGCCCGCCGGAAACACATCGTCCTTCACCCGGAAGCCGCGCCCGGCAAAGCCGGTGACGATCGGTCCTTGCCCGCTCTCGTCGCGGCGCAGCTCGATGCCGGCGCGGCGCGGTTCGGGCGGCCTATCGCTCAGGGTTGCGCTCCGTCGCGCGGCCCCATCCGCTCGGCCTGCGCCGCGATCCCCTTGGGGGCTTTACGTTCGGCCATGCCGGGCTTGAGGCCCAGCGAGATCAGCAGCGAGGACGAGACATAGACCGACGAATAGGTGCCGACGACGATGCCCAGCATCATCGCCGCGGTGAAGCCGCGCAGCACATGGCCGCCGAACAGCAGCAGCGCGCCCAGCGCCAGCATGATCGTGACCGAGGTCATCACCGTGCGCGGCAGCGTTTCATTGACCGACAGGTCGATCAGCGCCTTCATGTCCATCTTGCGATATTTGCGCATATTTTCGCGGATGCGGTCGTCGATCACCATCTTGTCGTTGATCGAATAGCCCACGATCGTCAGGACGGCAGCGACGATATTGAGGTCGAATTCCAGTTGCGTGATAGCGAAGAAACCGAGCGTCATCAGGACGTCATGCATGATCGCGACGAAGGTCGAGACGCCGAACTGCCATTCGTAGCGGAACCAGGAAAAGACCGCGATGCCGATCACCGCCAGCATCACCGCCAGCACGCCGTTGCGGATCAGCTCGCCCGAAACCTTGCCCGACACCGTGTCGTAGCGGGAAAAGACGACGCCGGGGAAGCGCGCGGTCATCGCCTTGCGGGTTTTTTCCACCACCGCATTGGCCGCGCCCGCGCCGCCCTGTTCGGGCAGCGGCAGGCGGATCTGCACGGTCTGGGGATCGCCGAACTGCTGGAGCGAGCTTTCGCCGACACGCAGGCTGGCGATCGTGTCGCGCACCTTGTCGGTTTCCACCGCCTGCGGGAATTTCGCCTCGATCATCAGGCCGCCGACGAAATCGACGCCCAGATTAAGCCCGCGATAGGCGGTCGCGCCGACCGCGAGCACGGTCAGCAGCGCCGTCAGCGCGAACGCCCAGTGGCGGATCGCGACGAAGCCGATATTGGTATTGTCGGGGACGAGTTTTAAGAGTTTCATGGGTCTGTCCTCCCGCCCCTATTAAATGGTGATGTCCGTCGGCCGGGTGCGGCGCACCCAGTTCGCGACGACCATGCGGGTGAAGGTGACGGCGGTGAACACGCTGGTCGCGATGCCAATCAGCAGCACGATGGCAAAGCCCTTGACCGGGCCGGAGCCGAGCGCGAGCATGATGCCGCCGGCGATGGCGTGGGTCACGTTCGCCTCGAAAATGGTGCGGCTTGCTTCCTTATAGCCGAACTCGATCGCCTGCACGACATTCCGCCCGCGCCGCCGCTCCTCGCGGATGCGTTCGTAGATCAGCACGTTGGCGTCGACCGCCGTGCCGATGGTCAGTACGAAACCGGCGATGCCCGGCAGCGTCAGCGTCGCGCCCAAAATGCCCATCACGCCCAGGATGACAGCCACGTTGATGGCGACCGCCATGTTCGCATACATGCCGAAACGGCCATAGCTCATGAACATGAACAGGGCGACGGCGGCGACCGCGATGATCGACGCGATCAGACCCGCCCGGATCGAGTCCGCGCCCAGCCCCGGCCCGACGGTCCGCTCCTCCACCACGGTCAGCGCGACCGGCAGATTGCCCGATCGCAGTGCGATGGCGAGCTGGTTGGCGGTTTCGACGGTGAAATTACCGGAGATCGTCGCGGAGCCGCCCAGAATCGGTTCGTTGATATTGGGCGCGGACAGGACTTCATTGTCGAGGATGATCGCGAACGGCCGGTTGACGTTCTGCGACGTCACCTCGCCGAATTTGCGCCCGCCGGCGCCGCTGAAGCGGATCGTGATATTGGGCTGGTTGGTCTGATGGTCATAGGTCTGCTGCGCGTCGGTCAGGTCCTCGCCCGACACCATCACCTGCCGCCGGACCGCGATCTTGGGCACGCCGGACGGATTGCCGGGATACGACAGCACTTCGCTGCCCACCGGCGCGCGGCCCTGCGCCACTTCGGCCGGATTTGCGGTATAATCGACCAGCTTGAATTCGAGCTTGGCGGTCTTGCCGAGCAGGTCTTTCAGCGCCTTGGGGTCCTGCAACCCCGGCACCTGCACGACGATGCGATTGTCGCCCTGCTGCTGGATATTGGGTTCGCGCGTGCCCAGTTCATCGGTGCGCTTGCGGATGACTTCGGTCGCGACCTTCATCGCGCTCTTGATCGCATTGTCGATGCCGGCAGGCGTCGGCGTGATGACGATTGTGGAGCTGTTGACCACCTCCACATTGAAGTCGCGCTGCCCGGTCAGCCCCGCGCCCTGCGTCAGCGGGCGGATGCGTTCCACCGCCGCGTCGACCTGCGCCGGGTTGCGGACCATGAAGCTCAATTTGCCGTCGCGGCTGGAGATGTCGCCGATTGCGATGCGCGGGTCGCCCCGGCGCAATTCGGTGCGGACCTGCTCCTCCATATTGGCGAGGCGCTGCCTGGCGACATCCTGCGTGCTGGCTTCGAGCAGCAAATGGCTGCCGCCCGACAGGTCAAGGCCCAGATTGACGCGGGTCTGCATGAAGCCGGGCAACTGGCTCACCACCCGGTCGGGCAGGAAACTCGGCACCGCGCACAATATGCCGATCACCAGCGGCAGCAGGATCGCAAAGACCGCCGAGCGCGAAAAGTTCAGCATCGATGCGCTCAGTCGTTCGCGGGCTTGGCGGCCATCGGGTCGATGACGTCGGACAGGGTCGATTTGACCGCTTTCACCTTCATGCCGGGCGCCAGCTCGATATCGACATAGGTCTCGTCGACCCGCGCGACCTTGCCGACCAGCCCGCCGCCGGTGACGACGTTGTCGCCTTTCTTCACCGCGTCGATCTTCGCCTTGTGCGCCTTCATCCGCTTCTGCTGGGGACGCAGGAGCAGCAGGTAAAACACCGCGAAGATCAGCACCAGCGGCAGCATCTGCATCACGACGGAAGCGCCGGACGCCTGCCCGCCTGCGGTCTGGGCAAAGGCTGGGGTAATG
The DNA here is from genome assembly GCF_057809915.1 of Sphingobium sp. FG11. Classification (NCBI taxonomy): domain Bacteria; kingdom Pseudomonadati; phylum Pseudomonadota; class Alphaproteobacteria; order Sphingomonadales; family Sphingobiaceae; genus Sphingobium; species Sphingobium sp. FG11. The sequence goes on from NZ_JBMDKW010000002.1 coordinate 212,876, forward strand.
AACATGGCTGGGACTTTCATTTGACTACTGGCATTTGACTACTGGCATCGGGCTGTCTGGTCCGCCGCAGGCCATCGGGAACGGCTGCGGATCAAGGGCGCGCGGCTAACACAGATGAGGGCGCGGGGGCAACATGATTAAGGACGGGCGGCCTTCGCAGCGGACCTGAGCAAAAGCCGCGCCTAATGGCTTGCAACTTGAAACACAGCGCTCTAAGAGCCGCCGCTCGGTCGGGACGTAGCGCAGCCTGGTAGCGCATCACACTGGGGGTGTGGGGGTCGGAGGTTCGAATCCTCTCGTCCCGACCAAAAAAGTTATTATTTACAGTAGCTTACCCGCCCCCTGCGGGCATCTTGCAAGCCATTCAGCAGCGCCATCTAACATATATCTAACAGCGCCGCTGAATCGTCATGGCGGTGGGTTACGAAACCCGCTCATAGCCCGTCGCAGCCAGCACTTCGCCGGGATCAGGCTCGCCTTCGAGCGCGACATAGACGTAGTGCTTGCCATCCTCATTCGAAGTAGAAACCTCCGGCGTGCCGAGCTTGTCGATACCGGGCAGCATGAAGAACCCTTTTGCGGTCTCTTGTGCCTCATGCTCGTGAGCGAAGGCTTTGCGATATAGATGCTTCAAGACGTGACTCCATATTGCGGCAGGTGAGTCTCTCATATCATAGCAGCACCCCACACCGCGAGGTGCAGGGTGCTGGCAGCGTCAGGCGGTGGCAAAGGGAAACCTGCCCCGCTGCTGGCCCCGATGTTGTGAAGGGCGAGGGGTCGGTGGCCTTAACCCTCATCGCAGGCGTCAAATTGGAACCGCCTGCAACCTCGTCATCTGAATCTGTCTTCGTCTCCCCTGCATCCCTGAGCGCCGCTGCACAGGCGCAGGCGAAGCACATCCTCTGAGAAGAATGGACGACGGCACTTGAGACAGCGGTGCCAGCCTACCTTCCTGACCACGCGGTATGGATAGTCCGCGTCCTTCACCGGCTCCCGGCGCAAGCATCCGTCGAAAGGCCAAGGCTCCGGCTCGATGATGCCGATGGCGAATGCTTGCCCGCGCATACGGAGCGGCACATGGGGGCCGGGTGGAGGCGGCGGTATTGGTGGCTTGGGTGCTGGGGGCGGTGCGGGCTGAGTCTGCTGGTGCCGCCACGCTACCAGCCACGCGGGATCACCGTCAGCGAGCATATGCCAGCATCCATACGCCACCGGCTTCCCACGAGCGCAGATCATCGAGCACATGGAGGAATTGCCGGTCCAGCTTGCCCCCCACGACTTCCGCATACGCCGCGTCGGCGAACGCCTCGAACGAACCGCACATGATGACGATAGGAGAAGGGAGCGGTTTGCGTCCCTTCTCTATCTTCGCCACGCGGCGCTGGAGGGCGCGGAGCGACATTGTGGTCAGCCCTTGCTGTCGAGCACGTTCAGGACACCTCGCAAGTCGATCACGCTGCCGTGTTCGTGCGGCCTCGCGATCAGCGCCTTGCTCATTTCAATGTCGCTGGCGACCTGCCCCGCCTCAAGCGAAAGCTGGTCGTCCGTCACGCCGAAATGGCGTTGGACGATGCGGTCGGCATACTGGGCGGGCATCCCATACTTCTCTGCCCGCTTGAGCTGCGAGGCAGGAACATCGGCCTTGCCCTCGGGAACAGTATTGTCAGTCATGATTGAATCACCTTCAGTTGAGTGAGAATGTCGTGGGCGTCGGCGCGGACATGCCATTCGTCGCAGTCCCGCATGACCTCACACATGCTGCTGACCACAATGGAGCGCAGTTCGCCCCGCTGCTGATCGTTCATGGCGGCGATGAAATCGCGGTATGGCGTCCACCGCTGGGAGCTGCGCAGAATGTCGTTATGGTTGAGCGGGACGACATAGATGCGGTGCGCCATCTGGTCCGCGATGCCGACCGCCCAATCCACCATTGCCTGATAGTGGGTGATGGGCAGAAGGCGCAGGCTGCGACCCTGCACTGTTCCGGGCGTGTCGCCCTCGCCGAACAAGATCACCTGCACCATGATGTCATCGGGTTCCGGTGCCTCGGTGATGACGCGGTTTCTGGCTGTGGTTATCGTCGTCATAGGGTGCCCCCATGTGTCAATCGTCGGGGTCCGGTCGGTCGCATCGCCGACCCTCGCAACCGAAATACAAATAATTCCAATTTAGCGAGGGGCATCGGCGGCGGCCTCCAAGGCTTCGATCCGGGCCTCAAGGGTCTCCTGCATCCGCACGTCGCCGAGGCGGGCGATGCTGTCACAGATGAGGCGTCCGACATCGGCCGCCAGTTTTCCTTCACTGACGGCTTGCAGCACGGCAGCGACTTGGACGCTGATGGGCGCGGACGCATCGAAATCGAAAGCCACTTTCTCGGCCTGGCTCTTCACGCTCGGAAGCACCTTCGCCAGAACGATGCTCGCAGCGTTCACATCCCCTTCGAGGGCGCGACCCACCAGCATTTGCACGATGCCCTTTATCTCATCCAATGCCGCTTGTGTGGCGAGCAGCCGTTTGTCAGGCACGCCTGCGGGTCGTCCGGCAGGATTCGGACTAGGTCCGCCAGCGATCCAGTTCGGATTGCCGGGGCCGCGAGGCTCAGTTGCGGGGAGCGGAGGCGCGGGCTTCCAATCCGTGTTGCCCCAAGGGGGCGTGACAGCGTTCATCGAACTACCTTGATTTGATTAGAACAAGCGCCTCAGACGGGGACGGCGAAGCGTTCTTTTGACGCTTTTACGCGAGCGCGTATCTCGGCGGCCCTCCACGTCCGAACCAGAACACGGCGACCCTGCCGGTCCTCCTGATACTCCTGATGGACACCGACCGCGTTCTGGACTTCGGTCCTGAGGATGGCGTAGTTGCGGTTCAGCATGTCAGCCGCCGCCTTCATGGCGCGCACCTTCTTGGCTTCGATGGGGTTCTGGGAATTTTGCCAGTCCCTCAAAAATTCCGCGTGCAATTCGGGGTCCAGCCCGGACAGGTAGCTGGGCGCCCCCAGAATACTCGATGCCGTGAGTTCGTCGCCCGCCTCAATTGCCTTGCGCAGCGCGTTCATCTTTGGACCCATTTCCATACCCGCGAAGTGCTGGCGGATCTCCGTCGCCATGTTCCGAGACGCTTTGCTCTCGACAGGGGCGTAAAGCTCCCGCTCCATCGTGGTCACATTGTTGTTCAAGGCGTCAATCGCCCGTCCCCAAATGCCGTCCACCCGGTTCATCACCTTGATGGCGTGGTCGTCCACGGCGACGAGTTGCTCAAAGTCATTGAGCGTCGGGTTCAGCTTCGCGCCTTCCTTGGCATTGTGGATGGACTGCAACGCCTTGAAGGCTTCGCTCACAGCCGTCTCGGCCTGTCCAAGCAAAGGGCGCGTCTCGTCATCGTAATCAGGGATGACACCGGCGATGCCGGGATGAAGAGTTGGCGAAATACGGGTATCAGTTTCATCGGCCATTTTATCGAACTCCCATGCCGGATACGGCTAGACATTGGCTACAGGCTAGGGAGGCCAGTGAAAGTCATGCAAGCGAAAAATATGCTATAACAATTACTTAGTTCAGTTCAGGCGTAACTGACCGTGACATGACGTATGTGTGGGTCGGCAATGTGCGTATGCGGGCGGGCCGCTGTAAGCCGCGCACAGCGCAGGCCGGGGTTGCCTTCACCCTAGCGAGGGCAGGCGTGCTTTCGTGCCCCAGCGCGGCGGCTGGCGGCCCTGCATGTGGTGACCACGCAAGCAACCTGTGCCACAATCGAGCGATGATACAACTTCAGCCAATCATTGACCGCATACGGACCTTAGTTGAGCAGGACACCGACGCGAGTGTAACCTATGCTGCTCTTGAAGCCCGATTGGCCTTGGAGAAGGTCTGCTACGATCGGCTCCGGCAGCGCCATGACTATATCTCGCACGCCGACCTTAAAGCGTGGACACCGCGCCATGTGGTTAAGAGGGTCATGGAAGAGGTAGACGAGAACCTCGGTCTGACGATGACCCTCTCGATGAGCCGAACCCCCGCTAGAGATGACGTGAAGCCAGAGGATGAAGATTACGTCGAGATTGGAACCGAGATTGGATTCAAACCTCAGCGTATTGCAGGGTTGTGGCAGGCTCTTTCAAATCTGGCGTTGCACGTTCGCGTGCCCGAACACAAAAATGACCACATACCCGACTATGGAGATAAAGCTCAAACACGGGCAAAAGTTGATGCTGTGGTTGCAGAATTGGAGCGCCTAGCCAAAGGCACGATGACCTTTTCCGGTCTGGGCGAAGAGGTATTCTTTAACTGCGCTTGTGGTCAAAAGAATAAGCGGCGCGCCGGGTTGCTGAAGCACGGGCAATCGGTGTCATGCTACAGCGAAAATTGCAGTCGCGGTTATAAGGTGGCGATTGAGGATGACGGCAGCTTCACGTTCGAACTAGATTCGGTAGAAATTCCATGTGCCGCGTGCGGCAAATCAACGCTCGCTCCTCGGAACGAATTGTTGAAAATGAACTACGAGCAGCCAAAGATCGTGAAGTGCATAAAGTGCGGGCACGAAAACCGCATTCAATGGATACTCGCCCGCGCAGACCTTCCGTCAACAACACCATCAGCGACGAAGTTGGAACCATAACCACAGGCAGGCACGCGCGAGCGCGCATGTAGGGAAACCCCGCAAGGTGGGGAATGTGGTGAAGTGGGGGCAGTGGTGCAAAGTGAGGAGTTGCTAGCACTTTCCCCAGTTTCCCCACCTTACTGCACTGCCCCCACTTTCCCCACCCTACTCACTCTTTGGCAGCGGCAACCACCTTCGGTCGGCACATCCAAGTGCCTTTGACGTTCTCCCTCTCCATGTGGTCACCGCTATGCTTGTCCCACCAGCTTGCCGAGACGACCTTCTCCTGCAAGGCGACCTGTTTCACCGTGCTGACGGGTAGCCAGTCGTGGTTAGGATACATCAGGTAGAACGCTTGGAACCACATGGCGAACTGAGGCTCATATTGGCTCTTTGGTCCGCGTGACTTGCCAACCGTGCTATTCGGGGTGAGCGCCGCGTCTAGCTGGTCCCATGCCGGTTTCGTGGCATAGATCGGCTTGCCGTTCCTGTGGTCATTGCCAACCTCGACCCGCTCCGTATGGAAGCGCCATGCCCCACCGGGGTGTTCGGGCAAGTTCACCTTCACCTGCATGAACACCTTGGCGTGCGGGTCTGGCTCCTCGTCCTCAGTGCGCGGCTGCTCAATCACGGCGCACAGGGAGCGACAGGTCTGGGCGAACGCGGCAGACCCGAGGACACGGTGCAGCATCGCGCGGTTCGTGTCCTTGGCAAAGTGCGTGACACAGACAATGGCGATGTTGTGCGTCTGGGCGAGGATCAGCCACGGTTCCAATACCGTGCGAAGCTGACCCGCGTCATTGAGGTCCACTTTGCGCAGCTTCTGTCCCGGCAAATAGCTGGTGACGGGGTCGATAACGAGCATGGCGAACGGGTCGCCCATGTCGCGCGCCTCAGCCAACCCCTTGCTCACCGCCTCCAAGTCGTCCTGCATAGAGAAGGTATTGCGCTTACCCTCCTGCATAACGCCCTGAATCTCGACAACATTGGCAAGGTTGGCACCACATGCGACGAGCCTCGGCACCGTCATTTCCTCAATGCTGTCCTCGCTACCCAGCCACAGCACCCGTTCAGGCTTCCGCCATGCGTTGGGGCAGTCGTATTCACCCGGCCACGGCGCACCTGTGGTCACACGCGCAGTAACGTCCGCGAACACGGTGGACTTGCCCGCGCCCGTTTCGCCCGCCAACAGAGTTATATATCCCTTCGGAATCCACCCGGTCCACAGCCACTCGATAGCGTGCATCTGCACTGCGCCCAGCGAGCGAAAGACGAGGTGGCGAGGAGCGTCGGACCCGTCAGGGGGAAGCCCGCGCCGCATTCGCTCACGCTTTGTCTTCGCCTCTTCAGCACGCGCATGTTGCTCCATCAATTTCACACGGCTCTGTTCAAAGTCCGCCTTCTCTTTCCAGTTGAGATGGAAACCAAGCTCAGGGTCATGGCCCTGCCCGTTCTCCGCACGCGCACGCGCCGCTTCCCAGTGGCCTTGGGCCGCTTTCACGTCAGGGGGCACCTCAGCAAGGAAATCTGCGCTGTAGCTAATACCATCGACGGTCTTATCAGACATGGCGCGCCTCCATCGTCGGGGTAGTAGTCAATCTGCGCCCATCGCCATCCGCATCCGGCGAATTTTTACGCGGCGCGCAATTTGCCCGCAAATGTTCGGGGCATGTCGATGTTTGCGACCTCTCGTGGAGATCGGGTATGTTGGTGCTGTTCACGATGATACTCCGGGGGCAGGGCCACCACCCTGCCCCTGTTTATGAGGAGGGTCAGGCGGCCTGCTCGCTGGTGCTGTATCGGGCGCCAGCAGCCAGCCATGCGAGGACGTCGCGCTCGGCGTAACGTATGATGCGGGAACCGGGCGGGCTGAAATGGCGCAGGGGGACGCCGCGCGTGCGGTAGCCCTCCAGCGTGTCCACCGACAGCGCCAGCACCTCGGCCGTCTCTTTGGGATCAAGGGGACGCCCCTTGGGGACGTAATTGAACAATTCGCAGAGCTGTTCAAAGGTCATTTGGCTCATGGTTCGACTCCATGCGCTGCAACCTAGCGCCGGGGTGAACACTCCACTGTGGAGCCGATAAGGATTAATGAGGTAGTTACACTAAGCTGCTCGCAGTTAGTCTTGCAAGCACTTATTTTCGCTGACTAAACACATGCTGCGCTCGGTGTGTCATCGAGATACAATCGTCAAAATTTTTTTCTTCTCAAGAGCAACAGGGCGATATTGGCTCATCACCCCGTCTTGACCGATTTTGCCCGAATAGTTCGATTTGACCGACCGCCCCCGGCCTCTCGGCTAGGGGGCGGCTGGGGCACGAAGCCGGGGTGCCACCCTCCCTACCCCGGCGGCGCTGCGCGAAAGGGGCTGTGCGCGGCGGCACGCGGCCCCAGCGGTGCGTCACGCGCGGAGGCTCACCACATTTGCGCCGCTCGCCTTCGCTGCCTGCTGTTCAATCCAGTCGGATATTTGCTGGGTAAATGGCAGCAGATACTGAAGCTTCTGGGTGCGGGCATAGTGTTTCAGCGTGACCGACTGCGGCACATGGTTAGTGAGTAATTCCAGCTTGTAGAGGTCGATGTCCAGCGTTGCCGCGCCTGTCGATACGAACGTGCGCCGCAAATCATGCGCCGAGATAGGCTGGTCGATCAGCTTGGCAATTCGTTCCAGCGGGGCGCGCGTGTCGGTGACGAAACCTCCCTTGGCACGCGACGGGAAGCAATAGGGGCTGGCGTCCTTGTCGTCGTCCTTGGGCTTCCGTGCCCGGAGCAGGTCAACCGCCAACGACGACAACGGGAGCCAAACCGGATTGCCGTTCTTTGTATTGGGCAGGTGGAACCATGCTTCATCGAGATTGACGTTGGACCACTCAAGGCTTGCGCCCTCTGACCTGCGGCATCCGGTGAGCATCAAAAAGCGCACAAGGTCTATACCAGCAAGGGCGTCCTGATTCTTCGGATGCGCCCGCATTTCCGTGAGCAGGTTCCAAGCTGCGCCGATATGCTTCTCGTCAATGTCGCGGGTGCGCGCCTTGAAGCCGGGCCAGTCACCTTTCATCGCGGCGACGGGGTTGTGGGTGATGAGCGGCGTCCCATCTGCACGCTTATAGCGGCGCATGGCGAAGTTAATGAGGATGGACAGCGTGGTCATAGCGATCTGAGCCTGACCGGGGGCGGGCTTACCCCGCAGACCTTTCGTCGCCAACTCGGTATAGCGTTTCCGAATGTCCGCCTCGGTGATGCTGGCGATGGGCTTGTCCTTCCACGCTGCAAACACCTGCTCAACGTGGCGGTCCTTCTCCACAATGGTCGTGTCCCGCAACATGCCGGGGCGACCATGCAGATACTCGGTCGCCACCTCACGCAATGTTACCTTGGCAGCGGCGTCCTCCTTCTGGGCATCGCGGGGGTCAATCCCCTCGCGCATCTGCTGTAATACCTTCTGCGCCTTCTTCCGCGCGGTGTCCTCGGTATAGGTGCCGTAGTTACCGATGGTGAACTGGACCTGTTTCCCCTTCACGCGCCCCATGACCATGAACACCCGCTTGCCCGTCGAGGTGACGCGCATCCCGTAGCCAGCGACCGCATCATCCCAGTGCATCTCATAGGCAGCGACAGGCGGCTTCACCTTGTCTATGAACGCCTTCGTTAGCTTCACCATGACAAACTCCGTCTAACAAATTTCTAACACGCAAATACGTGCTACGACGTCCTGCCACGAGCGCACAAGTAGTTCTATTTTTCTGCTTAATGAGCATTTACAGGCATCTACGTGCAACTACCGGCAACTAAGGAATTACCTGTCCCATACTGGGGGTGTGGGGGTCGGAGGTTCGAATCCTCTCGTCCCGACCAAGTTTTTCGGAAAAAGCGGCCGTCCGGGGGACGGATGCCCGAAAAACTCCTAAGCGCGAGCGCGGGAGGCGACATTCAACAGCGATGATTTGATAGGCGGCGAAGGCTGTCCGTTTGTGTATGCGTGCCCGGCATGGGCAGACCGTAAGCTGCGACGTTGAATCGCCCCACTCACTGCAGCAACCAACGCCCGACGGCACAGGGTGCTGGCGGCGTCAGGGCGCAGAATCCAGCGGAGAATTTGCTGGCAGAATCGACGGGTCCGCAAGCGATGCCACATCAATCGGGTATGTGGCCCATGCTTCCTGATCGCGCTCGGGCGGCTTCCAAAAATACACGACCCATCGATCTCCAACCTTAGGCAAGGGTTGCCCGTCATCACAAGCCGCCGATCCCCATCCGCGAACGAATTTCACGGTTCTGGCAGAGTATGCACCTTTTATGACTCGACCAATTTTTGCTGTTGCAGACCAAGGATGGGAATCGCTCAATGCGGGACTTGTATATTCCGCGCTCTCAATAGTCACAAAAGCAACGGCCGAAATTGCTCCTTTCCGGTAGCCGTCCGCAATACGTTGCTCGGGAGGTCTATATACGCGACACGCATAGGCAGGCGCCGCAAATATCAACGCGGCCAGAACCGCCACCAAATTCCATTTGGCGATACGCATTTGTCATGAATACGCACCGCTATTGTAGTGCGCAACAGATCCTTGACCGGGATTGCCGACGGTCGCGTTTGCGCCGTGCTGCCAGCCGCGCGTGCCCCCTGTCAGCGAGGCATGCAGCGCCTCTCAACCGCGGGGGCTGCGAAAACCTCCGTCATGCCTTACAGGTTCCAGCGCCCTGCTCTCCGCCCCAGCCGCTCGCCCGCTCAATCCCCAAGCTAAAGAGTCATGCCAAGCGCGATAGGCAAGGACCTCGGTTTCTTCGCGTCTTTGCAAGGCGCCTCTTTGTCATTTCCCGCTGTCCTACAACAAACCATATAGGATAACTGATTCGCCTTCGACGCATAGAGGAGGCAATCATGGATATCGCGATACTGATCGATGAGGTTATCGCGCGGGAGGGGGGCTATAGCCGCCATCCGGCCGACCGGGGCGGGGCGACCAATTGGGGGATCACCGAAGCCGTGGCGCGAGCCAATGGCTATGCGGGCGACATGCGCGACTTGCCGCGCGCCACCGCCGTCGCGATCTATCAGCGGCTTTATTGGGGCCAGCCGGGCTATGCCTTCGTCGCGGAAACATGCCCGAAGATCGCGGCGGATCTGTTCGATACGGCGGTCAATATGGGCGCGGGCACGGCCACCGGCTTCCTGCAGCGCGCGCTCAATGCACTCAACCGCAACCAGCAGGATTATCCCGATATCAAGGTCGATCGCAGCATCGGCGCCAGGACACTGGCCGCGCTCACGGCCTTCATCGCGCTGCGCGGCAAGGGCGGCGAGAAGGTGCTGCTGACCGCGATCGAATCGCTGCAAGGCGAACGCTATATCGCCCTCGCCGAAAGCCGACCAGCCAATGAGGCGTTTCTCTATGGCTGGCTGGCGAACCGGATCGGTTAGGAGAGGCAGGCATGGCCACATCGCCCGACATCGGTGAAGCCCCGCCGGACGCCTGGAGCGCCCGCGCCCGGCCCGCCTTTCTCTACCTCATGTACGCGCTGCTGCTCTGGTCGGTGCCGATGGGCCTGATCGCGGGGGTGCGCCCGGACGTCGCGGCGGCGATCACGGCGGGCATGCGCGCTTATCTCAACGCCCTGCCCGAACCGCTCTACGCCCTGTTCGGCACCGGCTACCTCGGCTACACCGCCGCCCATGCCTGGGGAAAAGCCAAAGGCGTGGAGCGATAGGATGCCTTTCCGGAGGTTTTCAGAACCTCCGGTCGGCATGGCTGAAAAAGGACGGCTGGAACTGGGTGGAAAATTCGGACGGTCTGGAACCGACCACAATGGGCGCTCCGCCAGATCATCCTCATTCTTGAAACCGGCCATTCTTTCGGGCGGCACGTCGGACGCCGAATGATGAAATCTGATGGTAAGCGGACGGGCAGCTTTGCCTAGCTCCGAAGATCGTCGTGCGATACATCTATGCGAACTGGGAGGGCATGATGGGTCTTTTGCGGCGCTGGTTCGGTAAAAAGTATATTCCTTCGTCGGAAAGACCCGATGACACAGGGGCGCAGCTTCCGTTAACCTGCAGCCAGAATTCGGCATTTACACCACCACCAGCACCATAGTCGTTTATGATTTAGGAGCGCTGAAGCACCGGCTTGATGACGATGTGGATTGGTGGGCCGATCCGGCGGAAGAGTTAGTCGAAATAAGCCGTCGAAACCTGATGATCGTAGGCCTCGGAGGTGACGGATTTTATGATCTGGACATCGTCAATGAGGACGGTTTTCCTCGACGGTATTCGCTGTCTTTTCCCAGTGGTCGCGTATTCATAGGGCCGGGAGAAATGCTGACGGGCGGAGGAGATGAACCAGCCCCCCAATATGGCGGCATGTTTTTCGACTTCGAGCCCGGCGATTATACCGTCGGCATAGAACGGATAGATGAGCGCCTGCGGATCAGCATCACCCGCGCCATCGCGTTCGAGAATATGGTGATGGAGCCAATCCGCATCTGATGTCCGCTTGTCGGCGATTGTTGCCGAATGATTTTTAACGCGCAGCGTCAGCTATTGCCGGTTATCTCTCCAAAAGATGACAGTCCGCTTTCCACCCAAAGCCGCCCCACTGCGTAACCTATCCCCCGCTCACAACCCACAAACATGAGAGGGGCCGCCGGGCATGACGCCCGACGGCCCATCATGTGCATGGTCAGCGGCCGGAAGTGCCGCCCAGGGGAAACGTTACTCGCGCTATCTGCCGAACAGGGCAGGCCGTCCGCGAAAGGCGGAAAAGACGGCTGATCACCCATATTCGGAAAATCGACGCATCAAGGCGTCGCTCAGCGGCGCGTTCCCCGATTGGACTTGACCGACCCCATTGCTGAACCATGAGACATCGGATCACCTCCTTTCGCTATGTTGAAGCCCGTATGGCCGGCTTCGGGTGCGTCCTCTGACGGCCACGAGATGGAATGTGAATCAGACGAGCAGCATCTTCAAGCCTTGTATTATTCTTTTTTCGAATCATACTACTGCCTCCGCGATCGGGTGCGTCGCACGCTCCCGTCGCTCCTAGCCGCGGCAATCCTCGATCACCCGAGACACCTCGCCCCAGGCGGGCAGGTACAGCGGCTCCAGCCCGGCGACCTCCACCATGAACCGGCCCCGGCTATAGGCGATCTGGTCGAGCATCGCGTCGTTCGTTGCACGAATGGCGACCGTCGCTGCCCCCGTAGCCGGCGAGACCGGCCAGCTCACCGCGCCGGTGCTGGTGCGCACGGTCATCGCCCCCTGCCCGACGCCTGCCCGCTCGAACCGCATCCGCCCAGCGGCCCGGTCGCAGCGGATCGAAAAGCGGGTATCGCCCGCTGTCGGGCCAAACAGCGCGACCGATCCCGCGCCGTCCGCCCGATAGGTCCAGTTGCCCGGCGTCGCCGGTCGATACTGCCATTCGGTCGCGACCGGCGCCGGCGAAGGCGCGGCAACCGCTGGCGCAGGGCGATGCGGCGCGGGCCGGGACGCGGATGGCGATGAAGGCGCAGGCCGGGAAGGCCGCGGGGTCGGCCCGACGCAGGAGGTCAGCGACACCAGCAAGGGCGCGGCGAGCATCATCGGCAGGGCAAGGGACGAAAAACGCATATCGCTCCATGCCCGAGCCGGGAGCGGCGCTCAATCGGAAAAGCCACGCGCCCTGCCCGCGCGTCGCCCAGCCGGGGCGCGCCAGCGTCAGGCTCCTCACCCCCATGTTGCAGAAATATGAATGCGCCGTCATAAGGCTCCATGACCAAGCCACTCGAACGCCACGTCAATCCTTTGTCCCGGATCCAGCAGAATGTGCTGGCCCGTTCCGAACGGCGGCTGCTGAACTGGCTCTGCGCGCGCATGCCGCAATGGGTGACGCCCGATCTGCTCACCTCACTCGGCATGGTCGGCGCGGTCGCCATTTTCGCCGGCTATGCCGCGAGCGTCTTTTCGGTGGGCTGGCTGCTGCTTGCACTCGCGGGCTATGCGATCCAGTGGTTCGGCGATTCGATGGATGGCAGCCTGGCGCGCTATCGCCAGATCGAACGCCCCTCCTACGGTTATTTCATCGACCATAGTTGCGACGGCCTCGCCACGCTGCTGATCCTGGCGGGCATGGGGATCAGCCCGTTCGTGCGCATGGACGTCGCGCTGATCGCGCTCGCGGGCTATCTGCTGCTGTCGGTGCACGCCTTTCTGTCGGCTCGCGTGCTGGGCGAGCTTAAACTCTCCTATCTCGCCGCCGGGCCGACCGAGTTGCGCCTGATGCTGATCGGACTGACCATCATGATGATGGCGCTCGGCTCCTCGCCCGGCCTGTTCGGCAGGATATCGGGCTTCGACGTGTTCGTGGGCACGGTGGGCGGCGTGCTGATCCTGCTGTTCATCATGCAGACGGCGGTGACGGGGCGGCGGCTGGCCCTGCGCGGCGGCTAAAGCGCTGAACTTGCGCGCTGGACTTGCGCGCCCGACTGACCTAGCGGCTGGAGGCAGTCCCAACCCGGCCGCGGCGTAACATCCACGGCCCCGTCGCGAGTAGGCAGTCCATGGCGCGCACCACCCTCACCCGTTTCCTGATCGAACAGCAGCGCCTGGCGAACGCGCTGCCCGCCGAATTGCGGCTGCTGATCGAAACGGTCGCCCGCGCGTGCAAGACGATCAGCCATTCGGTCAGCAAGGGTGCGCTCGGCGAAGTGCTGGGCAGCCTCGACAGCGAGAATGTGCAGGGCGAAGTCCAGAAGAAGCTGGACGTGATCGCCAATGAACTGCTGCTCGAAGCCAATGAATGGGGCGGCCATCTCGCGGCGATGGCGTCGGAGGAGATGGACACGCTCTATCGCATCCCCAACCGCTATCCCAAGGGCGAATATCTGCTGCTGTTCGATCCGATCGACGGGTCGAGCAATATCGACGTCGATCTCTCGGTCGGCACCATCTTCTCGGTGCTGCGCGCGCCCGAAGCGGTGTCCGGGCGCGACGTGACCGAGGAGGATTTCCTCCAGTCGGGCCGGCATCAGGTGGCGGCAGGCTATGCGATCTACGGGCCGCAAAGCCTGCTGGTGCTGACCGTGGGCACCGGCGTTTATGAATTCACGCTCGACCGCGAAGTCGGCTCCTGGGTGCTGACCGACAGCGATATGAAGATGCCGCAGGGCAAGTGCGAATTCGCGATCAACATGTCGAACCGCCGCCAATGGTCGCCCGGCGTCACTCGCTATATCGACGAGCGGGTCGAGGGCGCGACGGGACCATGCGGCAAGGATTTCAACATGCGCTGGACCGCGTCGATGGTGGCGGACGTGCACCGCATCCTCAAGCGCGGCGGCATCTTCATGTATCCCGCCGATCATCGCGAGGCGAACAAGGCCAAGCTGCGCCTGATGTATGAGGCCAATCCGATGAGCTTCCTGATCGAGCAGGCGGGCGGCGCGGCGACCGACGGATTCGGCCCGATCATGGACATCGCGCCTACCGGCCTGCACCAGCGCGTCGGCGTGGTGCTGGGCGACTGCGCCGAAGTGGCGATGGTGACCGCTTATGGGCTGGAGACGGCAGCGCAACCGGCGTGAGAGCCAGTCCGGAGATGCGGAAAAGTGCGGGTCAGAAATAAAAGTGGGGGAGAGCGCCGCCCTTGGCGCGCTCATCCCCCGCTTGCTTCGTCCGGCCATGCCGGTCTTACCGGCGGCCCCCTCTCCCAAGGATTATTCTATATGGCGCCGGACGGCAGCAGGCATTCCGTAGCGGAAGCCGGGGATAAAAAAAAGGGCCGATCCGTAGACCAGCCCTGAAAAGTTTAGGAGAGGATGCCTGAAAGGCACCGCCCTTCTGTCCGAGACAGCCCCTTGCTGCAAATGCGAAGGGCGGAATGGCGATTGCAGGAATCGCAATCGTCGCGGACCGCGCCGGATCGGGCGCCGTTCGCGACGGTCGCGATTGACAGTTTCGGGCCGAATCGCTAATGGCCGGTCCTCCCGACACGCTGGCAAGCGGCAGTGCCTTCGCACTGGCCGTCTTTTTTGCGTCCGGGACCATATGAAATCGGTCGCTCTGGTCCATCGGACTGGCGGCCCTGACGCTTTGAGATGGGGCGGCGCCAACCGCCCTGTGGAGCAGGAGAACATTACCCATGGCACGTATTGCGGGTGTTAACATCCCGACCAACAAGCGCGTAATCATTGCGCTCACCTACATTCACGGCATCGGCCGCAAGACCGCCGTCGGCATCGCCGACAAGCTGGGCATCGACCACAGCCGCCGCGTTCAGGACCTGTCGGACGCCGAAGTCCTGCAAATCCGCGAGACGATCGACGCCGGCCTCACCGTCGAGGGTGATCTTCGCCGCGAAACCGCGATGAACATCAAGCGCCTGATGGATCTGGCCTGCTATCGCGGCCTGCGCCATCGCAAAGGGCTGCCGGTTCGCGGTCAGCGCACGCACACCAATGCGCGCACCCGCAAGGGCAAAGCCAAGGCGATCGCCGGCAAGAAGAAATAAGTAAGGCGTCCGGGAAACAGTCCGGGGGACTGTTTTCAGCCTTACTCCGCCGGAGGCAGCCCTCCTTGGGCACAGCCTAGGCTTAGCAGATTTTGTAGGAAGAGCAGAAAAATGGCACGCGAACCCCAGCGCATTAAACGGCGCGAGCGCAAGAACATTTCGGCCGGCGTGGCCCATGTCAACGCCAGCTTCAACAACACCATGATCACCATCACCGATGCCCAGGGCAATGCGATCAGCTGGTCCTCGGCCGGCATGATGGGCTTCAAGGGCAGCCGCAAGTCGACCCCTTACGCCGCGCAGGTCTGTGCGGAAGACGCCGGTCGCAAGGCCGCCGAACATGGCGTGCGCACGCTGGAAGTCGAAGTCAAAGGCCCCGGTTCGGGTCGTGAATCGGCTCTCCGCGCGCTTCAGGCTGTGGGCTTCCACATCACCTCGATCCGCGACGTGACGCCGATCCCGCATAACGGCGTCCGTCCGTCCAAGCGCCGCCGCGTCTAAAAACCGGCTGGCACTGTCGGCAGGCGGCGGACGCGCCGCCTGTCACCCATCTGCATCGGCCGTAACGTCCTGTTGGGTCCAGGGCATAAGCGTTCGGCCACATCCCCAGGGGAATTACATGACTGTCAACTTGAAGAACTGGCAGGAACTGAAGAAGCCGGGCGTGCTCGACATCAAGTCGACCGGCGATGGCAAGCGCAAGGCGACGTTCGTCGCCGAACCGCTCGAGCGCGGCTTCGGCCTGACGCTCGGCAATGCGTTGCGCCGGGTTCTTCTGTCCTCGCTCCAGGGCGCGGCGGTCACCTCGATCAAGATCGAGAATGTGCTGCACGAATTTTCGTCGCTGGCCGGCGTCCGTGAGGATGTGACCGACATCGTCCTCAACATCAAGCAGGTCGCGCTGCGGATGGAAGGCGATGGTCCCAAGCGGCTCCAGCTTTCCGCCACCGGCCCCGCCGAAGTCAAGGCGGGCGACATCGCCGTCGTCGGTGACATCGAAGTGATGAACCCCGATCTGGTGATCTGTCACCTCGATCAGGGCGCGACGCTGAACATGGAACTGACCGCCGATGTCGGCAAGGGCTATGTCCCCGCTGTCGCCAACCGTCCGGCCGATGCACCGATCGGCCTGATCCCGATCGACGCGCTCTATTCGCCGGTCCGTCAGGTCGCCTACAAGGTCGACAATACCCGCGTCGGCCAGGAACTGGACTATGACAAGCTGTCGCTGACCGTCGAGACCGACGGCACCGTGACGCCCGAGGACGCCGTCGCTTATGCCGCGCGCATCCTTCAGGACCAGCTCCAGCTGTTCGTGCACTTCGAAGACGCGCTGCCCAGCGCCGCGCCCTCGTCGGCCGGTCATGCGGTCGCCCCGTCGTCGGAAGGCGAAAGCGACACCAACACGATCAACCGCTACCTGCTCAAGAAGGTGGACGAGCTGGAACTGTCGGTCCGCAGCGCCAACTGCCTCAAGAACGACAACATCATCTATATCGGCGATCTGGTCCAGAAGACCGAAGCCGAGATGCTGCGCACCCCCAATTTCGGCCGCAAGTCGCTGAACGAAATCAAGGAAGTGCTGTCGTCCATGGGTCTGCGCCTTGGCATGGACATCCCCGGCTGGCCGCCGGAAAATATCGAGGAAATGGCCAAGAAGCTCGAACAGGAGCTGCTGGGCTGATCCCGCTTTCCCTCGCCGGGCCAACCGGCGGGGGAGCAGGATCGCCTCCGCTGGATTTTTTCCCAGCGACGGTGTGAACTTCGCCTGTTTTTTGGGCAAGGGCCAGTTTTTTGGCCAAAGGGTTGGGCGGCGGCCCTGATCGCCGCCGGGTCTGGGCTACCTCATACGGGTCCTTAACGAACGAAGGAATGGAACATGCGTCATAAAGTCGGACATCGTAAGCTTCAGCGCTCCAGCGGTCATCGTACCGCCCTGCTGCGCAATCTCGCCGCCTCGCTCATCAAGCATGAGCAGATCCTCACCGGCACGGCGAAGGCGAAGGAACTGCGTCCCTATGTCGAAAAGCTGATAACGCTCGCGAAGAAGGGTGGCCTGTCCAACCGTCGCCTGGCGCACAGCCGCTTGCAGGACGACACGCAGCTGACCAAGCTGTTCGAAGTGCTGGCCGAGCGCTACAAGGGCCGTGAAGGCGGCTATACCCGCGTCATCAAGGCCGGTTTCCGCGCCTCCGACGCCGCACCGATCGCGATCATCGAACTGGTCGACCGTGACGTTTCGGCCAAGGGTCAGGACAGCGGCCCGCTCCAGAATGCCGACGAGGACGAATTCGAAGCGGCATAAGATCGCGGGCTTCGGGGCCACTCGCCCCGAAGCGGAGACTTTACCGACAGGCCGCGGCTTTCTATGAGCCGCGGCCTGTCGTCGTTTTATAAAGCGAGTTGCCTCAAGAGGATGCCGGCCCTTCGCCGCCTTGCCCTGCCGCTGTCCCTGCTGATGGCGCAGCCCGCCCTCGCCGCACCGCCGCCCGCTACGGCAGCGCCAGCACCGCTGCACTATCCCGCCGCCGGGCGACTGGACATCGTCGAGGATCATTTCGGCGTGAAGGTCGCCGATCCCTATCGCTGGCTCGAAAACGACCTGCGCACCGATCCGGCGGTCAGCGAATGGGTCGCCCGCGAAAACGCCCTCACCCGCAAGTATATCGACGCCCTGCCCGGCCGCGACGCGCTCAAGGCACGGATGCGGGCGCTGTTCGCCCACGGCCGCTTCACCCTGCCGCGCAAGGCGGGCAACCGCTATTTCTACGGCTATAATAGCGGCCTACAAAACCAGACGCCGCTCTATCTGCGCGAGGGGCTGAACGGCCCGCAGCGCCTGCTGATCGACCCCAATGGCTGGGACAGGCAAGGCGCGGCGGCGTTGGCGGAATGGGCGCCCTCCCCCGATGGCCGCTTCCTGCTCTACGCGGTGCAGGAGGCGGGCAGCGACTGGCGCTCGCTGCGCATCCTCGACGTCGACAGCGGCAGGACGCTGGACGATCGCATCGACTGGGTGAAATTCTCGAACCTTACCTGGCACGGTCGGGGCGAAGGCTTCTTCTATTCGCGGTTCCCCGAGCCTCCGTCGGGCGAAGCCTTCCGGTCGGCAAGCCAGAATCAGAGCCTGTGGTATCACCGGCTCGGCACGGCGCAGGCGCAGGATCAGCTCGTCTATGCGACGCCCGACCGCCCCACGCTCGGCCATAACGCCGAAGTGACCCGCGATGGCCGCTGGCTGGTCGTGAGTTCGGGCGAGGGCACCGACCCGCGCCGGGAATTGCATATCGCCGCACTCGACGGCGGCCCGATCAAGCTGCGGCCTCTGGTCCGGGGCCTCGACAATGACTGGCGGCTGATCGGCAGCGTCGGTTCGACGCTCTATTTCATCACCGACAAGGACGCCCCCCGAATGCGCGTCGTCGCGCTGGACGCCGCGCGCGCCCGCCGAGGCAAGCGCCAGATCGTCGCCGAGAGCGCCGACCCGCTCGCCGGCGGATCGCTGGTGGGCAATCGCCTGATCCTAGCCTATGCCGGCGACGCCGCGACCGTCGCGGAACTGACCGAACTGGATGGTCGCAAGGTCGGCGATGTGCCGCTGCCCGGTCTTGGCACGGCGGCGGGTTTCGGCGGCCGTGCCGGCGACGCGGAGACATTTTTCAGCTTCTCGGGCTTCACCATGCCGCCCACCATCTATCGTTTCGATACGGCGACCCTGCAAACCGCAATCTTCGCGCAACCCGACATGCCGTTCGATCCCGAGGATTTCGGCGTCGAGCAACTGAGCTATCCGTCGAAGGACGGCACGCTCATCCCGATGACGATCATCCGCAAGAAAGCACTCGCGCAGAGCGGCAAGCCAGCCCCCACCATCCTCTACGGCTATGGCGGGTTCAATATCTCGCTGACGCCGGGCTATTCCGCGCCCCGGCTCGCATGGCTGGAACAGGGCGGCGTCTATGCGATCGCCAATCTGCGCGGCGGCGGCGAGTTCGGCAAGGCGTGGCACGATGCCGGGCGGCGCGCCAACAAGCAGAATGTGTTCGACGATTTCATCGCGGCGGGCGAATATCTCAAGGCCAGGGGCTATACCACGCCCGATGGCCTCGCGATCGAGGGGCGCTCCAATGGCGGGCTGCTGGTCGGTGCGGTGGTGAACCAGCGGCCCGACCTGTTCGCCGCCGCGCTGCCGGCGGTCGGCGTCATGGACATGCTGCGCTTCGATCGGTTCACGGCGGGCCGTTACTGGCTGGATGATTATGGATCGCCGGGCAACCCGCAGGACTTCCCCCTGCTCTACGGCTACTCCCCCTATCACAATATCCTGTCCGGCCGCGACTATCCCGCGATCCTCGTCACGACCGGCGATACCGATGATCGGGTGGTGCCCGCGCACAGCTTCAAATATGCCGCCGCGCTCCAGGCAGCCGCGATAGGCGGCAAGCCGCATTTGCTGCGCGTGGAAACGCAGGTCGGTCATGGATCGGGCAAGCCGGTCGACAAGCTGATCGACGAATATGCCGACAGCTATGCGTTCCTGGCTTACTTCACGGGCCTTAAACTCGACGCGCGGCCGCGATAGCGTTCAGCATCTCGAAAGTCGGAAGCCTGTATTGCTCCCCAATCACAGGAGGAACTGGCATGAAGATGGCGCGCCGGATGACAGGATCGATGCTTGCCCTGACGCTGCTGACGGGCGGCATCGCCCCGGCGCAGGCCCGGCCCTACCCCCATGGCCCCGACCGCTGGCGTCATCATCATGACGGGTTCGGCTTTGGCGACGCGGTAGGCGTGGCGGCGCTCGTTGGCGCGGTGGCGATCGTCGCGTCGTCCATGTCAAAGGACAAGCGGGCGGCGCAGCCATCGATCTATGACGACGCGCGCCCCGATGATGGCCCGGACATCGCCCCGGATGACGGCGCACCCAACGCCTCCGACGACCGGATAAGCGACGCCTGCGCGGTCGCCGCGCGGGAAGAGGCCGAAGCACAGGCCGCCGGCTATGCCGAAATCCGGCGGATGGACGCGCCGCGCGCGACCGATGCGGGCTATGACATCGACGGTGAGGTCGAAACCCGCGCCAGCTTTCGCGACACCGGCGGATCAACGCGCCGCTTCACCTGCTCGATGCGGGATGGCCGCGTGGCGCAGGTTTATCTGAGCCGCGATGTCGTGATGCGCTGAACGGGCGTACTTGCGCCGGCAGGCCACGGACCCTACGCCGCATCCATGCCCACCGCTCTTGCCCGCCCCAGGGCTGCGATCCTCTTCATCCTGATAACGGCGATGCTCGACGTCATGTCTATGGGCATCACCATTCCGGTGCTGCCCCGCCTGATCGAAACCTTGTCTGGCTCCAGCAGCGCGGCGGGGCTGTGGAACGGGCTGTTCGTCGCGCTGTGGGCGGGCATGCAGTTTCTCTGCTCGCCGGTCATCGGATCTTTGTCCGACCGATTCGGACGGCGCCCCGTGATCCTGATCTCGGTCGCGGGACTGGCGCTCGATTTCGTGCTGATGGCGCTCGCGCCCAATCTGTGGTGGCTGGCGGTGGGGCGGCTGCTGGCGGGGCTGACATCGTCCAGCTTCACATCGACCTTCGCCTATATGGCCGACATCACCGCGCCCGAAGATCGCGCACGCGGCTATGGCCTGATCGGCGCGGCGTTCAGCGGCGGGTTCGTCGCCGGACCGCTGATCGGCGGGCTGCTGGGGGAAATATCGCCGCGCGCGCCGTTCTGGGCAGCGGCGGCCCTGTCGGGTCTCGCCTTTCTGTACGGCCTGATCGTGCTGCCCGAATCGCTCGCAGCGGACAAGCGGATGGCGTTCAGCTGGTCGCGCGCCAACCCGTTTGGCGCATTGCGGCTGTTGCGGTCACACCCGGAGCTTTCCAGCCTCGCGCTGGTGAACTTCCTCCTTTATTTCGCGCATCATCTCTTCTCGGCCGTGTTCGTTCTGTATGCTGGCGATCGCTATGGCTGGGGCGCCTGGCAGGTCGGCGCCCTGCTGGCGTTGGTCGGACTGCTCGACATGGGTGTCCAGGGCCTGCTGACCGGGCGAGCGGTTAAGCGGTTCGGCGATCGCAAAACGATGGTGACGGGCCTTTGTGCGGGCGCGGTCGGCATTCTCGCCATGGGGCTGGCGTCGACGGGCTGGCTGTTCGTCGCGGCGATGCTGCCCAACGCGCTCTGGGGCCTCGCCATGCCCACCATCCAGTCGCTGATGACCCGGCGGGTTTCGGAATCGGAGCAGGGCCAGCTTCAGGGGGCGAACAACAGCGTCGGAGCGATCGCCGGGATCGTCTCGCCGCTCTTCTTCGGCGCGGTCTATTCATTATCGGCGGGCACGAACCCGGCCCTCCCCTTCATCGGCTCCGCGTTCGTGATCGCGGCGGCGGTGCTGGCCGTGGCGGCTTGGCTGGGCTGGCTGGCGGGGCGCGGTCAGGCCGAATGACCGAAACTGCGGAATAGCCAGTCAGGCCAGCCGGCCTTCGGCTCGCCGGCCCTTTCGGCGGCGACGAACAGATATTGTCCCAGCGTGTCGGCGCGCCGCCGGGAGATCAGCCGGAACAAGAACCGCGCCATCGCGTACGCAAAGCGCGAACCGGCGCGCGAATCCTTTACGTTCGCGGTAAAGCCCCGCGTCACGGCAAAGCCGCAATGCCCCAGCAACCCGGCCACCTCATCCAGCGTATATTCCCGGTTATGTCGGCCATAGGGGCCGTAGCCTGAATAGCGGTCATGCACATTGTCCCCGCGGAACAGCCGCAGCAGATTGCGCGCGGATGCGACATTAGGCGTCGTGAGTACAAGCCCCCCCCCCGGCTTGAGCACGCGATGAATCTCCCGCAAGGCCGGCAGCGGATCATGGGTCAGATGCTCCAGCACCTCGCAGAAAAGCACCAGATCGAAATGGCCATCCGGATAGGGAAAGCGACCATCCTCGACATTGAAATGATCGTAGGACAGGGTGTGGCCGCCATCGTCCACGCCCCGCCGGCTATCATAGCGAATATGATCTTCGCCCTGCGCCTGGGGCACCCCGAAATAATTGGTGAGAGTGAGCGACAGGTCGGTGAACTCGCGCAGCAGCACGGTGGTGAAATAGGGACCAGCACCGATCTCCAGGCAACGGCCCTTCACATCCTGACATAGCTGGAGCGTATAGACGAAACGCCGCCAGTCCCGCGCCAGATACCCCTCTAACTCGGCGCCTTCCTGCCCCTCCTGCCGTACCGACCGCATCAGCGCGAGCAGGCTGTCTGGTGTTTCCCCCGGCGGTACACTCAAAGTCGGACAGGCTATGGCCATCCTGCTGAAATCAGTGTGGCCTGTGATAACGGCAGGCACGGTGTGGCGCGTCACGATACTCCCCTCTCACTCCCCTTTTAGGTGACAAAAGGAAGGTCAGGCCAGCGCAAATGCGCGCCGCTCCAACTGGACATACGCCGGTCAGGCGACTAACCGGACGCGAATCCCTGTCCCTGCCACGAAAAGGCGATTCCCCATGACGCTGCCCCTTCAGGATTCCATCCTTATCGTGGATTTCGGCAGTCAGGTGACGCAACTCATCGCCCGGCGGGTGCGCGAGGCGGGCGTCTATTCCGAAATCGCGCCGTTCAACAGCGCCGCCGAAGCCTTCGACCGGCTCAAGCCCAAGGGCATCATCCTGTCGGGCGGGCCTTCGTCGGTCATGTGGGAAGACAGCCCCCGCGCGCCCAAGGCTTTCTTCGACGCGGGCATTCCGATCCTGGGCATCTGTTATGGTCAGCAGACGATGATGCAGCAACTGGGCGGCAACGTGGAAGGCGGAGAGACGGGCGAATTCGGCCGCGCCTTCGTCGAGGTCAAAAAGGCCTGCGCCCTGTTCGATGGCCTCTGGTCGGAAGGCGAGCGCCATCAGGTCTGGATGAGCCATGGCGACAAGGTGACCAGCCTCGCGCCCGGCTTCGAAGTCGTCGCAACCAGCGAGGGCGCCCCCTTCGCGATCACCGCTAACGAGGAAAAGCGCTTCTACGCCACCCAATTCCATCCCGAGGTCGTGCACACGCCCGACGGCGGCAAGCTGCTCGCCAATTTCGTGCGCCATGTCTGCGGCCTTGCCGGTGACTGGACGATGGCGGAGTTTCGCGCGACCAAGATCGCCGACATCCGCGCGCAGGTGGGGGAAGGCCGGGTCATTTGCGGCCTGTCCGGCGGCGTCGACAGCGCGGTCGCGGCGGTCCTCATCCATGAGGCGATCGGCGACCAGTTGACCTGCGTTTTCGTCGATCACGGCCTGATGCGGCTGGGCGAAGCCGAACAGGTCGTGAGCCTGTTCCGTGAACATTATGGCATCAAGCTGGTCCATGTGAATGCCGAAGAACGCTTTCTGGGCGGGCTTTCGGGTCTCACCGACCCGGAAAAGAAGCGCAAGTTCATCGGCGGCGAGTTCATCGCCGTGTTCGAGGAGGAAGCCGCGAAGATCGGCGGCGCGGATTTCCTGGCGCAGGGCACGCTCTACCCCGACGTGATCGAAAGCGTGAGCTTCACCGGCGGCCCTTCGGTGACGATCAAGTCGCACCATAATGTCGGCGGCCTGCCCGACCGTATGAATATGAAGCTGGTCGAACCGCTGCGCGAACTGTTCAAGGACGAGGTGCGCGTGCTGGGCCGTGAACTGGGCCTGCCCGACATCTTCGTCGGCCGCCACCCCTTCCCCGGCCCCGGCCTCGCCATCCGCATCCCCGGCGAGGTGACCAAGGAGCGTTGCGATATCCTGCGCAAGGCCGACGCGGTCTATCTGGAGGAAATCCGCAGCGCCGGCCTATATGACGCGATCTGGCAGGCGTTCGCGGTGCTGCTCCCGGTGCGCACCGTGGGCGTGATGGGCGATCTGCGCACCTATGACAGCGTCTGCGCGCTGCGCGCCGTCACCTCGACCGACGGCATGACCGCCGACATCTACCCCTTCGACGCCGCCTTCCTCAGCCGCGTCGCAACCCGCATCATCAACGAGGTCAAGGGCATCAACCGCGTGGTCTACGACTATACGTCGAAGCCCCCCGGCACGATCGAATGGGAATAAAGCAAAACAGGCCAGCGCATACTCGATAGGGCGGCGGTGGGACCGATCACGGCGGCGAACGGACGAACCGCTCCGCTACTCTGCCAAAAAGCGTGATTGCTTGCGATTTCCGGCTTTGCGCGCGTCGGCCATGATGGTTAAAAGACGCCGCATGGCCGTTTCAGACCAGCTCCCCCTTCCGGCGACCGGATGCTTTGTCGCCGCCGTCCATCATTTCCCGCTGCGTATCTATTTCGAGGATACGGACGCGGGCGGGATCGTCTATCACGCCAATTATCTGCGCTATATGGAACGGGCGCGGTCGGACATGTTGCGGATCGCCGGGATCGGCCAGCGCGCCACGCTCGAAAGCGGCGAAGGTGTTTATGCGGTGATCGACCTCAAGATCGCCTATCGTCGTCCCGCGCGGCTCGATGATGACCTGATGGTTGTCAGCCGCATAACCGATGTGACCGCCGCAACCTGTTCCATTCATCAGGCGGTCATGCGCGGGGAAGAATATCTCACCGTCGGCGATGTTTCCGTCGCCTATCTCTCGCCTCAGGGCCGGCCCAAGCGCCAGCCGCGTCCCTGGATCGACATATTCACTCGCCTGTCCAGAGGGGAAGATTTCCACCCATGAGCCTGTCCATGCCCGACGTGACCGCCGCCGCAGGCGCAGCGGCCAGCGCCGCCACCATCTCGCCGCTCGCCTTGTTTCTTCAGGCCGACATCGTCGTGAAGATCGTGATGGTCGGCCTGCTGCTGGCCAGCATCTGGACCTGGGCGATCATCCTGGGCTTCAGCTTCACCCTGCGCCGCGCCGCCAAGCACAGCCAGTCGTTCGAGCAGGATTTCTGGAAGGCCGAAGATATCGACCGCTTCTACGAAAGCCGGGGCAAGACCGAATTTCCGAGCGCCAAGGTGATGGCTGCGGGCGTTACCGAATGGCGGCGGTCGACCGCGCAGAAGGTGATCGATCGGGACGGCACGCGCGACCGGCTGTCGACCGCCTTGTCGAGCGCGATCGCGGCGGAGGTGGACCGCCTGTCCGATCGCCTCAACATATTGGCAACGGTCGGATCGGTCGCCCCCTTCGTCGGGCTGTTCGGCACGGTATGGGGCATCATGCGCGCCTTCACCGCCATCGCCGCGCAGCAGAATAGCAGCCTCGCGGTGGTCGCGCCCGGCATTGCCGAGGCTTTGTTCGCGACCGCGATCGGGCTTTTCGCTGCGATCCCGGCGGTCATCGCCTACAACCGCTTCAGCCATGGCATCAACCGGCTCGAATCGCGGCTGACGCGCTTTGCCGACGGCTTCTACGCCACGCTGAGCCGCGAACTGGAGGGTCAGCGGTGATCCCGCCGCTTACCGATGCGCGAGGAGCGCGCTGATGGCGATGGCAGGGCCTCCCTCCAGCCGGCGCGGGCGCGGCCGCGCGCCCATGGCCGACATCAATGTGACGCCGCTGGTCGATGTCATGCTGGTGCTGCTGATCATCTTCATGGTCACGGCCCCGCTGCTGGTGACGGGCGTGCCGGTCAACCTGCCCGAAACGCGGGCCAAGGGGCTGGACGCCGATCAAAAGCCGATCGTGGTGTCGATCGACCGCGACGGCGGTACCTATATCGACGAGGCGGCGGTCAGCGATGCAGACCTGCCCGACCGCCTGGCCGAAATCGCGTCGGCCAATGCGGGCAAGTCCGAACCGCAGCAGATATTCCTGCGCGCCGACACCGCGCTGGATTATGGCCGGGTCATGCGCGTCATGGGCGAACTCAACCGCGCCGGCCTAAACAAGGTGGCGCTGGTGAGCACTGGCGCGCAGGATAGCGTCAGCGGCAGTTCAGAATAGGGTTTTTAGGTCGTTGGGCATGGATCGCGCGGAAAAGATCGGCCTGGGGGTCGCGACGGCAGGGCATGTCCTGCTGTTCGGCCTGCTGTCGGCCGGGTTCCTGGCGACGTCCAAGCCGCTGAAGCTCAATTCCCCGCCGATGGACGTCAGCCTGGTCGATGAGGTCGCGCTGAAATCCGCTGCCCCGCTGGTGTCGAACGAACCTCCACCGCCGAGTATCGCGCCGGAAAAGGGGCCGACGCAAGACGCGAAGCCCGAGCCGGAACCTGAACCCGCGCCGACGCCCGTGCCGCCCAAGCCCGTTCCACCAAAGCCCAAGCCGTTGCCGCCGGAAAAGCCCGCGACCAGGCCAGCGCCGCAGCCCAAACCCGCGCCGCCGAAGAAGGACGTGCCCAAAGCCGCGCCCAAGCCGAAGGCCGCGCCCGCGAAAGCCAAGCCCGCAGCGGAGAAACCGAAGGCGGCCGCCGTGCCCGCTGCGGCAAGCAAGACGCCCGCCAAATCCAAAACCAATGCGCCCGCGCGCGCATCCGGCGCCGGCAAGGCGGACAAGCCCAAAGGCTCGCTGCTGGGCAAGGATTTTCTCAAGGGCATCGACACCAACAGCGACGCCCCCCGCAAGCCCGCACCACCCCCGGCCGCCGAAATGGGACCGCAGCAGAAGGCGGCGCTGGACGCGGAAATACGCCGGCAGCTCAAGCCCCATTGGAAAGCCCCCACTGGCGCGGACGCGGATTCCCTGCGCACCATATTGCGGGTCCAGCTCGATCGAAACGGAGAGCTAGTCGGTTCGCCTCAGGTGATCGACCAGACAGGTATCACGCCCAGCAACAAATCCCAGGCCAGCCTGCACGCCGAACAGGCGATCAGGGCAGTCAAGCTGGCATCGCCCTTCAAACTGCCACCGCAATTTTATGAGCAGTGGAAAGATCTCAAACTCGGTTTTGACAGAAGGCTCTCGCAATGAACGTCATGAAGAGAATGTCCCTGCTGATCGCGGGCGCGCTGCTCGGCATCGTCCAGCCGGCGATCGCACAGCTCGCCGTGGATGTGACCGACGACAGCGCGAGCGACAAGCTCAAGATCGCGGTGCCGCCCCTGCCCGCTCAACAGGATGTGGACACGCCCGCCGGCTCTGCGAACGAGCTTGGCCGCAAGATCGCCGAGGTTATTTCCTCTGATCTCAAAGGTTCCGGCCTGTTCGAACCATCGGGACCCGGCGGCCTGCCTGCGATCGGTTTCAGCGAAGTCACCTTCCCCCAGTTCGACAAATGGGGCGCGTATCAGGCGCTGGTGCAGGGCTTCGTGCGCACCACAGGCGGCGAGGCGGATATTACCGTCGGCTGCTATCTCTATGACGTTGCGCTCAAGCAGGAACTGACGCGGCAGGGCTATGTCGTCGCCCCGCGCGACTGGCGGCGCGCCGCGCATAAATGCGCCGACGCCATCTATGCCCGCCTCTCGGGGGAAAGCCCCTTCTTCGACAGCCGCATCGCCTATATCGCCGAAAGCGGTCCCAAGGGCGCCCGCGTCAAGCGACTGGCGATCATGGATTCGGACGGCGCGAACCACCGCTTCATTACCAATGGCCAGTCGATCGCGCTGACGCCGCGCTTCTCGCCCGATTACAAATCGATCGTCTATGTGAGCTACCTCGCCAACCGGGTGCGCATCTTCGTCTACGACATCGGCACCGGCAAGCAGCGGCTCGTCACCGAAAGCAGCAACGCGACCTTCGCGCCGCGCTGGTCTCCGGACGGACGCAACATCCTGTTTTCGATGGCGATCGCAGGCAATACCGACATTTATCGCGTGTCAGCACAAGGCGGTTCGCCGGTGCGGCTGACCACCTCGCCCGGCATCGATGTCGGCGGCAGCTATTCGCCGGACGGCTCCAAAATCGTGTTCGAAAGCGATCGGTCGGGCGGCCAGCAGCTTTATGTGATGAACGCGGACGGCTCCAGCCAGCAGCGGATCAGTCATGGCGGCGGGCGCTATGCGACGCCGGAATGGAGTCCGCGCGGCGACCTCATTGCCTTCACCAAGATTTCGGGCGATTTCAAGATCGCGGTCATGACGCCAGGCGGCGATAATGAGCGCATCCTGACCAATGGCTGGCAGGATGAGCAGCCCAGCTGGTCGCCCAATGGCCGCGTGCTGCAATTCTTCCGCACCTCGCCGGGCCGCGAAGGCAACAGCCAGGTGTGGCAGGTCGACCTGACCGGGGTGAACGAACGCCGCATTCCCACCCCGTTGAGCGGGTCTGACCCGGCATGGGGACCGTTGCTGCCCTGATATTTCGTGCAGAAACGTGGAACCCAATCGTCTTGACAGCGTAACGAACTTCACGAACCATGGCTTGTCGTTCGGGGGAGAGGCAGCACGAACATCCAAGGAGACGTCGATGAAAATTTCCCGCACCATCATGATGGCCACCGCCATCATCGCGCTGGCCGCCTGTGCCAAGAAGCCGCCCGCCGAACTGCCGCCGGCTCCGGGCGACACGAGCGCCGGATCATCCACATCGACTGGTCCGGGCGGCCCGGTGAAGGGCAGCCAGGAGGATTTCGTCGCGTCCGTGTCTTCCGACCGGATTTTCTTCGATACCGATCAATATGATGTCGATGCGCAGGACCAGGCGACCTTGCAAAGCCAGGCTGGCTGGCTGCGGCAGAACCCGGCGGTGCGCGTCACGATAGAGGGTCACGCGGACGAACGCGGCACGCGCGACTATAATATCGCGCTGGGCGAGCGGCGTGCGAATGCGGCCAAAAATTATCTCGCCTCGGTCGGCATCGATCCAAGCCGCATTTCGACCGTCAGCTATGGCAAGGAGCGTCCCGCCGCGCTGGGTTCCGACCCGGCGGCATGGGCGCAAAATCGTCGGGCGGTGACCGTTACCGTCCAATATTGATGATGGGGTGAGTGGACTGCCGCAGTTTCGGCAGTCCGCGCCGGAGGCCGTTGTCCATCAAGGTGGACGGCGGCCTTTTCCATTCCTATATACCGATCGGTATGGAACAAATCGCCCCCCCTGCATCGCGCGGCCGCCCGCGGGAATTCGACCCTGACGAGGCGCTTTCGGCAGCGCTCCAGATCTTCTGGCGGCGCGGCTATGAAGGCGCGTCGATGGCGGAACTGACCGAGGCGATGGGTATCACCAAACCCAGCCTCTATGCCTGTTTCGGCAATAAGGAAGCGCTGTTTCGCAAGGCGCTCGATCTTTATGAGCGCGAGAAGCTTTGTTATATCGGCAAGGCGCTGGAGGCGCCGACCGCGCGTGCGGTGGTCGAACGGCTGCTGCGCGGCGCGCTCGCGATCCAGACCGGCGACAGCCAGCCTCTCGGTTGCATGGGCGTCATTTCCACTGTCGCTTGCGGTGGCGAGAATGATTCGATCCGCCAGCATGTGATTGCGCGACGCGCTTCGTCCGACGCCGCCATCGTCGCCCGCTTCGTGCGCGCGCGGGACGAAGGCGATCTGCCTGCCCATGTCGATCCCGCCGCGGCGGCGTCCTACCTCTCGGCGATCGTGCAGGGCATGGCCGTGCAGGCCAGTGCAGGCGTGCCCCGCGACGCGCTCGAACGGCTGATCGAGACCACCCTTGCCATGTGGCCCAGCGCATGAAATGCGATAAATATACCGCCCGGTAATTAAATCGGTTGACCGGGCACCTCAGTCATTTATATACCATCCGGTATTGATTGAAGATCGACGCCAGCGGCTCCCGCCACGGCGTTTGCCGAAGGGGATGGATATGGCTTTTCTCGATTTCGCCCAGCCTGCCGCCGGACCGCAGCTATCGGTCGGCTGCGCGGCGCAGTCCGCCCGCGCGCCGATTGACGCCATCGGCTTTGATACAGTCGAATGGAAAGTCATCGGTCTCGCCCGGCATGACGGCATGCGGTCGCTGCGGGAAGCGGGACGCTGGCACAGACTAAGCACATGGATCTTCGGCCATCGCCCGGACCCCCGCCTCGCCAGCCCCCGTCTGGAAGCGCTCCGCCGGCTGGCGGTCGAAGCCTGGCACAAGGGCTATGCCGTGTCCCTCCTTGGCCTGGCGGAATTCCGCAAGGCGGGCTTTTCGAAGGCGCAGCTTGAACTCCTGCTCGCCACGATCAGCGCGGGCCGCCACCGGCTCGCCAAAGGCCATCTGCGTTAAATATCGGGGTCAGACCGCCCTTCCTGCCCGCTCAACCGTCCCGAAAATCGCCATGGCGCGTGTAAATTATCCGCGCCAACGCTGAATGAAGCGCCTATGGGCGGGGCGGGGATATCGCCGACGGGCGGACAGAGGGACGGCGTAGCATGAGTGCGCAGGCGGGCGTTGTAGCGGGTCATGGGCATGGCCCGCAGGAAAAGCTGCCGATGCTGGCGCTGGGTGCGCTTGGCGTCGTGTTCGGCGATATCGGCACGTCGCCCCTGTATGCGCTCAAGGAAAGCTTCGTCGGCCATCACCCACTGACCGTCGATCAGGCGCATATTTACGGCGTGCTGTCCCTGATCTTCTGGACCATGACGCTGATCGTCACGGTCAAATATGTGTTCATAATCCTGCGCGCGGACAATGACGGCGAAGGCGGCAGCATGGCGCTGCTGGCGCTGAT
Source organism: Sphingobium sp. FG11 (assembly GCF_057809915.1). NCBI lineage: Bacteria > Pseudomonadati > Pseudomonadota > Alphaproteobacteria > Sphingomonadales > Sphingobiaceae > Sphingobium > Sphingobium sp. FG11. Next base: position 243,461 of record NZ_JBMDKW010000002.1, read on the forward strand.
TTCCCGCAGGCTTGGCGAGACTCGCTGGACGCCGGTGGTGGCAATGCTGGGCGTGCTCGCAACCGCGCTCTTCTATGGCGACGCGATCATCACCCCCGCCATTTCCGTGCTGTCGGCGGTCGAGGGGCTGACCATCGTCAATCCGGGCATGGCCGACTGGGTGCTGCCCATCGTCATCGCGATCCTGATCGGCCTGTTCCTCATTCAGAAATTCGGCACGGCGAAGGTCGGCGCGCTGTTCGGGCCGGTCATGGTCGTCTACTTCATCGTGCTCGCGGTGCTGGGCATCGCCAATATCCTGCCCCATCCCGAAATCGTCATGGTCATCAATCCGTGGTGGGCGGTGAACTTCTTCCTGCTCGACCCGAAACTGGCGTTTCTGGCGCTCGGATCGGTGGTGCTGGCCGTCACCGGCGCCGAAGCGCTCTACGCCGATATGGGCCATTTCGGGCGCAAGGCAATCAGCATCGCCTGGATCTACGCGGCTTTCCCCTGCCTGATGCTCAACTATATGGGCCAGGCCGCACTGCTGCTCGACCAGCCCGGCGCGGCGGAAAACCCCTTCTTCCTGCTCGCCCCGGACTGGGCGCGGCTGCCGCTGGTGATCCTTGCCACGCTGGCGACGATCATCGCGAGTCAGGCGGTCATTTCGGGCGCCTTTTCGGTGACGCAGCAGGCGGTGCAGCTCGGCTTTCTTCCCCGGCTGCGGATCTTGCACACCAGCGCATCGGCTGCCGGGCAAATCTATGTCCCGGTCGTCAACTGGGCGCTGCTCGTCTTCGTCATCATGCTCGTGCTGGGCTTTGGCAATAGCAGCAATCTGGCCGCCGCCTATGGCATCGCGGTGACGGGGACGATGGTCATCACCGCCTGCATGCTCGGGATCCTGGCGTTCAGCGTCTGGCGCTGGAACCCGTTGCTCGCGGGTCTCGCCACCGGCGCCTTCATTCTCATCGACGGTGTATACTTCGCCTCCAACGTCACCAAAATTCCCGATGGCGGCTGGTTTCCCCTGCTGGTCGCGGCCATCGTTTTCGTGGCGCTGACGACCTGGTCCACCGGACGCAGGCTGGTGCGCCGCCATTTGCAGGAAGGCGCGATCGCCCTCGATCTGTTCATCGCATCGACCGCCCATTCGATCAAGCGCGTGCCGGGCACCGCGATCTTCCTGTCATCCACGACCGACGGGGTCCCACCGGCGCTGCTGCATAATGTGAAGCACAACAAGATCCTGCACGAACGCAATATCATCCTGACCGTACGGACCGAACGCGTGCCGCTATTGCCGCTCGACGGGCGGATCGAACATAGCGAACATGAGCACGGCTTTCACCGGCTGACCTTGCGGCACGGCTTCATGGAGGAGGTCGACATCCCCGCCGCGCTCAAGACGGTGCGCGAATGCGGCGGGCCGATCACTGTTGTGGAGACGAGCTATTTCCTCAGCCGCCAGACCCTGATCCCCTCATCACGTCCGGGGATGGCGATCTGGCGTGAAAAGTTGTTCGCCTGGATGGTGCGCAATGCGGAAAGTCCGATGGACTTCTTCAAGCTGCCTACCAACCGCGTGGTGGAGCTGGGATCGCAGCTCGAAATATAGGCGCGCTGGCGGATGGCAGGATGTTAATGTGACGGTCATGCCCCGGACGGCGCGGCCGCGATAGACGTCGACCATGCGCAAGAGAAGCAAGATCATCCTGTCCATCCTGCTGCCCGTGGCGGCGCTGGTGGGTTTCGCCGCTTACCTCGGCTATTTCGGCGGCCCTGTCTTTGTCGACATGCCCGCCACGGCGCGTCCGACGAAAGCCAGAGCCGGGCTGGCGGCGGTCGTCCTGTCGGGCGACATGGGCATTCGCATGGGCATGGGGCCACGCGTGGCGGCAAGGCTGACGGCGGATGGCATTCCCGTCGTCGGCGTCAATTCCCTCACCTATTTCCGGCAGCAGCGCTCCCCGGCGGACGTGATCGCGCTGGTCAGTGCGGCGGCCCGTCGCGCGCTCGCCTTCGGCCATGCCCGCCGCGTCGTCCTGATCGGGCAATCGTTCGGCGCGGACATGCTGCATGTCGGACTGACCGGCATGCCCGCCGATTTGCGCGCACGCGTGGCCATGGTGGCGCTGGTGGTGCCGACCGACACCATCCTCTATCGAACCTCGCCTTCGGAACTGCTCGACTTGGCGAAACCCGACGCCGCCGCCCTTGTTACGGGGCGAAAGCTGACCTGGGTGCCCGTCACCTGCATCCAGGGGGTGGAAGAGACCAACAGCCTGTGCCCGATGCTGACCCAGCCCAATGTCCGTCGCGTGGCGCTGCCCGGCGGCCATCCGATGCATGGCGATACCGACGCCGTCCATGCCGCGATCGCCAGAGCCATCGACGCGGCGAACATTACAGGACGTTAGGAAAGCGCCCATCTGCGCGTCATCCGTAAAGGCGCAGTCGGGCACGCGGCGATAAGCGGCAGGAGGGATGGAGCATGGCAGGCAGGGAAGCGATCAGGGCATGGATGCTGCTATTGCCTGCTCTGACGATGATGGCGGGAGCCGCATGCGCCGGGGACGTCCAGCAGGGCGATGACGCACCGACCGGCCATTGGATCAATCCGCGCCGCACGGTGCAGGTCGCGACCGGCAATTGCCGTGGCAATCTGTGCGGATGGGTGATCTGGGCCAGTCCCGAAGCGATCGCCGATGCGCAGGATGCCGGCGTCAAAGACCTGCTCGGCACGGAATTGCTGCGCAGCTATCACAGCACCGGCAAGGGACGCTGGCAGGGGGAAGTTTATGTTCCCGACATGGGGCGGACATTTTCTTCCACCATGGTGCAACTGGATGCGAACCGGCTGAAGATCAGCGGCTGCATATTGGGCGGCTGGCTGTGCAAGTCACAAATCTGGCAACGCAGCTGATCCCGGCGGATCGGTGACGAGGCGTGTCAGACCGATACGCCATGAGATAAGGGAGGATTTTTCACTGTGCGGGATTTTTTGGGCGCGTATCGGACGCCATTGTCCGTCGCGCTGGTCGCGGCGCTGGCGGCGCTCGGCCTTGTTGCGCTCTATCACCTGTTGCATGCCGTCCGCCCGCACGAAATCACCGCGGCGCTCGCCGCCCTGCCCTCGTCCCGCATCGCGCTCGCCATCCTCTTCACGGCGGGCAGCTATGTCACGCTCACCTTTTACGACGTTCTCGCCCTGCGCGCGATCGGCCGCCCCCTGCCCTATCGCACCGCCGCGCTCGCCTCCTTCACCAGCTATACGCTCAGCCATAATCTGGGCCTGTCACTCCTGACCGGCGGATCGGCCCGTTATCGGGTCTACAGCGCGGCGGGTCTCTCCATGGGTGACATCGCCCGTGTGGTGGCGATCGCCAGCTTCACCTTCTGGGGCGGCGTGCTGACGCTTGCGGGTCTGATGCTCGCCCTACGGCCGCAGCGGGTCGCCATTGACGGTCTTGGCCTTGGCGCGAGTGCGATGCAAGCGATCGGCATCGTCCTGCTGATCGCCATCGCCGGGCTGCTGCTCTGGTCCGGGCGGCGGGGGCGAACGCTTGCTCTGGGCCGCTGGGCCTTGCCATTGCCGGGCATCGGTCTCGCACTGGCGCAGATCGCCGTGGCTGCGACCGATCTCGCCTTTGCAAGCGCGGCGCTGTTCATCCTCGTGCCCGGTGTGGACGGGGCATTATGGCCGTTCTTCTTCATCGGCTACACGATCGCCATCATCGCCGTCCTGATCTCGCATGTGCCAGGCGGCATCGGCGTGTTCGAAGCGGTCATCCTCGCGGCGCTGCCCACCGCCAGCAGCCCGGCGCTGGTCGCCGCCCTGCTCGTCTATCGCCTGCTCTATTATATCGCGCCTCTGTTGCTGGCGATAGCCATAGTCGCGGTTCAGGAAGGACGGCGGTGGCGCAAGCCGGTGCATGGCGCCGTGCGCAATCTTCAGCTCGTCGCCGCCAGCCTTGCCCCGGTGATGCTGTCGGCGCTGGTGTTCGTGGGCGGATGCATCCTGCTGGTGTCGGGGTCGTTGCCCGCCGAACCGCAGCGGACCGCCACCCTCATCGACCTGTTGCCGCTCCCGTTCATCGAAGCGTCGCATATGGCGGCCAGCCTTTCGGGCGCGGCCCTGCTGATCCTGTCATCTGGCCTGTATCGCAGGCTCGACGGCGCTTTCTGGCTGACGCGGCTGCTCCTGCTGGCGGGGGCGGGCTTTTCGCTGCTCAAGGGCCTGGATTATGAAGAGGCGGTGGCCATGCTCGCGATAGCGGGCCTGTTGCAATGGACGCGCCCGGCCTTTTACCGCCGGACCCAGCTGACCGCCGAAGCGCTGAGCGCGGGATGGCTGGCGACCGTGGCGGTTGCGGTATGCCTGTCGGTGTGGATCGGTTTCTTCGCCTACAAGCATGTCGATTATCAGGATGATCTGTGGTGGCGCTTCGCCGTGCGGGGCGACGCCTCCCGCTTCCTGCGCGCCAGTTTCGGCGTCGCGGTGTTCTTCGTCGGCCTCGCGGCGTTTCGGATGCTGCGCCCCGCCCGCATTCGTCCCCCGGTCGGCAGCGCCGGCACCCTGCCCGATCCCCGCGCGCTGGCGCTGTCGAGCCGCACGGAAGCGAATCTCGCCTTCACCGGCGACAAGCGGTTTTTGACCTCGGCGTCCGGCCGATGTTTCGTCATGTACCAGATTCAGGGCCATAGCTGGATCGTCATGGGCGATCCGGTCGGCGCGCAGGAGGAATGGAGCGACCTGCTGTGGCAATTGCGCGAGCAGGCCGATGCGGCGCAGGGCCGCCTGCTGCTCTACCAGATCAGCGCCGATGCCCTTCCGCTCGCGATCGAGCTTGGGTTGCAGATCGTGAAATATGGCGAAGAGGCGCTGGTCGATCTCAACGGCTTCTGCATCGAAGGACCAGCGGCCAGGGCGCTGCGCTATGCAGAGCGGCGGGCCGCGCGGGAAGGCGCAACATTCGAGATCGTGCCAGCCGCGCGGATGCCGGAGATGATCGATACGCTCGGCGGTATTTCGGACCGCTGGCTCCAAAACAAGGGCCATCGCGAAAAGGGTTTCAGCGTCGGCCGGTTCGACCCCGACTATGTCGCCCGATTTGATTGCGCGATCGTCCGGCAGGGGGAGCGCGTCGTAGCCTTCGCCAATATCTGGACGACAGCCGACAGGCAAGAACTGTCGGTCGACCTGATGCGGCATGACGACGACATGCCCTATGGCACCATGGATTTCCTGTTCATCAACCTGATGCTCTGGGGCCGGGCGCAGGGCTATGCCCGGTTCAGCCTGGGATTAGCCCCTTTGTCGGGACTGGAGGCGCGCCGACTGGCGCCGCTATGGGCGAAGCTTGGCGCGCTGCTCTATCGCCATGGCGAGGCGCTGTACGGCTTTGAAGGACTGCGCGCCTATAAGGATAAATATGCCCCGGTCTGGGAGCCGCGCTTCGTCGCCGGGCCGCAGGGCCTGTCGCTGGGGCGCGCGCTGATCGATCTTCAGGCGCTGATCGCGGCACGAAAATCATGATGAGCACCCTTGTCAGAAAGGTTTTGCTACTCGTGGCGTCGCTGACGCCGGCCCTGCTTACGGGCAGCGCCCCGGCGCAGAATCGGGGCTTCGCGGCGGGCGAACGCACGGCCTCCTATCGCTTCGCGCCGCTGGGCGAGATCGCTGTCTATCGGCCCGTGGGCGAGCCGCGCGGGGTCGTCCTTCTGCTGTCCGATCATGACGGGTGGACCCGGCCGATGGTACGGATGGGGGAAGAGCTGGCTCGCCACGACCTGCTCGTCGCGGGCGTCTCCACCCCCGCCTTGCAGCGCGCGATGGAGCAGGCGAAGCGGCGCTGCGCCAATCCGGACTATCCGCTGAGCGACCTCAGCCGCGACCTTCAGCATGCCATGCGCGTCACTCGCTATACCAAGCCGCTGCTGATGGGCGTTGGCGCCGGCGCGGCGCTTGCCTATGCCGGGATCGCGCAATGGCCCAATGGCGGGCTTCAGGCGGCGCTTTCGATCAATCCGGTCGCTTCGCTGGACAGCGCCAAGCCGTGGTGCGCGGCGTCCGGCTTCACCGCCTGGCGCATATCACCCCACAGCCACCGTCCGGCATGGAAATTCGGTCCCAGCCGCCGCGTGACCGTTCCGTGGGTCGTGATTCAGCAAGAGCCGGCAGCGACGATCGACAGCGGCGCGCTGTTGCGGTTCGTATCCCTCGTGCCGCACGCAAGCCTGATCCGCCTGCCGGACAGTGGGGCGACGGAGGGAGGCGCCGCCCATCTGCGCGCGCGCGCCGTTGCCGCGATAACGGCGTTGCTACCACCGCGCTTGCCACATGAAGCATCGGGCGGGATGGCCATTCCGGACATGCCGTTGACCATCGTCCCCGCCGCCGGGACCGCGCGATCCGGCCATGAAGCGAACCGCATGGCCATTCTCTATTCGGGCGATGGCGGCTGGGTAGGGATCGACCGCGATCTCACGGCCCAGATCGCCGCTGCCGGCATTCCTGTCGTCGGCGTCGACAGTCTCTCCTATTTCTGGACCGCCCGTTCACCAAAGGGCGCGGGCCGCGATCTTGCGCAGCTGATCCGTGCATTCGGCCAACGCTGGAACAAGCCCAGGATAATATTGATAGGCTATAGTTTCGGCGCCGATGCCCTGCCGCATATGATCGCCGCGCTCGACCCGGAAACCCGGTCGCGCATCGACAGCGTCTCACTGCTGGGTCTTGGCGCCAGAGCGCAATTCCAGTTCCATATGGCCTCATGGCTGGATTTCGATTCGTCCGACTCGCTGCCGACGCTCCCCGCCATTGCCCGGCTGCGCGGACTGACGCTCCGTTGCGTGCGGGGCGATCTGGAGAAGGACAGCGCCTGCCCGTCGATCCCGCCCTGGTTGGCGCAACAATATGTCGTGCCGGGCGGCCATCATTTCGGACGTAATGCGCCTCTCTTGGCGCACATCGTGCTGGGTGAGCGACGTCCGGGCCGAGTGGCTCGTTAGTGCCGGGCGACCGCATCCGGCGCGCAGACCAGCAATTTTCCCTTGCCCCGCCAGCGTTCCCATGCACAAAGCTTGCCAATTGCCGTCCGCGTGACCGGACGGGTGGAACTTCAACCGCGCCGGCGCGCGCGGCCGTAAGGACGGACGGATGGACGATCTGACACTTCAGGACAGGCCCACGGCAAGGCCGCTTACCCCGCATGAAGTGGGCGAGGGGCTGTCGGTCATCTCGATCGCGAAAAGCTATGACAAGCGCGCGGTGCTGACCGATGTGTCGCTGACCGTGGGCAAGGGCGAGGTCGTCGGGCTGCTCGGTCCCAATGGCGCGGGCAAGACGACCTGCTTCTATTCGGTCATGGGCCTGGTTCGTCCTGATCATGGCCGAATCATTCTCGACGGGCAGGATATTACCGGCCTGCCCATGTATCGTCGCGCCATTTTGGGCCTTGGCTATCTGCCGCAGGAAACCTCGATCTTCCGGGGCTTGACGGTATCGCAGAATATCAGCGCGGTGCTGGAACTGGCGGAGCCGGACAAGGACGCACGCGAGGCCCGGCTCGAACAGTTGCTGGACGAGTTCGGCCTTGCCCGGCTGCGCGATTCGGCGGCGATGGCGCTGTCGGGCGGCGAGCGGCGGCGGTGCGAAATTGCCCGCGCGCTGGCGGCGAACCCGTCGATCGTGCTGCTGGACGAGCCGTTCGCAGGCATCGACCCGCTGTCGATCGCCGATATCCGCGACCTTGTGAAGCAGCTCAAGACGCGCGGCATCGGCGTGCTCATCACCGATCATAATGTGCGCGAGACGCTTGAAATCGTCGACCGCGCCTGCATCATCTATAGCGGCCAGGTGCTGTTCGCGGGCAGCCCCACCGAACTGGTCGCCAATGCCGACGTCCGGCGGCTGTATCTGGGCGAGAATTTCTCGCTGTGATATGAGTCCAGGCGATCTTTGATGGCGCTCGGTCCCCGCCTCGATCTGCGGCAGAGCCAGTCGCTCGTCATGACGCCGCAATTGCAGCAGGCGATCCGCCTGCTCGCGCTCAGCAACCTGGAGATCGAAAGCTTCGTAGCGGGCGAACTGGAAAAAAACCCGCTGCTGGATTCCGCAGGCCCGGCTGACGACAGACTTCAAGCTGGCACTAGCGAAAACGACATGGATCGCCCCGCTTTGTCGGCCGAGACGGCGGACACGGCCTCCCTGATGGCGCAGGGGCTGGGCGAAAAAGATGCGCCGCTCGACGTCGATCATGCCACCGAAACCTTTATCGACGATGGTCCCGCCGACCGCGCATCGGGCGGCGGAGCAGGATCGCTGGACGCGCTGGCGGGTGGTGGCGAAGCGCCCGATTTCGACAGTTTCGCCAATCCCGAACCCGGCCTGCACGAACATTTGATGGATCAGGCGCGGGCGCAGTTGCGCGGCATGCCGCTGGTGATAGCGGGGCAGTTGATCGGCCAGATTGACGCGGCGGGCTATCTGGAGGCCAATCTGCTGGAGACAGCACACGGGCTTGGCGTGGCTCTGAGCGAAGTCGAGCGGGTGTTGAGCGTCGTCCAGAGCTTCGATCCCACCGGCGTCGGCGCGCGATCGCTGGCCGAATGCCTCGCCTTGCAGGCGATCGAGGCGGATCGCCACGATCCCTGCATCCAGCGGCTGCTCGCCAATCTCGATCTTCTCGCGAAGGGCGCGCTCCCTCAGTTGCGGCGCATTTGCGGTGTCGATGAAGAGGATCTGACCGACATGATCCGCGAGTTGCGCAGCTACGATCCCAAGCCCGGCCTGCGCTATTCCGACGACCGCATAGCCCCGGTCACGCCAGATCTGTTCGTCACGCCGACCCGCGACGGCTGGGCGATAGAGGTCAATAATGCGACCCTGCCCCGGCTGCTCGTCAATCGCGACTATTATGTCGAACTGGCGGGCGGCGCGCATGACCGCAATGCCAAGCTATGGCTTGCTGAATGCCTCGCCAGCGCGAACTGGCTGGTGAAGGCGCTCGACCAGCGGCAGAAGACGATCATCAAGGTCGCGAGCGAGATCGTGCGATGCCAGGAGGATTTCTTCCGCAAGGGCGTCGCGCATCTCAAGCCGCTGACGCTCAAGACGGTGGCCGACGCGATCGAAATGCATGAATCCACGGTGAGCCGGGTCACGTCCAACAAATATCTGTCCTGTCCGCGCGGCCTGTTCGAACTCAAATATTTCTTCACCAGCGGCATCGCGGCGGCGGACGGGGAAGGCTCGGTCTCGGCCGAGGCGGTCAAAAGCCATATCAAGGCATTGATCGCGGCGGAGGAGCCACAGGCTATCCTCTCCGACGACGCGCTGGTCGATCTGCTGCGCGGCAAGGGCATGGACCTCGCCCGGCGCACGGTCGCCAAATATCGCGAAGCGCTGGGGATCGGATCGTCGGTGCAGCGGCGACGGCAAAAGGCGCTGCGCGGCAAAGCAGCCTGACGATGCCGAACATTCGGCACTCCGCGAATAATGGCGTGCTATTATCGGACATGCGCGCAGTGATCGAAGGCAAGAGAACAACATAGACGAATTTACAACGGCCATGAAACATTGCATGAGTAGGCCACGCCCTAATATAAAGGTCCCCTTTCATGGCAGATAACGAACAGCCTGACGTCGCGACGCTTACCGTTCAGCTCCTGAGCGCCTATCTCGCCAATAACACGGTCGCGCATACCGATATCGCCGATCTTGTTCGCACTACCAAAGCCGCGCTGATAGAAGAAAAGGCCAGCGTACCTGCGCAGGCCGAAGCTCCTGTCCATACACCGGCGGTGTCGGCGCGCAAAAGCCTTGCCGCGTCCGGCCACATCTTGAGTCTGATCGATGGCAAAGCTTATAAGACGCTCAAGCGCCATCTTTCGAAACATGGCCTGACGCCCGACAGCTATCGCGAGCGCTATAATCTGCCCGCCACCTATCCCATGGTTGCGCCCGATTTCGCCGCCGAACGCCGCGCCATCGCCAAGAAAATCGGTCTCGGGCGGCGACCGGCGGCCGCAGTTACTGCAAGCGACGCGCCGGCCAAGCCCGCCAGCAAGACTTCCGCGAAAAAGGCCAAGGCCGCTCCGGCGAGTCCTCGTCCCGCCGCTGAAGCCAAGGCCGGCACCGGGGACCGGAAAAGCGCCGAAACGCTCAAGCTGTTCCCAGCGAATACACCGACGGCCAAACCCGTAAAGGCGAAAGCCGCCCCCCGAAAGTCGCCGGGCAAGGTGGCGAAGCCATCCGCTACCCCTGCTGCAAACACGGTCGATACCGCGACCAAAGCCTGATGCAGGGAATGGGTGACAGGCGCTAAAGGAAGAAGCGCCCTTCGATGATGGTGCGACAGCCGCCGGTCAGCACCACCCGGTCGCCGGCGAGCGTACAGCCAATTCGGCCGCCCCGCGACGAAGCCTGAACCGCGCTGATCGCGCTCTTGCCCAGCCGCTCCGCCCAAAAGGGCGCGAGCAGGCCATGGGCAGAGCCGGTCACCGGATCTTCATCGATGCCGCCGCCCGGCACGAACACGCGGGAGAGGATATCGCTATCCTCTCCAGGCGCGGTCGCGATCAGCATCAGATCGCCATGCGCCCTGAGCGCCACAAAGTCGGGGGTCAAGGCGCGCACCGCCGCCGCGTCGGGATAACAGAACAAGCTATAGCCACCATCGCGCCAGAAAGATGCGGTCGGATGGCCGCCCAGCGCCTGCGCCAATTCGGGCAGGTCGCGCGGCGTCATCGTCCAGGCGGGCAACGAGAGGGCGTAGCCTGCCCCGGCCCGTTCGACGGTCAATATTCCAGCATGCCTCGTGCGGAAACGGATCCTGTCGCCGGTGAGCAATATATGGCCGCTGGCGAGGGTCGCGTGGCCGCACAGCTTGACCTCCACGGCGGGCGTGAACCAGCGCAGCGCATAATCGGCATCCGGGTCATCGGGCGTCGCGACGAGGAAGGCCGTTTCGGGCAGGTTGTTTTCCGCCGCGATCGCTTGCAGCGTGACATCGTCCAGCCAGGCGGTCAACGGCATCACCGCCGCCGGATTGCCGGTGAACGGCGCGTCGGCGAAGGCGTCGACCTGATGAAAGGGCAGGCTGGACATGATCGCGGCTTTCCTCTGCTGTGGAAGGCCCGGTTAAGGGGTCAGCGCAGCGCCGGACAGGTCCGCTGGGTTCATAGTGGCGCTCGCCACGCGGGCGCTGACATGGAAAGGGCCGGCCATGTCGCCATGGTCGGCCCGGATCGCGGCGTTGGAGGACGTTTTGACCGCCAGCCTATCCTCATGAGGATGATGGCGCTCCCCTGCTTTCGCTCTGCCGCATAGCCCTTCGTGAGGACATGAGGAGATGCTAATCCTGTTTCCCGTCCCTGTCGTGCGGCATTTACGTCACCGGGCGGAAATGCGGCGCGGTTCGCCGCATCCCATTATCCCCGATCGCCACATTGCGCGCGATGGAGCAGTTTCTGGTCGGCCAGGACGAGCGCCACCATGGCCTCGACCACGGGCACGCCGCGAATGCCGACGCAGGGGTCGTGACGCCCCTTGGTGATAATCTCCGTCGCTTCCCCGTCGCGTGTGACCGTCTCGACCGGGATCAGGATCGAACTGGTCGGCTTGAAGGCGACGCGCACCACCACCGGCTGCCCTGTCGAGATGCCGCCCGCGATGCCGCCGGCATGGTTGGCTAGAAAGACCGGACCGTCATTGCCACCGTCACCGCGCGGCCGCATCGGATCGGCATTCTGCTCGCCACGCAGCGCGGCGGCGGCGAAACCGTCGCCGATCTCGACGCCCTTCACCGCATTGATGCTCATGCAGGCCGCCGCCAGCTCGCTGTCCAGCTTGGCATAGAGTGGCGCGCCCCAGCCTGCAGGTACGCCGGTAGCGACGCATTCGACCACCGCGCCGAGCGAGGAACCGTCGCGCCGCGCATCATCGACCAGCTTTTCCCAGCGTTTCGCCGCCTCCGGGTCGGGGCAGAAAAAGGGATTGCGGCCGATCTCCGCCGCGTCGAACCGCGCCGGGTCGATCGCGTCGCCGCCGATGGCGCTGACCCAGGCGAGAATTTCGACTTCGGGGATCACGGCCCGCGCCACCACTCCGGCGGCGACCCGGCTCGCGGTCTCGCGCGCGGAGGACCGGCCGCCGCCGCGATAGTCGCGAAAGCCGTATTTGGCGTCATAGGCATAATCGGCATGGCCGGGGCGGTAAGCCTTGGCGACGTCCGAATAATCCTTCGATCGCTGGTCGGTATTTTCGATCATCAGGCTGATCGGCGTGCCGGTCGTCCGTCCCTCGAACACGCCTGACAGGATGCGCACCTCATCCGCTTCGCGCCGCTGGGTCGTGAATTTGGATGTGCCGGGCTTGCGCTTGTCGAGCAGCGGCTGGATGTCGGCCTCGCTCAGCGCCAGTCCGGGCGGGCAGCCATCCACCACCGCGCCGATGGCCGGCCCATGGCTTTCGCCCCAGGTGGTGAAGCGAAAGACGCGGCCAAATGTGTTGAAGCTCATTTTTCGAGCGCGATGTCGGGTGCGTCCTCGGCCTTCATGCCGATGACATTATAGCCCGCGTCGACATGATGGACTTCGCCCGTCACGCCCGACGACAGGCCGGACAACAGGTAGAGGGCAGCGCCGCCGACATCCTCGATCGTGACGTTGCGCCGCAGCGGCGAATTCAGCTCGTTCCATTTGAGGATATAGCGGAAATCGCCGATGCCGCTGGCCGCGAGCGTCTTGATCGGTCCGGCGGAGATGGCGTTGACGCGGATATTTTCCGGTCCCAGGTCCATCGCCAGATATTTGACCGATGTTTCCAGCGCCGCCTTGGCCACGCCCATGACGTTATAATGGGGAATGACCTTTTCCGCGCCATAATAGCTCAGCGTCAGGATGCTGCCGCCATCGGGCATCAGCGCGCGCGCGCGCTTCGTTACCGCGACGAAGCTGAATGCCGAAATATTCATCGTCATCAGGAAATTTTCGAGACTGGTGTCGACATATTTGCCGCGCAGCTCATTCTTGTCGGAAAAGCCGATCGCATGAACCACGAAGTCGAGCCTGCCCCAGCGCGCCTCGATCTCGGCGAAGGCCGCGTCCAGCTTGTCCATGTCCGACACGTCGCAATCGATCAGGAAATCGGAACCGACCTGCTCTGCCAGCGGCCGCACGCGCTTGGCCAGCGCCTCGCCCTGATACGAAAAGGCAAGTTCGGCTCCCTGCGCATGCAGCGCCTTGGAAATACCCCATGCCAGCGACTTGTCATTGGCGAGGCCCATGATGAGCCCGCGCTTTCCTGCCATCAAGCCGTTCATTCCCTGGTTCCATTCCCTTTGTCCAGCGTCGCTTCTGCCTGTTCCTCTTCGGGAAATTCCGCCAGCGCCGCATTGAGTTCCGCGCCAATTACCACGCCAAGCCCCACGAGAAAGAAAAAAATCAGCGTAATCATGACACCGGCCAGACTGCCATAGGTCCGGTCATAGCCACCAAGCAGCGAAAGCGTGACGGGCAGCAGCAAGGTGACGCCATACCACCACAGGGCAGTCGCGATCGCGCCGGGCCATTTGTTGAAGCGCGGATCGCGATAGGCGCTGGGCGTCAGCGAGGCGAACAGCGAGTAAAGGGCGACGCACAGGATCGCCATCGGCACCATCTTCGTCAGCGTCACGATGCGGATCGCGTCATCCGCGAAAGGGAACAGGCTGTGGACGAGCTGATCGATGCCCGTCAGCATCACCTGCATCGAAAAGGCGAACATGACCGCGAGCACGCTGACCAGCGTGATGCCGATCGCGGTCAGGCGGTAGTGCCAGAAAGGGCGGGTGCTTTTCGTCCCGTAGGCGCGGCGTAATATGTCGCGGATCGTTTCAATGAGGCTACCCACGGTCCACAGGCCGACGAGGCCGCCGAACCACAACAACGGCCCGGTGCGGGCGTGCAGCACATCCTCGATCGGCTGGCGCACCACATCCGCCACGCCACGCGGCACGGTGGCGAGGAAGGCGCCGACCGCCGCCAGCCCATCCTCCGACCGGCCGAAGATGCTGGCCACGGCGGCGGCGACGATGAAGAAGGGGAACAGCGTCATCAGCGACAGATAGGCGAGGTTCCCGGCGTGGATGAACCCGTCATTATAGGTGCCCACGGCGACCCGTTTCATGATCTCGAAAGCGTAAGAACCGGGACGAATGCGGTCCATCTGGCGGTTGAACTTGTAGCGCGCTTCTCCGGTCAGTCGCTGGCGTCGCGATTCGGGGGATTGGGGCGAAGGTCGTGGCATCCGCCCCTAACGCCCTATACGCCCAGATGGGCGCGCACGGCGCGGCTGTCGCTCCACCCCGCCACCAGCGCCTGAATCGCCGGATCGTCGGCGGCGACATCGACCAGCAGGGTGACGAGCTGGTCGCCGCGCTCCCCATCCTTGCCGGTAAAGCCGCGCCCGCGCAGACGCAGCGTCTTACCCGGACCCGCGCCGGCCGGCACGCCCAGCATGACCGGGCCATCGACGGTCGGCACCTTGACCTTGCCTCCCTTCACCGCCTCATCCAGCGTGATCGGCAGATCGAGCAGGACATTGTCGCCATCGCGCCGGAAAAAGGCGTGCGGCTTGACGTCGATCGTCACGATCGCATCGCCTGCGCCACCCGGCCCCGCCTGCCCCTTGCCCGACAGGCGCATCTGCGTCCCCGTCTCGACCCCGGCGGGCAGCTTCAGGTCGATCGTCTTGCCGTCCTGCAAGGTGATGCGCTGGGGCGCGAGCGTCGCCGCGTCCACGAACTGCACCGCCAGCCGATAGGCGACGTTCGCGCCCTTGGGCGGTGGCGCGCCGCGCCCGAAACCGCCGCCGGGCGCGCGCCGGCCACCGCCGAACAGCCCTTCGAAAATATCGCCGAAGTCGCCGCCTTCGTTGAATTCGAACCCGCCGGGCTGACCGCCGCCACCGGGCCGTCCCCGGAAACCGCCGCCCGGACCGCCACCGCCAAAGCCGAACGGCGCGGCCGGATTGCCGTCGCCGTCGATCTCGCCCCGGTCGAACCGGGCGCGCTTGTCCTTGTCGGACAGCAGGTCATAGGCGTTCGTCACCAGCGAAAAGCGTTCGGACGCCTTGGGATTATCCTTGTTGCGATCGGGGTGCAGTTCCTTGGCGAGCTTGCGATAGGCCGATTTGATCTCGGCCTCGCTCGCGCCGCGCGCGACGCCCAATGTGGAATAGGGATCAGCCATCGGCCGGGATTCATCCTTGGTGACAGGGTTGTTGCGAAACTGCGCCCTATGTGGCGAAAAGGCCGCGATGCTTCAAGCGGAACAGTCGCTTATCGACACGCGCTACCCCCGCGCCTAAGCCTTTGCCATGACCGATCCCATCGCCCTTTTCGAAGAATGGTACGCGCAGGCGCGCGAGACCGAGATCAACGACAGCAACGCCATGGCGCTGGCCACCGCCGACGCGCGCGGTCATCCTTCGGTGCGCATGGTGCTGTTGAAGGGCCATGGGCCGGACGGCTTTATATTCTACACCAATTTCGAGGGACGCAAAGCGAACGAACTGCTTGAAAATCCGCATGCGGCGCTGCTGTTTCACTGGAAGTCGCTGCGCCGTCAGATCCGCATCGAAGGGGCGGTGGAACCTGTGGATGATGCCGCCGCCGACGCCTATTTCGCGACCCGTAGCCGGGACAGCCAGCTCGGCGCATGGGCATCGGACCAGTCGCGGCCGCTGGCTTCGCGGGAGGTGTTCCTGACCCGTTTCGAACAGGCCGAAGCCCAATTCGCGGGCGCCCCCGTGCCCCGCCCGCCCTATTGGTCCGGCTTTCGCGTGACGCCCGAGCGCATCGAATTTTGGCAGGATCGCGAGCACCGGCTGCATGAACGGCGGCTGTTCGAACGGGCCGGGCCGGACTGGCGCGAGGGGCTGCTATACCCCTGACGCACATGCTTTCCTGATCGGCGCGGCGCGGACTGGCCCCGCTCGTTCGTCTAGGCTCATGAGAAGCGGCGCATCCGATTGCGGGTGGGTCGGGCGCCTGTTAGGGTTCGACGCCTGACGGGACGGCATTGGGGCGCGCGCATCGGCGCGCCGGGTGAAGGGGCGTGCATGCGTAACAGACTGACGGCCTATATCCTGACCGGCATGGTCCTGGGCGTGCTGGTAGGATTTGCGGCGAATGTCTGGATCGGCGGCGATGCGGCCACGGCCAAGACCGTCGCCGGATATTTCCATCTGCTCGCCGACATCTTCCTGCACCTCATCAAGATGATTATCGCGCCGCTCGTCTTTTCCACGCTGGTGGCAGGCATCGCCCATATGGGGGATAGCGCCGCGCTTGGGCGGATCGGCGGGCGGGCGCTCGCCTGGTTCATCATCGCCAGCCTGATTTCGTTGACCCTGGGCCTCATCTTCGTCAATTTCTTCGCACCCGGCGAAGGGCTGAACCTCGTGCGCAGCGGCGCGGAGTCCGGGGTCAATACCGAAGCACTCAATTTCAGCGACTTCATCCTCCACGTCTTTCCGACCTCGATGGTCGGCGCGATGGCGGAAAATTCCATCCTCCAGATCGTCGTTTTCTCGCTGTTCGTCGGCGTCGCGCTGACCGCGATCGGCGACAAGGGCAAGCCGATCGTCGCCGTGATCGAGGCGATGGTCGAGCTGATGCTGCAAGTCACCGGCTATGTCATGCGCGTCGCGCCCTTCGCGGTGTTCGGCGCGCTGGCTTCGGTGGTCACGACCGAAGGGCTTGGCGTGCTCAAGACCTTCGGCGAGCTGGTCGGCGAATTTTATATCGCCCTGTTCGCCTTGTGGCTGCTGCTGGTGGCCGCAGGATCGATCTTCCTTGGCAAACGGATGGTCAAGCTGCTCAAATATGTGCGCGAACCGATCCTGATCGCCTTCTCCACCGCCTCTTCGGAAGCCGCCTATCCCAAGATGCTGGAGCAGCTCGACCGCTTCGGCGTGCCGCGCCGCATCTACAGCTTCGTGCTGCCGCTGGGCTACAGCTTCAATCTCGACGGGTCGATGATGTATTCGACCTTCGCGACGATCTTCATCGCGCAGGCCTATAATATCCATCTGCCGATCGCGACCCAGATCACCATCCTGCTGGTCCTGATGGTGACGAGCAAGGGCATCGCCGCAGTCCCGCGTGCCTCGCTGGTGGTAGTCGCCGCTACGCTCGGCCAGTTCGACCTGCCGGTCGAGGGGGTCGCCTTCATCCTCGCGGTCGATCATTTCATGGACATGGGCCGCACCGCCACCAATGTGCTGGGCAACGCCATCGCGACATCGGTCATCACCAAATGGGAAGGCATGCTGGAGGTCGAAGAGCCAGCCGACACCCCCCATCCCAAGGCCCCGGCGCATACGGCGGCGGGCGGCCGCGCGGGGCTGGAACTGGCATCGGACATGGTGGACGGCGACCGGAAGGGTTGAAGGCCGGGGCCGGAGCCGGAAACGGCGGATTTTCGCGGAAGTTCACACTCTGGCGGGTACGCGCGGGCGCACGCACGGGCGCGCGAGGCTGGTGGGTCCGGTTATTTGCGGGTTCAAAAACCGGGGCAGATTAGCCGGACGGGATCGCAATAGGACAGGATGAAGCGAGGACCGGAGGCGCAATAGGATGTTTTCCGGCGGGGCTGTAGTCGCAGGGCCACGCCTTGGGGCGCAGCTGGACTGGGAAGCGGACGGATAGCTATGATCATTTGTTGCCATTGGAGGCGACGATCCTACGTGCTGATAGCGGACATTGCGAAATCATAGGAGCTATGTAGCTTGGACACATGAAATCGCGAAATAGTCTGGCAAAGCGTGATGCCCTTTGGATGCGGTATTGGTCCATTAAGGATGAGCATGGGTGTGGCTTATACGAACCCATTTTATGGCACTTGGCATTAGGCAAAGATTTCTCTGCTATGGTCACT
Source organism: Sphingobium sp. FG11 (assembly GCF_057809915.1). Taxonomy (NCBI): domain Bacteria; kingdom Pseudomonadati; phylum Pseudomonadota; class Alphaproteobacteria; order Sphingomonadales; family Sphingobiaceae; genus Sphingobium; species Sphingobium sp. FG11. The sequence goes on from NZ_JBMDKW010000002.1 coordinate 261,371, forward strand.
TTGGCCGATACCTTCCGCAAGGAAGGACGAATATCTGATCCGTTCAGCCGAGCGGGCCTCTACTATCGAGCGCATAAGGGCGGCTATGAATATGCCGCTCAACATCTCGCCATGGATGCATTCAATCGAGGCAACCTTGCATCCTATAGATATTGGCTGCGACGAGCAGCCCCATTTGATCCTGACCATCTAAAGGAACTCAAACGGTTTGAAACTCGGCTTCCTCATCAAACCGCTCGTGAACGAGGGCGGGGCCGCCCTTACCGGAAATATGATTGAGCGGTTCCCGAAAGCCGCCAGTCCGCTTTCGGCCTTAGCCGCCCATAGTCCCAGCTATCGCAGCTTCGCGATCGACAGCCCGTCCGCCTTCGCCCGCAGCTTCACCGACTCCTCGCTGCGGGTCAGGGCCTTGGCAATGGCTTTGAGGGCCATGCCTTTTTTCGACAGCGTATGCAGCTTCTGGACCTCATCCTGGGTCCAGGGCTGTTTGTGCCGTTCGAAGCGATCGCCCGCCATTGCCCCAAGCCTCCCGATCAGTCCGCGAAGGGATCGCGCACCAGGATCGTGTCCTCGCGCTCGGGGCTGGTGGATACGAGCGTCACCGGGCAGCCGATCAGCTCCTCGATCCGGCGAATATATTTGATCGCCTGCGCGGGAAGTTCGGCCCAGCTACGCGCACCCGCCGTCGTGTCCTGCCAGCCTTCGATATCCTCGTAGATCGGCTCCGCCTTCGCCTGATCCTGCGCATGGGCGGGGAGATAGTCGAACGTCTGTTCGCCGATCCGGTAGCCAACGCAGATCTTCAGCGTCTCGAACCCGTCCAGAACATCGAGCTTGGTCAGCGCGATGCCGGTGACGCCCGATACCGCGATCGACTGGCGCACCAGCACGGCGTCGAACCAGCCGCAGCGGCGCTTGCGCCCGGTGACGGTGCCGAACTCATGGCCACGCTCGCCCAGCCGCTGGCCGGTTTCGTCCTCCAGTTCGGTGGGGAAGGGACCGGAGCCGACGCGGGTGGTGTAGGCCTTGACGATGGCGAGCACGAAGCCCGCGCCCGAGGGGCCAAGCCCGGTGCCGCTCGCCGCCGTGCCCGCCACGGTGTTGGACGAGGTCACGAAGGGATAGGTGCCATGGTCGATGTCGAGCAGCGTGCCCTGCGCGCCTTCGAACAGGATGCGCTTGCCGTCCGCCTTGGCGCGGTTGAGCGTCAGCCAGACCGGCTTGACGAAGGGCAGGATAAAGTCGGCGATCGCGGTCAGTTCCGCCATCAGCGCGTCGCGATCGATCGGCGGCTCATTGAACCCGGCACGAAGAGCGTCGTGATGCGCGGTCAGCCGGTCGAGCTGCGGTCCCAAATCATCGAGATGCGCGAGGTCGCACACCCGGATCGCGCGACGGCCGACCTTGTCCTCATAAGCCGGGCCGATGCCGCGCCGGGTCGTGCCGATCTTGCCCGCACCCGACGCATCTTCGCGCAGTCCGTCGAGGTCGCGGTGGAACGGCAGGATCAGCGGGCAGGTTTCGGCGATCTGGAGATTGTCCGGGGTGATCGTCACGCCCTGCCCGGTCAGCTTGGCGACCTCTTCCCTGAAATGCCAGGGGTCGAGCACCACGCCATTGCCGATGACAGACAGCGTGCCGCGCACGATGCCCGACGGCAGCAGCGACAGCTTATAGACCTTTTCGCCGACGACCAGCGTGTGCCCGGCATTATGGCCGCCCTGAAAGCGGGCGACGACATCGGCGCGCTCCGACAGCCAGTCGACGATCTTGCCCTTGCCCTCATCGCCCCACTGGGCGCCGATTACGGTGACATTTGCCATGGATATACGACTCCGCCCTGCCAGAGCGAGTCCTGGCCGCCCTTCGACAGGACTCGGCGACCGGACTTGAATCGGGTGGATGCCCCTTGGGCCATCCTGTGCGGGGCGCGCGTTAACCCCGCACGGGCGGCCAGTCAAGGCGCATGAGTCACCGCCCGGCCTTTCCACGCGACCGCGCGGACGCTACGAAAATACATGGCCAAGGCAGAACAGATCGACATTGCTTTGCGGATCATCATCGAACAGCCGGTGGCGGGGGTGATGCACAGCCTTCAGGCGAAAGACGAAGGACCGCTTGATCCCAAAATCTCACAGGCTGGCGAGCCGCTGACGTTCGATGTGCCGATCCGCGTTGCGCCCGGCCCCAAATTCTTCGGCGACCAGATCCGCCGCGAGGGTCCGGTGCGACGCTTCATCTATATCCGGGTTGGCCAGCTTGCGGGCGATCCGGCGTCCCCCTGGTCCCGGCGGATGAAGATCGACATTCACGATATGGACACCGGCCTGTTGGCGCAGGCCACGACCCAGCAGCGCGCGATCGAAATCATCGTGAATGGCACGGGGAAGGACGGAACGCCCGTCTGCGCCACGATACCGCCTGTCCGTCGCCAGCTGGCGAGGGATCAATAGGCGCGCGGTTCCACGCCATCGAGCCAGTGCGAGCAGCGCAGCGACGCGCCGTCCTCGTCAGCCCCGAGCGCCGCGACCGTGTGCCAGCCTTCCGCGCGCAACGCGGCGGCGCGCGCCGGGTCGGCCCCGACGGGCAGGAACAGGCGGCGGGGCGAATCGCTGCCGAAGCCCGCGTCGATCAGCGGATCGGGATAGAGCGAGAAGCCGACCGCAGGCTCGTCGGCGCCTTGGCCATGCGCGATCGCATAGCTGCCGCCCCGGCCGATCTCCCCGATGAAGCCTTCCGCGAAGATCGAGAAGCCGAACCAGTTCTGATATTCGAACCCATGGCGCTCGGTCGGATCGAGCGTCAGGTTGATGTCCCAGCCGATCGGTTTGGCGATCGCGCGCAAACCGGCGATGCGGCTGTCGATCGCGCCGCCGAGCGACCTGTTCAGCGCCTCCAGCCGCTCCATCGCGGCATGAAACGGGCCGGTCGCCTCGATCAGCGGCAGATAGGCGGCAGCCGCCGGTGAAATCGCCACCAGCGCGCCGGCATCCTTGGCGTCCAGTTCACCGCGGACCGCCTCGATTTCATCGACATCCAGCGGCAGCGGCCCGGCGGCCAGCGCGTCGATCAGGTCGGGCAGGGTGAAGTCGATGGTGATGCCGGTGACGCCCGCCGCCTGCAACGCCTCGATCGCGACATTGACGATCTCGACTGCGGCGGCGACCCCGTCCGATCCGATCAGTTCCGCGCCAAGCTGGAGCTTCTCGCGCTCAGGGCGCAACTGGTTCGCCTTCAGGCGGATCACCGGCCCTGCGTAGGAGAGGCGCAACGGACGCGCCACGCCGGACAGCCGCGTCGCGGCGATGCGGCCGACCTGCGCGGTCATGTCCGGCCGCAGCGCGAGGCTGCGCTGCGATACGGGATCGACGACGCGCAGCAAATCCTGCGCGCGCGCAGATTTGAGGCGGCCGACCAGCGTCTCCTCAAACTCCGCGAGCGGCGGCATGACCCGTTCATAGCCATGCGCCGCCACGGTATCGAGCACGCGCCGCGTCAGCCGCGCGGAGGCTTCGGCCTGCGGCGGCAGGCGGTCGGAAAGCCCTTCGGGCAGGAGGCCGGGGGGGAAGCTGGTCATGGCTGGCCCTTTAACGAGTTTGGCGGATTAGGCCAGCCCCCGGCTCCCCGTGGTTTCAGGCGAAGCGCAGCAGCTTGACCTGCTTCACGCCGGTCAGTTCGCAGATTTTCAGCCGCAGTTCCTCCGTCACCGCGCCGTCGACCGACAGCAGCAGCACCGCCTCGCCGCCCTGATTGCGGCGGCCAAGGTGGAAGGTGCCGATATTGACGCCCGCCTCGCCCAGCGTGGTGCCGACGCGACCGATGAAGCCGGGCGCGTCCTGGTTGACGATATAGAGCATCGTACCGGCGAGATCGGCCTCGACCTTGATGCCGAACAGTTCGACGAGGCGTGGGGACGCATGGCCGAACAGCGTTCCCGCGACCGACTTGTCGCCATTTTCGGTGGTGACGGTAACGCGCACCAGCGTCTGGTAATCGCCTTCCCGATCATGGCGCACTTCGCGCACGTCGAGACCGCGCTCCTTCGCGAGGAAGGGCGCATTGACCATGTTCACCGTGTCCGAATAGACGCGCATCAGCCCGGCGAGAACGGCTGCGGTGATCGGCTTCTGGTTGAGTTCGGCGGCATGGCCCTCGACCTCGACCGCGATGCCGGTGATCTGGTCGCCCTCAAGCTGGCCCACCAGCGAACCCAGCCGTTCGGCGAGCGCCATATAGGGTTTGAGCTTGGGTGCTTCCTCGGCGGAAAGCGACGGCACGTTCAGCGCATTGGTGATGCCGCCGTCGAGCAGGTAGTCGGAAAGCTGGTCAGCCACCTGAAGCGCGACATTGACCTGCGCCTCATCGGTCGAAGCGCCCAGATGCGGCGTGCAGATGAAGTTCGGCGTGCCGAACAGCGGCGATTCCTTCGCCGGTTCCTTGACGAACACATCGAGCGCCGCGCCCGCGACCTGGCCCGAATCGAGCGCCTCCTTGAGCGCCACTTCGTCGATCAGGCCGCCGCGCGCACAGTTGACGATGCGCACGCCCTTCTTGGTCTTGGCGAGGTTTTCGCGGCTCAATATGTTGCGGGTCTGGTCGGTCAACGGCGTGTGCAGGGTGATGAAGTCGGCCTTTGCCAGCAGCGTGTCGAGATCGGCCTTCTCCACGCCCATTTCCACGGCGCGCTCGGGCGTCAGGAACGGATCGAAGGCGACCACCTTCATCTTCAGGCCCAGCGCGCGGCTGGCGACGATCGAACCGATATTGCCCGCGCCGATCAGGCCCAGCGTCTTGCCGGTGACTTCCACGCCCATGAAGCGGTTCTTTTCCCACTTGCCAAGCTGGGTCGAGGCGTCGGCCTCCGGCAACTGGCGGGCAAGCGCGAACATCAGGGCGATGGCATGTTCGGCGGTGGTGATCGAGTTGCCGAACGGGGTGTTCATCACGATCACGCCTTTGGCGGAGGCATAGGGGATGTCGACATTGTCGACGCCGATGCCCGCGCGGCCGATGACCTTGAGGTTGGTCGCGGCGTCGAGAATCTCCTTCGTCACCTTGGTCGAGGAGCGGATGGCGAGGCCGTCATACTGGCCGATGATCGCTTTCAGCTCTTCAGGCGTCTTGCCGGTGATTTCGTCGACCTCGACGCCCCGCTCGCGGAAGATCGCGGCGGCGCGGGGGTCCATCTGGTCGCTGATAAGTACCTTGGGCATTGTCGATTCCTTGATTGGCTCGTCATCCGCGAAGGCGGGGATCCATCTTCCGACGTCACAAAGCAGAACGGGGCCGGAGATGGATTCCCGCTTTGGCGGGAATGACGGGGATTATGAGAGTTAGGCAGCCTTCACGGTCGCATAGGCCCAGTCGAGCCACGGTCCCAGCGCCTCGATATCGGCGGTGTCGACGGTCGCGCCACACCAGATACGCAGGCCAGCGGGGGCATCGCGATAGCCGGCGATGTCGAGCGCCGCACCCTCTTTCTCCAGCAGGGCAGCGAAGCTCTTGATAAACGTTTCGTCGGCGCCCGCGACCGTCAGGCAGACGCTCGTTTTCGAGCGCGAGGCCGCATCGGTGGCGAGATGGCCAAGCCAGTCGCGCTCCGCCACGATCTTATCGAGCGCGGCCGCATTGGCGTCGCTGCGCGCGATCAGGCCCGCCGCGCCGCCGATCGACTTGCCCCATTCGAGCGCGAAGATCGCATCCTCGACCGCCAGCATCGACGGGGTATTGATCGTCTCGCCCTTGAACACGCCCTCGGCGAGTTTGCCCTTCGACACGAGGCGGAACACCTTGGGCAGCGGCCAGGCGGGGGTGTAGCTTTCCAGCCGCTCGACCGCGCGCGGGCCGAGGATCAGCACGCCGTGGCCGCCCTCACCGCCCAGCACCTTCTGCCAGGAGAAGGTGGCGACGTCGATCTTTGCCCAGTCGATCGGATAGGCGAACACCGCGCTGGTCGCGTCGGCAAAGGTCAGGCCCGCGCGGTCCGCCGGAATCCAGTCGGCGTTGGGCACGCGCACGCCGCTGGTGGTGCCGTTCCAGGTGAACAGAACGTCCGTCGAAAAATCGACGGTCGAAAGGTCGGGCAACTGGCCATAATCGGCCTTGATGACGGTGGGGTCGAGCTTGAGCTGCTTGGCGGCGTCCGTCACCCAGCCTTCGCCGAAGCTTTCCCAGGCGATCGTGGTGACCGGGCGCGCGCCCAGCATCGTCCACATCGCCATTTCGAACGCGCCGGTATCCGAACCGGGCACAATGCCGATGCGGTGGGTGTCGGGCAGGTTCAGCAACTCGCGCATCAGGTCGATGCTGTAGGCAAGACGAGTCTTGCCGATCTTGGAACGATGCGAGCGGCCAAGCGAATCGGTGGCGAGCGCGGCGGCGCTCCAGCCGGGGGGCTTGGCGCAGGGACCGGAAGAAAAGAAGGGGCGCGCCGGCAGGGTTGCGGGCTTGGACGCAGGCGCAATGGTGGCGCCGGCTTGGGTAATATCAGTCATGTACTGCTTCTCCTTACAGAGAGCTGCGCGGCGTTGGGACCGCGTGGCCCGCTCGCCGCCCTAAAGATTTCGCTTTATCTGTCAAGTGCGGCCCGGAATGCGACGAGCCGAACAGGCTGTTAACCTTCCGCCAAAGGATGCGGCGCTAATCTGGCGCACATGGCGGAACGGGCGGTTAACAGACCGAATTGGCGCGACATCGCGCGACGAGCCACGCTGGCGGCAACGATCGCGCTGGCGGCGTGCAGCGGCGATCTGGTGCCGCGCGGCCGGGTCGCGACGCCGACCCGAACCACGCCCGCGCGGCCGCAACCTTCCGCGCAGCAGGCGTTCGATCTCAATCAATGTCATGCCCGGCTGGCCAGCGTGGCAGTGGCCTTCACCCCCCTGCCCGATCGCAATTTCGGCAATGGGTGCAGCGCCTATGGCGCGGTCAAATTGCTCGATATCGGCGTGCCCGCGACCAATTTAGGGGCAATGACCTGTAGCCTTGCCGCCAATTTCGCCGCCTGGGCGCGCTATGGCGCGGAGCCGGCTGCGCGCGCGATATTGGGGGCTGAAATCGTGCGGATCGAAACCTTCGGCACCTATAATTGTCGGCCGATCGCGGGCAGCGCGAAACTGTCCGAACATGCGCATAGCAACGCAGTCGATGTGTCCGCTTTCGTGCTGGACGACGGACGGCGAATCACCGTCGAACAGGGATGGAATGGCGACAGCCGCACCCGCCAGTTCCTGACGGTGGTGCGCGCCAGCGCCTGCAAGCGGTTCAATACCGTGCTCAGCCCCGACTATAATGCGGCGCATCGCGACCATCTGCATTTCGACATGGGCGGCCGCGGCGGCTTTTGCCGCTGAGCGTCCGTTTGAAAATGCGCGAAAGATCGCATTTCCCAAACACCCTCTATTGGCTTCTGCCGCTGATCGGGCTTGGTTTTGTCGCGGGCACGCCTTAGGTCGCCCCCATGACTCGCAAGGAAATCGAAGAGCGCAAGTTCCGCCCCGCCCGGCAGGAAGCCCGCGACGCGCAAAATGCCGTCGCCACGCCGCAGACCAGCAGCGGGGCCTATCGCCTCGCCTTTCAGGATACCGAGTTCCTGCTGCGCGAGGATCTGCGCCCGGTCCGTTTCCAGCTCGAATTATTGAAACCTCAGTTGCTGATGGACGAAGCCGGGATCGAATCGACCTTCGTTTTCTATGGCTCAGCCCGAATTCCCCAACCCGAACAGGTGCAGGCGCTGCTGGATGCCGCGACGACCCCGGAGCAACGGCGCGTCGCGGACAATCTGGCGGCCAAGGCGCGCTATTATGACGAGGCGCGCGCGCTCGCCCGGATCGCGGCGCAATATCCGGTGACACAGGAAGGATGCCGGCATTTCGTCGTCTGTTCGGGGGGCGGTCCCTCGATCATGGAAGCGGCCAACCGCGGCGCGGCGGATGTCGGGGCGCAGACCATCGGCATGAACATCGTCTTGCCGCACGAGCAGGCGCCCAACGCTTTCGTGACGCCGGAACTGTCGTTCCAGTTTCACTATTTCGCGCTGCGCAAGATGCACTTTCTGCTGCGGGCACGGGCGCTTGCCGTGTTTCCCGGCGGCTTCGGCACGTTCGACGAGATGTTCGAGTTGCTGACGCTGATCCAGACCGGCAAGATGAAGCCGATCCCCGTGCTGCTGTTCGGCCGCGATTTCTGGAACCGGGTGGTGGATTTCGAGGCGCTGGCGGACGAAGGCGTGATTTCGCCGTCCGATCTCAACCTGCTGACCTGGGTCGAAACCGCGCAGGAAGCATGGGACGCGGTGCAGACCTTCTACGCCGATAGCGCCGCGCCGGGCTGCTAAGGCGGGAGCAGCCGTTCCGAAGGGGCCTTGCCCGTCACCCCGCAGCGCATTAGGGCCGCGCCATGCTGCCCGCGCTTGCCCATGTCGATTGCTGGATCTTCGATCTGGACAACACGCTTTATCCGGCGAAGGCGGATCTGTTCGCGCTAATCGATGTGAAGATGGGCGAGTTCATCCAGGGGCTGCTCGGCTGTGATCCGGAAATCGCGCGGGCGACGCAGAAGCGCTATTTCATGGAGCATGGCACGACGCTGGCGGGCCTGATGCGGCATCACGCCATCGAGCCGCGCGCTTTCCTCGACTATGTCCATGATATTTCGATGGACCGGCTGGCGGTGGACGCGGTGCTGAATGCCGCCATCGCCGCGCTGCCCGGTCGTCGCCTGATCTTCACCAATGGCGATGCGGATTATGCGGCAAGGGTGCTGGACCGGCTGGGGCTGGGCCAAGCGTTCGAGCTGATCCACGACATTCACGCCTGCCAATATGTGCCCAAGCCCGATCCGTCGGGCTATGCCGCGCTATGCGAGACGCATGGCGTCGATCCGGCCCGCGCCGCTTTTTTCGAGGATATGGCCCGAAACCTCAAGCCCGCCAAGGCGATCGGCATGAGCACCATCTGGGTCAATAACGGATCGGAGGCCGGCAATCACGGCCATCATCCCGATTATATCGATTTCGAAACCGACCATCTGACGCCATTTCTGACCGACATATTGGGGATAAAAGCATGAGCCACGACCTGATCGCCACCATCGACGCCGCGTGGGAGGACCGCGCCACCATCGGCCTGTCCACCCAGGGTCCGGTGCGCGAGGCCGTGAACCGGGCGCTTGGCCTGCTCGACAAGGGCGAACTGCGCGTCGCCGAGCCGATTACGGACGGATGGCAGGTCAATCAATGGGCCAAGAAGGCGGTGCTGCTGTCCTTTCGCCTCAACGATAACGCCCTGATCGAAAATGGCCCCGGCGGCGGCCAGTGGTGGGACAAGGTGCCGAGCAAGTTCGCGGGCTGGGACGAAGCGGCGTTCCGCGCCGCCGGTTTCCGCGCGGTGCCCGGCAGCCTCGCCCGCGCCGGCGCGCATATCGCCAAGAATGTCATCCTGATGCCGAGCTTCGTCAATATCGGCGCGTTCGTCGATGAAGGCACGATGGTCGATGCCTGGGTGACGGTCGGCAGCTGCGCCCAGATCGGCAAGAATGTCCACCTGTCGGGCGGCGTCGGCATCGGCGGCGTGCTGGAACCGTTGCAGGCTGACCCGGTCATCATCGAGGATGACTGCTTCATCGGCGCACGCTCCGAAGTGGTCGAAGGCGTGCGGATCGGCCAGGGTTCGGTCCTGTCGATGGGCGTGTTCATCGGTCAGTCGACCAAGATCATCGATCGCGCTACCGGCGAAATCTTCATGGGCGAAGTGCCGCCCTATTCGGTGGTGGTGCCCGGCAATCTGCCCGGCAAGCCACTGCCCGACGGCACGCCCGGCCCCGGCCTCTATTGCGCGGTCATCGTCAAGCGCGTCGACGCGCAGACCCGGTCCAAGACGGGAATCAATGAGTTGTTGCGGGATTGACGACCCGGCCCCTCCCACAGGGGAGGGGCTTACAAGGCGCGCATGAACCGCCTACATGGCGTCCATGCCTCCATCGACGCCCGACGACACGCCGATCCCGCCCGCTTGGGCGACGCTGCGGCGCTTTCTGCCGTATCTCTGGCCAGCCGATGCCCCGGCGTTGCGCCGCCGGGTGGCGATCGCGCTGGTGCTGGTGGCGCTGGCCAAGGCCATCACGCTCATCATGCCCTTCGCCTATAAGGGTGCGATCGACCGGATGGCGCCGGGCCTCGAACCCGCCGCTGGGCTCGCCATCGCGCTGATCCTTGCTTATGCGGGCGCGCGCTTTGGCGGGGTATTGTTCGACAATCTGCGCAACGCGATTTTCGAAAAGGTCGGGCAGGAAGCGGGTCGCCGCCTGTCCGACGATGTCTTCGTGCATCTCCACCGCCTGTCGCTGCGCTTCCATCTCGACCGGCGAACGGGCGCGGTCACGAAGATCGTCGAGCGCGGCACGAAAAGCATCGACACGATGCTTTACTTCCTGCTGTTCAACATCGCCCCCACCGTGCTGGAACTGGGCGCGGTCTGCGTCATCTTTTTCGTGAAGTTCGGCTGGGGTATCGTCGCCGCCACGCTGGTGATGGTGGCGCTTTATATCTGGTATACCCGGCTCATCACCGAGTGGCGGAACCAGCTGCGCCGTGACATGGTGGACATGGACACCAACGCCGTCGCCCATGGCGTCGACAGCCTGCTGAATTTCGAAACGGTCAAATATTTCGGCGCTGAACGGCGCGAGGCGGTGCGCTACAGTCGGGCGATGCGGAATTATGCGCGGGCGGCGGTGAAGAGCGAAAACAGCCTCGCCTGGCTCAATATCGGCCAGTCGTTCATCACCAACCTGATGATGGCGGGAGCCATGGCTTATACCGTCTGGGGATGGAGCAAGGGGACGTTCACGACCGGCGACGTGGTGCTGGTGAACACGCTGCTGGCCCAGCTTTTCCGGCCGCTCGATCTGCTCGGCATGGTGTATCGCACGATCCGGCAGGGCCTGATCGACATGGAGGGCATGTACAAGCTGATCGATACGGATGCGGAGATCGCCGATGCGCAAGGCGCGCCGCTGCTGTCGGTTCCGGCAGGCGAAGTGCGGTTCGATCATGTCCGCTTCGGCTATGATCCGCAGCGCGAGATATTGCACGACGTCAGCTTCACCGTGCCCGCCGGGCGGACGCTGGCGATCGTCGGCCCATCTGGCGCGGGTAAATCCACGATCGCGCGCATCCTGTTCCGCTTCTACGATATCCAGTCGGGCCGCGTGACCATCGACGGGCAGGACATCAGGGGCGTGACGCAGGAATCGCTGCGTGGCGCGATCGGCATCGTGCCGCAGGATATGGTGCTGTTCAACGATACGGTCGGCTATAATATCGGCTATGGCAGGGAAGGCGCGAGCCAGCAGGAGATCGAGGCGGCGGCGAAGGCGGCGGCGATCCATGATTTCATCCTCAGCCTGCCGCTTGGCTACGACACGCGCGTGGGCGAACGCGGCCTCAAGCTATCGGGCGGGGAAAAGCAGCGGGTGGCGATCGCCCGCACGCTGCTCAAGGACCCGCCGGTGCTGGTGCTGGATGAGGCAACGAGCGCGCTGGACAGCAGGACCGAGACCGAAATTCAGGATGTGCTGCGCAGCATTTCACGCAAACGGACCACCATCGTCGTGGCGCACAGGCTGTCGACCGTGGTCGATGCCGACGAGATCATTGTACTGGATCAGGGGCGAATCGTGGAACGCGGGCGGCACGGCGATCTGGTCCGCGCCGATGGTCTCTATGCGATCATGTGGGCGCGGCAGGCGAGCGAGCGGGACGATATGGACGCAGAGCCGACGATCGATGACGAGGTCGCGGCGATCCGTTAATCGCGCTCAGTCGGCGTCCAGCGCAGCATCGAGCCGCTCGCGCAATGCCTGCGCCCCGCCCGGATCACGCTTCCGCAACGCCTTGGCGGCGGTGACGATATCGTCCGCGCTCACCCGCCCACGAAATTCGTCGACCGCCTGATTAGCCGTGTCGCGCAGCGCGTCGAACGCCTTGAGCGTCTCCAGGTCCGCGCCTTCGAGACCCTCAGCCGGCAGCAGGCGGCGCTGGAGCAGGTCGATCATGTCGATCAATGTGCTAATCTGGCTGCCATAGCTGCCGACCCGCGACAGAACATGCGCTTCGACCGGCTCGTCCTGCGGGTTATAGTTGAACACCAGTTGCGGGTTGAAGAAACGCTGCCAGCTCGTGATCGGCTCATTCACGAATTTGCCGAAGGTCTGGGAAAAGGGCGAAAATAGCGACCAGGGCGAATCGGGCATGCGGATGCTCCTTGACGTGGCACCGCATAAATTACGCCGCCCGCCGAGCCATAGCCATACCGCTTTCGCGCTTGCAGCATAAAAGGGCGGCCGAGGACCGGCCGCCCTTGCCAGGATTATTGATGCGTGACGGTCGTGGTCGTCTTTTCCGTCACGGCGGCGCGTGCTGGCGCCGTGGTCTTGCGCACGACCTTGCGCTTGCGGACCGGCGCCTTTGCCGTTGTCACCGGGGCGGTCTTGACCGTTTCGGTCGTGACCGTCGTGGTGGCGGGCGTCGCTACCGCAGCGGCGGCCGCGTTGCGTGCCACCTGCGCATCGGCGGCAGCGGAGGCTGCGGCCTGTTCAGCGACGCTGGCCCGTGCATTGGCGGCAGCGGAGGCTGCGGCCTGTTCAGCGACGCTGGCCCGTGCATTGGCGGCGGCGGCATCCTGCTGAGCGTTGGCGACCGTCGATGCCTGCACCTGCGCATCGACATCGGCACGCTGCTTGCTCTCGCCAATGGCGGTGTCGGCAAATTGCTGCGCAGCAATGGCGTCCTGTATCGCTCTCTGCTCCTTGCCGCTCTTCAGCTCTTCCTGCGCCAGTCGCAGCGAAGCTTTCGCCTTGGCCAGCAATTCGGGGGAAGCGGTGCCGGTCTTGAGCTGCGCCGCCGCATCGATCTTGCCCTGCGCCTGGGCGATCGCGGCGAGCGCCCTCTCCTCATCCCCGGCCAGTGCCGGCGATGCGACCAGAAAAAGCGCCGAAGCTGCAAACATGCCGCGCATGGCGGACCCGATCCTAGGCATAATCACTCCTCTCATGATGATGGAGCCAAACGTCTCGTCGTGAACCGGGTTCCGGTTTTACCGATCAGACTTCCGCGTAACCCTTTGTCTCCGCAGCGATCAGGATGTCGGCGAGCATCCAATATGCTTCGCCCCACGCCGCCAGCACGGCATCCGTGGCGATCTCTGCACCCACCACATCGCGGATCGCGGGCAGCAGGGCATTGGCGACATAGGGGTAATGTTCGGCCCGCACGCCGGTCTCGACATGCCGCCGCACCATGCGTTCGACCGCTGACCCAAGATTGTCGAGCTTGTCGATATTGCGGGCATAGGCGAGGATCGCCGCCGCCAGCCGCCGGGGCTGTTCCCCGCTTTCCTGCGCCGCCGCATCGAACATGGCGGCGATCTCCGCATTTTCGAACAATCGCGCATACATGGCCGTCGTGATGGCCAGCCCTTCCTTTTCGATGAGCGGCGCGGTGGATTTGACGATCGCGATGGCCTCTGGAGAAACGATGCGCATGATGAACGGCTCCTATATGTGGTATTAAATATACCAGTATTATAAATGCCTGTTTCATGCAATGGTTTTTGCGGACCATGATATGCAACTGACCCAGCATACCGATTTCGGATTGCGCCTGCTGATCGTGCTCGCGAGGGGCGACGGCGGGCCGGTGTCGCTGACCGGCTTCGCGACCGCGCACAGATTATCCTATCATCATGTCGCCAAGGTCGCGCAGGCGCTGGGCCATGCCGGTTTCATCACCAGCCAGCGCGGACGCAGCGGCGGCGTGTCGCTGGCGCGGCCGGCCGGCGACATCAGCATCGGCGAAGTGGTGCGCGCGCTGGAGCCGAACCTGCGCCTTGCCGATTGCGCCAACTGCGTGCTGCGCGCGGACTGCGCGACGAGCGGGATTTTGGGCAGGGCGATGGCGGCGTTTCTGGCCGTGCTGGACGAAACCACGCTGTCAGACGCGGCGGACACCGGCAGCCCGGCCTTTCCCGCATGGTCGGTGCCACGCGGCGCTGGCGGCTGAGGGTTCCATCTACGCGTCGAGGAAAGGCGCGGCGACCTCCGCAGGCACGCGCAAGATGCGCCCCGATAGCTTGTCGATGATCGCCCAGGTGGAGCGGGCCGCGACCTTCACATTGCCGTCCGGCCCGGTAAATTCGATCAGCCGATCGAACCGCGCCCCGCGCGGCGGCTCCGCGATCCAGGTGCGCGCGGTCACGGTTTCGCCCGCATGGACATTGCCGCGATAGTCGATTTCATGCCGCGTCACGACCCAGACATAGGCGTCGACATGGGCAGGGTCGGCATCGCGGGTCCAGTGCTGCGTCGCGACATGCTCCATCCACTGCACCCACACCGCATTGTTAACGTGACCCAATATGTCGATATGCTCGGGCAGCGCGGTGATGGTCGTTGTGAAGGAGGCTGCCATCACTCTTCGACGCCGAGCTGCCACAGGATGAAGGCGAACTCCTCCGCCGTCTCGTGCAGGCTTTCGAACCGTCCCGATTTGCCGCCATGGCCCGCGCCCATATTGGTCTTGAGCAGCAGCGCGTTGCCATCCGTCTTGGTCGCGCGCAGCTTCGCCACCCATTTGGCCGGTTCCCAATAGGTCACGCGCGGGTCGTTCAGCCCCGCCGTCACCAGCAGCGGCGGATAGTTTTGCGCGCGCACATTGCTGTAGGGATCATAGGCCAGGATCGTCTCGAACGCCGCCTTGTCCTCGATCGGATTGCCCCATTCGGGCCATTCGCCCGGAGTCAGCGGCAGCGTCTCGTCCAGCATGGTGTTGAGCACATCAACGAACGGCACATGCGCCACCACCGCGCCCCACAGGTCGGGATCGCTGTTGATGACCGCGCCCATCAGCTCGCCACCGGCCGATCCGCCCGAAATGCTGATCCGGCCCCTGCTGGTATAGCCGTGTTCGATCAGCCCCTTCGCGACGTCCACGAAATCGTTGAAGGTGTTGGTCCGCTTGTCGAGCTTGCCGTCCAGATACCATTGCTGCCCCAGATCGTCGCCGCCGCGAATATGGGCGATGGCGAAGGCGAAGCCGCGATCGAGCAGCGACAGGCGCGCGGTCGAAAAACCCGGCTCCATCGCCAGACCATAGGCGCCATAGCCATAGAGGTGGAGCGGCGCGCTGCCGTCGCGGGGGAAGTCTTTCGGGTAGACGATCGACACGGGCACCGGCGTGCCGTCGCGCGCGGGAATCATCAGCCGTTCGGTGGTGTAGCGCTCCGCGTCATAGCCGCTCGGTATCTCCTGCACCTTGAGCAGTTCGAAACGCCCGTCATCCAGATGATAATCATAGATGGTGTCGGGCGTAACCATCGATTCATAGCCGATGCGCAATGTCGCCACATCATATTCGGGATTATCGTCGAGCGATGCGGAATAGCTGGCCTCCGGGAAAGACAGCCGTTTCGCCGCGTGGGTCGCATAGTCGCGCAGTTCGATCTGATCCAGTCCGTCCTGCCGCCCTTCGGTCACGTAGAAGCGCTTGAACAGGGTGAAGTCGGTCAGATAGAAATGATCGTCGGGCGCGATCACCTCCTCCCACGCGGCGGGTGCGTCGAGCGACGCTTTCACCAGACGGAAATTGGGATGGGCGTCGTTGGTGCGGATATAGAGCGTGCCCTCATGCTCATCGACATCATATTCCCGGCCCGGCTGCCGCGCGGCGACCAGCAGCGGCGTGGCGGTGGGATCGTCGGCGGGGACCAGCCACGCCTCGGTCGTCACATGGTCGCCGGTGGCGATGACGATCCATTTTTCCGACGAGGTGAGGCCCACCGAAACGCGGAATCCCTCGTCATCCTCATGAAACAGCTCGATATCGCTCTCCACCGGCGCGCCCAGCCGATGCAGCCGCGCATTGTCGGTACGCCAATTCTCGTTGGCGAGTCCGTAGATCAGGCCCCGGCTGTCGCTGGTCCATACGAGGGCCGATAATGTGTCAGGAATTACCTCCGGCAATATCTCGCCGGTGAACAGGTCCTTGATCCGCGCCTCGAACCGTTCTGACCCGTCATCGTCGATGGCATAGGCGAGATAGCGCCCGTCCGGGCTGACCGACATCGCGCCGAGGCGGAAATAGTCATGCCCCTGCGCCAGCGCCGGCTCGTCGAGGATCAACTGGTCCTCGCCCCCTGCAACCGGCTTGCGGTACCATTTGCGATATTGCGCGCCGGTCTCGAACGCCCGCCAGTAGATATAGTCGCCATCCTTTTGCGGGACCGAGCTGTCATCTTCCTTGATGCGCCCCTTCATCTCCGCGAACAGCCGGTCCATCAGCGGCTTGTGCGGCGCCATCGCGCTTTCGAACCAGTCATTCTCCGCCGCCAGATAGTCCAGCACCTGCCTGTCCTGCACATCGGGATAGCCCGGATCGCGCAGCCACGCCCAGTCATCCTGTACGGTCAGCCCGTGATGGCTGAAGCTGTGCGTGCGGCGGGGCGCGATGGGAGCGGCGGAGGCAGGCGTCTGGGTCATTCAGGTTCCATGTGTTGGCATAAGCGGCCGGGCCTGCTTATGTTGTCCTCATGACCGCCCGCGCAAGGGGGCTGACGCATTCGAGGAAATTTCGATGTCGACTTATGAGGACCGGCTCAAGGCATTGCGCGAGCAACTGGTGCGCGATTCGCTGGACGGCTTCGTGGTGCCGCTGACCGACGAGCATATGAGCGAATATGTCGGCGCCTATGCCCGGCGGCTCGCCTGGCTGACCGGATTTCAGGGGTCGGCGGGCAGCGCGGTCGTGCTGCCGCTGGAGGCCGCGATCTTCGTCGACGGGCGCTACACGCTTCAGGTGCGCGAGCAGGTCGACGGCGGGCAATGGCAATTTGAAAGCGTGCCGCAGACATCGATCGCGGACTGGCTGAAGGATCATGCGGGGGGCGGCGCGCGGATCGGCTATGATCCCTGGCTGCACACGCGCGCCTGGGTGAAACAGGCGAGCGCGGCGCTCGGCGGGAAGGGCGCGCGGCTGGTCGCGGTCGATAGCAATCCGATCGACGCGATCTGGCCCGATCGGCCCGCTCCCAGCGCCGCGCGACTGGTGCGCCATGAGGATCGCCATGCCGGTCAGGGTGCCGCGGACAAGCGGCAGGCCATGGCGCAATGGCTGGCGACGAACTCAGCCGATGCGGTCATCCTGTCGGCGCTTGATTCGATCGCCTGGACCTTCAACATTCGCGGGCAGGATGTGGAGCGCACGCCGGTCGCGCTCGCCTATGCCATCGTCCATGCCGATGCGACGGCGGATCTGTTCGTCGCGCCTGAGAAGATCGACGCGACGGTGATCGCGCATCTGGGCGACGCCGTGCGGGTGCATGACCGCGTTGCCTTCGCCCCTGCGCTGGTGGCCTTGTCGGGCAAGACGGTGGCCGCCGATCCCGAACGAGCCGTGGCGGCGATTTTCGACGCGTTGGATGCGGGCGGCGCTACGGTGCTGCCGCTGCGCGACCCCGCCGTGCTGCCCAAGGCTATCAAAAACGCGACCGAGATCGCCGGGCACAAGGCGGCGCAGGCACGCGACGGCGCCGCCTTGTGCCGCTTCCTGCACTGGTTGTCGGTCGAAGCGCCCGGCGAAACGCTGGACGAACTGGGCGCGGCGGCGCGGCTGGAGGCCTTTCGTCGCGACACCGGCGAGCTGATGGACCTGTCGTTCGACACGATCAGCGGCGCGGGACCCAATGGCGCGATCGTCCATTATCGCGCCGAACCGAAGACCAACCGGCTGCTTGAGAGCGGCTCGCTCTATCTGGTCGATTCCGGCGGGCAATATCGCGACGGCACGACCGACGTGACCCGCACCATCGCCATCGGCGCGGCGACGGCGGAAATGAAGCGGCATTTCACGCTTGTTCTGAAAGGCCATATCGCGCTCGCCACCGCCGTGTTTCCCAAGGGCACGCGGGGCAGCCAGCTCGATGTGCTGGCGCGGCAATATCTGTGGGCGCAAGGTCTCGATTACGCGCATGGCACGGGCCATGGCGTTGGCAGTTTCCTGTCGGT
>NZ_JBMDKW010000020.1:0-51346 GCF_057809915.1 Sphingobium sp. FG11
ACACGCTCGGAGCGGCCGGAAGCCGACCGTCCCCTTTCCACCCTTCTCCGCCATTCTAAGTAGACGGAATTTGTCCGCGCCGTCTAGGATGTTCGCTGGATAAGCTGGTTCGCCTGATAGCCCGACGACCCATCCGAAATCGCAAAAAATCATGATCGCAGGCACATGAATGGGCAGGCGAGTGTAATCCGTGTTATCGGTATTCCCGGCACGAAGAAAGGCCCGGTCGCTCGCGCAACCGGGCCTTTCTTCATGTAATCCGGGAGTGGATCAGCCGCTATAATACATGTCGAATTCGACCGGCGACGGGGCCATTTCCCAACGATAGACTTCGGGCCATTTCAGTTCGAGATAGGCGTCGATCTGATCCTTGGTGAACACGCCGCCCTTGAGCAGGAAGTCCTGATCGGCGGAGAGTGCATCGAGCGCCTCGCGGAGCGAACCACAAACGGTCGGCACCTGCGCCAGTTCGGCCGGCGGCAGATCATAGAGATTCTTGTCCATCGGGCCGCCCGGGTGGATCTTGTTCTCGATGCCGTCGATGCCCGCCATCAGCAGCGCTGCGGTGGCAAGGTAGGAGTTGGCGAGCGGATCGGGGAAGCGGAACTCGACGCGCTTCGCCTTGGTGCCGGCACCGTAAGGAATGCGGCACGAAGCCGAACGGTTGCGCGCCGAATAGGCGAGCAGCACGGGCGCTTCGAAGCCCGGCACCAGCCGCTTGTAGCTGTTGGTGGTCGGGTTGGTGAAGGCGTTGATCGCCTTGGCATGCTTGATGACGCCGCCGATGAAATAGAGGCAGGTTTCGGAGAGACCGGCATAGCCGTCGCCCGCGAAAGTGTTCTTGCCGTCCTTCCAGATCGAGATGTGCGTGTGCATGCCCGAACCATTGTCCGCCTTGATCGGCTTGGGCATGAACGTCGCGGTCTTGCCATAGGCCTGAGCGACCATCTTCACGACATATTTGTAGATCTGGATGCGATCGCAGGTTTCGGTCAGCTTGCCGAAGGTCAGGCCCAGTTCATGCTGAGACCCTGCGACTTCATGATGATGCTTGTCCATGGGCAGGCCCATTTCGAGCAGAGTGGTCACCATTTCGGCGCGGATGTCGGTGGTGACATCGACCGGACCGACCGGGAAATAACCGCCCTTGGCGCGCGGGCGATGGCCCATATTGCCGCCTTCATAGGTGGTGCCGGTGTTGGTGGGCAGTTCGACATCGTCCAGCTTGTAATAGCTGCTGCTATAGGTGTTATCGAACTTCACGTCGTCGAACATGAAGAATTCCGGCTCCGGACCGATGAACACGGTGTCGCCAAGGCCGGTCGACTTGAGGAAGGATTCGGCGCGCTTGGCGGTCGAGCGGGGGTCACGCGAATAGAGCGAGCCGTCTTCCGGTTCGACGATGTCGCACACCAGGATCAGCATCGGCGTCGCGCTGAACGGATCGACATAGACCGCGTCCAGATCCGGCTTCAGGATCATGTCGGATTCGTTGATTTCCTTCCAGCCCTCGATCGAGGAGCCGTCGAACATCAGGCCGTCGGTCAGCTCATCCTCGCCGATGACGCCCGCGCACATGGTCAGGTGGTGCCAGGCGCCCTTGGTGTCGGTGAAACGGACATCGACCCACTCGATTTCCTTTTCTTCGATGATCTTGAGGATGTCTTTAGGCGTATTGGCCATGTGCATTTGCCCTTCTCATTGACTACCCCCCCGAAGGGGTAAAGTGGATAGGTGTCCGCCAGCCCCCTGATGCCGGCATAAACGGCTGGTCAGATGGCGTCGCTGTCGCGCTCGCCGGTTCGAATGCGCACCGCGCCTTCGATCGCTGAAATGAAAATCTTGCCGTCGCCGATGCGGCCGGTCTGGGCGGCGTTCGAGATCGCTTCGACCACCCGGTCCGCCAGAGCGTCGTCAACCACGACCTCCAGTTTCACCTTGGGCAGGAAGTCGACCACATATTCGGCACCCCGATATAGTTCGGTATGCCCCTTTTGCCGACCAAAGCCCTTGGCTTCGGTCACGGTGATGCCCGATACGCCGACTTCGTGAAGCGCTTCCTTCACTTCATCCAGCTTGAACGGTTTGATGATCGCCTCGATCTTTTTCATCGTTAAAAATCCCAACACATTAGCATCAGCGGATTGCGGCAGAATCCCGCGCTCCTCATCTCTCCGAATCATATCTCGTCAGCGGCGTAGATCATGCCTTTGGCGGCTCTCTCTACCCCTTAACAAACAATTACCGTGCCAAACTGGCGAATCGCCGGAACATGCTTTCGGCGATGCAGCAATCTTTGTCCATATTGCCCTGATTCCGGGCATAAAGCAGCGGCGATGCCCATTTTTTAAGCAGCGCTTCGAGCCGATCAGCGGCCATAAGGCGGAGCGTCAAGGCCAACACGGCTTTGCGTAAAAATCTCGCACCCGGTTTCGGTGATGCCGATACTATGTTCGAATTGCGCCGACAGGGTTCGGTCGCGCGTCACGGCTGTCCAGCCATCGTCGAGCATGCGGACGCCGGGCTTGCCGATATTGATCATCGGCTCGATCGTGAAGAACATGCCCGGCCGCAATTCCGGTCCGGTGCCGGGACGGCCGACATGAACGACCTCGGGACTGTCATGAAACACCTGGCCCAGCCCATGGCCGCAAAAATCGCGGACGACGCCATAGCGGTGCTTTTCCGCATGTTGCTGGATCGCATGGCCGATGTCGCCCAGATGATTGCCGGGCCTGGCCTGCTCGATGCCCAGCATCAGGCATTCATAGGTCACGTCGATCAGGCGTCGCGCCTTGATGGGCGCTTCGCCGGCAATATACATGCGGCTCGAATCGCCATGCCAGCCATCGACCAGCGGGGTCACGTCGATGTTGAGGATGTCGCCGTCGCGCAGTGTCTGTTCGCCGGGGATGCCGTGGCAGATCACATTGTTGAGCGAAATGCAGCAGCTATGGGTGTAGCCCCGATAGCCCAGCGTCGCCGGCACGCCGCCGCCGTCGAGCGTCATGCGGCGTACGATATCGTCCAGTTCGCCCGTGCTGACGCCCGGCACGACATGGGGAACGAGCGCGTCGAGGATTTCGGCGGCGAGGCGGCCAGCGCGGCGCATGCCGTCGAAACCGGCTGCGTCATACAGTTTGATGGCGCTGGAGCGGGATACCGGCGCGTCGGCGGTCATGGTCATATATTCGGTCATGCGACAGATTATAGGGCGGTTTGCGTCAAGATGCGAGGGGGTGCGGCTAGGCAGAGGCGCTGCCACAGGCTATGGGCGGCGCATGGTGAATCCCGACCGCATCTGGACCGCAGCGCTGATCGTCATTGGCGACGAAATCCTGTCAGGACGCACGCAGGACAAGAATATCGCGCAGATCGCCGCGTGGCTCAATGTGCAGGGCATCCGGCTGCGCGAAGTGCGGGTGGTGCCTGATGTCGAGGCGGCAATCGTAGAGGCGGTGAACACGCTGAGGGCGCGTAACGACTATCTGTTCACGACGGGGGGCATCGGCCCGACACATGACGATATCACGGTCGACGCCATCGCCGCAGCGCTGGGCGTTGAGGTGGAAGTGCATGCCAAAGCCCGGCAGGTGCTGGAGAATTATTATGCGACACGCGGCGGGCTGACCGATGCACGGCTGCGCATGGCGCGGGTGCCGGCGGGCGCGAGTCTGATCGAAAACCGCATGTCGGGCGCGCCGGGCATAAGGCATGGCAATATCTTCATCATGGCGGGAGTGCCGCACATCACCGCAGGGATGCTCGACAGCCTGACCGGAACGCTGGATGGCGGTTTGCCGCTCTTGTCCGCGCAGATTGGCTGCTGGGTTGCGGAAAGCGAGATCGCCGATCTGCTGGGGCAGACGGAAAAGACCCATGAAGGCTGCCAGATCGGCAGCTACCCCTTTTTCCGGGAAGGCAGGACCGGCGCGAATTTCGTGGTGCGATCGACCGATCAGGAGCGGCTGGCGCAATGCGTCGCCGATCTGAGCGCAGGGCTGGAGGCGGGCGGCTGGCCCGTGGTCGAGGGCGGGATTTAGAAGTCAGGCATCGACCAGGTGGCGCGCGCGCATGAGCGCGGCGGGATCGGGCGCCCGCCCCAGAAAGGTGGCGAAAGATTCCATCGGGTCGCGGCTGTCGCCTTTGCTCAATATCTCTTCGCGGAAACGGCGGGCCAGGGCGGGATTGAAGATGTCACCGCTTGCCGTGAACGCCTCGAATGCGTCGGCATCGAGCGCTTCGGACCAGATGTAGCTATAATAGGCGCTGGCATAGCCGCCGTCGAAAATATGGGTGAAATAGGGCATGCGGTGGCGCAGGCCGATGGCGTCCGGCATGCCGATGCGCGCAAGTTCCGCCTCAACGAAAGCGCGCGGATCGGCGGCGGCGTCCAGTCCCGCGCGATGCATGGCCAGATCGACGAGCGCGCAACCAATCAGCTCGACCGTCGCGAAACCCTGGCCATAGGCTTCGGCCTGCCGAATCGCGGCGATGAGGTCGTCGGGCACGCCGAAGCCCGACAGAACCTCGCGGCTGACGATCCAGTTTTCCATGAACTTGCTCGGAAATTCCACGAAATCGCGCGCGACCGCCGTGCCGGACTGGCTGGGATAGGTGACGCGCGAGAGCAGCCCGTGCAGCGCATGGCCGAATTCGTGAAACAGCGTGCGCGCTTCATCGATCGACAGGCGCGTGGCGGCGGTGTCCGGTGGCGGGGCGGCGGCGAAATTCGCGACCAGATACACGACCGGCAGCACCTCCCCATCCAGCCGCTCCTGCACCCGCAGGCTGCCCATCCATGCGCCGCCATGTTTTTCGGGTCGCGCGAGATAGTCGGTGAAGAGCAGGCCGGCCGGGGTTCCGGCCTCATCGTCCACCTGCCAGGCCCAGACCTCGGGATGATAGCCGGCCATGTCGAAGCGGCGGGTGAAAGTGAGGCCGTAAAGGCGGCGGGCGGTGTCGAACGCGGCTTGCCGCACGGCGTCGAGCCGCAGATGCTGCGCCACCGCCGCGCCATCCAGCGCGAAACGATCACGTCGCACGCGCTCGGCATAAAAGCGCCAGTCCCACGGCGCGAGCGCGAAGGTTCCGCCATCCGCCTCGATCAGCGCCTGCAACTCCGCAGCTTCCTGCCCGGCGCGGCGCTTGCCCGGCTCCCACAATTGTTCGAGCAGCTTCTGCGCGGCGTCAGGAGTATGCGCCATACTGTCTTTGAGCGCATAATCGGCATGGTCGCGATAGCCGAGCAAGGCCGCCCGCTCATGCCGCAGCGCCAGCGTTTCGGCGATGATCGGCCAATTATCATGCATGCCCCCATCGCAGCGGTCGGTGAAGGCGCGCCACAGCCGTTCGCGCAGGTCGGGGCGCGTTGAGAAGGCGAGGAAATTTTCATAATCGGCGCGGTCGAGCGTGATGTGGAAGCGTCCCGGCGCGTCCTTGGCGGCGGCGCGGCCCGCTGCGGCTTCGCGCATGGTCGGGGGCAGACCGTCGAGATCATCGGGACCAAGGTCCATGACCCAGTCCGCCGTCGCTGCCATGACATGATGGCCGAATGCGACCGACAGCGCCGAGAGCCGCGCGTCGATCGCAGCGAAGCGGGCCTTGCCTGCTTCGTCCAGCGCGGAACCACCCCGCAGGAAGCCTGCATGGGTCGTCTCAACGAGACGGACTTGTTCGGGCAGGAGACCGGCTTCGTGACGCGCGGCATGGACCGTGGCGACGCGCGCGGCGAGAACTGCGTCATGGCCGATCGCTGTCGCATGCGCGCTCATCAGCGCCGACACTTCGCCCTCGATGGCGCGAATCTCGGGCGTCGCCTGCGCCGAAGACAGCGTCCAGAACAGCCGTCGCACCCGCGCCAGCGCCGCGCCCGAACGCTCCAGCGCGGCGATGACATTATCGAAGCTGGCCGGATCGGGATTGCCGGTAATCGCGGCGATCTCTTCGCGGTGCCAGCTGGTCGCGACATGCAGGGCAGGCAGGATATCGTCAGTCCGCACCGCCGCGAAAGGCGGCGCGCCAAGCGGGCCGTCCCATGGCAGGAGCAGGGGATTGGACGCGATGTCAGTCAATCTCGCTTACCTCGTCGGTATGAACGTCGAACCGCACCAATGTCGTGCGGCCAAAGACCGTGGTCAAGGCGACATCGGTCGCGTCGCGGCCACGTGCCATCAGGATGCGGCCGATGCGCGGCCGATTGTGGCGAGCGTCATACGTATACCAGTCGCCAGCAACATAGACATCGAACCATGCGCTGAAATCCATCGGTGCATCGACCGGGGGCACGCCGATATCGCCGAGATAGCCGGTGCAGTAGCGCGCCGGGATGTTCATGCACCGGCACAGCGTCACGGCCAGATGCGCGAAATCGCGGCACACGCCCTGCCGTTCCTGATAGGCATTCCACGCCGTCTTGTCGCTGCGGGCGTGATGATAGCCGAATTCGATATGATGATGGACGAACTGGACGATCGCTTCCACCCGGTCGCGGGCGTCGCGGATATGGCCAAAGTTCGACCAGGCGACGTCCATCAGCCGGTCCGTCTCGCAATAGCGGCTGCCCAGCAGGAAGGGGATGACGTCGTCGGGCAAATCCTCCACCGGAACCTGCGCACCTTCCGGCGGGCGGCGATCCGGTTCGCCGCTGTCGGCGATGGTAAAATCGCAGGACAGGGTGACGCCACCGCGCGGGATCGTCAGGCGCGTTGCGACATTGCCGAAACCGTCCTCATATTGATAGAGCGGGATGTCCGGATCGGCCATCAGCCGCTGGGGCGATTCCAGATCCTGATGCCGCGAGGGATGAAGGCTGAGCAGTGCCATCATCGCGGTCGGCTCGTCGGTTTCAAAGCGAATATCATATCCGCAGCGTATCAGCATGGATATCTACTTCCCTGTTGGGCCGGCGCGCCGGCTGTTGATGGCGCTATGATCGGTCAAGGCATATTGCGATGGGTCGGCGCGATGGACATCGACGGTGACGTCCATGCCCAGAAAGCTGGCGGGCGGGCCGAACCAGGTGCCCGACAGCGGCAACGCCTGATAGGGATCGCGCGCGATGGCGACGCGGATGAGGCCGCGATTGCCGATGATGCCGTTGGTCGGATCGAACTCGACCCAGCCCGATCCCGGCAGGAAGATGCGGACCCAGGCATGGGTGTTCCCGCCGCCGACCACCCCTTCGGAGGGGGAAGGATTATAGACATAGCCCGATACGAAACGCGCCGCGAAGCCGAGCGCGCGGACCGCTTCGATCATCAGAACGGCGAAGTCGCGGCAGGTGCCCTGGCGCTGGTTCAATGTCTCGATCGGCGTCTGGGTGCCCTTTTCGTGGCGCGAAACATAGGTGAAGTCGCGGCGGATACTGGTCGCCATGTCGGTCAGCATCGCAACGGTGCCGGTGGCGCCATCGTCACGCACGAAGGCGCGCGCCCAATTGTCGACGATGCGTTCGGGATCATGATGCTGCCGCTCGATCGAGCGCAGCAGGTCGGGCATATCCTCCGACGAATAGGTGAAGGGGAACAGCCGGGCATAGGGTTCGACATCGACCTGCCCCTGCGCGAGCGGCGCATGTTCGAGCGTCGCCTCGCTGGCCACGATCAGGTCGTCGGCGCGGCGATCGAACTGGGCGATGGCGACAGAATTGCCGAACACATCATGCAGCCAGCGCAGTTCGCGCGGTTCGGGCGTGATTTCCAGGCGGGCGGACAGGAGCCGCTGGTCAAAGGCTTCTCGCGGGCGCATCATGATGCGATGCTCACCAAGCGAGACGGGTTGCCGGTAGCGGTAGCGGGTAACATGGCGGATCGTCAGCAACGGCATGGGGGCGGGTCCTGATGGCCGGGCGCGCGCCGGAACATTTGCTGGGACCGGATGATCCGGCGCCATTCGTGCTGCTTAACGCGGAAGGATCATCGCCGTTCCTTTTGACCGGCGACCATGCCGGAAATGCCGTTCCGGCGAAGCTCGGCGGACTGGGCCTCGCGGGTGAGGAACTGTCGCGCCATATCGGGATAGACATCGGCGTGCGCGGCATGGGCGAGGCGCTGGCGACCCTGCTCGACGCTCCGTTTATCCACCAGCCTTATTCGCGGCTGGTGATCGACTGCAACCGCGATCCCTCGGTGGAAGAGGCGATTCCGGCGGTCGCGGACGGCACGCGGGTCTCCGGTAATGAGGGGATGAGCGCGATGGATCGGCAGCGGCGGATCGTGGAAATTCACACGCCCTATCATGCGGCGATCGCAGCCCTGTTGGCGCAACGGGCCGATCGCGGGCAACGGACGATATTGCTGGCGCTGCACAGCTTCACCCCGGTTCTGGGCGGCGTGTGGCGACCGTGGGACGTGGGCGTGCTGCATTGGCAGGGCGATGTGATCTTCGCGCTGCGGCTGCTGCGGGCGTTGCGCGAGGAAACGGGGCTGACGGTGGGCGACAATGCGCCCTATGTGATGGACGCGACCGACCATAGCGTGCCGCGCCATGCCTTTGCGCGCGCGCTGCCCTATGCGGAGATCGAGGTGCGGCAGGACCTGATCGGCGATGCGGCCGGGCAGGCGCATTGGGCCGAACTGATCGCCCATGCGGCGCGGCGCGCGGCGTCGGCGGACTGACGGCCGCCTTGCGTCAGGCGATTAGGTTGATCGCCACGATGATGAGGATGGAGGCGAGGATCGGGCGCAGGATCGATTCGCGCACATGCGACGCCATCATGCTGCCCAGCGCGATGCCCGGCACCGATCCGACCAGCAATGCGCCCAGCAACGCGAAATCGACCGTGCCGAGCCACCAGTGGCCGATGCCCGCGACGAAGGTCAGGGGCACCGCATGGGCCACATCGCTGCCGACGATGCGAGCGATGGGCTTGCGGGGATAGAGGACCAGCAGGGCCGTCGCGCCGATCGCCCCTGCGCCGACCGAGGTGACGGATACGGCGGCCCCCACCACAGCGCCCAGCAACACAGTGAGATTACGCGTAGTCTTCGGATCGCGATCCTGCCCATGGCTGCGCGACCAGGATAGGATCTTGTTCTTCGCGAGAAGGGCAATGCCGGTCAGCAGCAGCATGATGCCGAGCGTGACCTTGATCGGATCGACGATCTGGGCGGAGGGCGGGCCGGCCGTCGCCAGCACCCCCAGCGCCAGGACGGCGGCGGGCATGCTGCCGAGCGCAAGCCAGCCGACGATCGACCAGTCCACCGATCGCTTCCAGTTATGAACGAAGCTGCCGACGCTTTTTGTAATGCAGGCATAAAGAAGATCTGTGCCGACGGCGGACGCCGGATGAAAATTGAATATGAGCACGAGGATCGGCGTCATCAGCGACCCGCCGCCCACACCCGTCAGCCCTACCAGAGTGCCGACCCCGAAACCCGCCAGCGAATAAAGCAGGTTCGCGCTCATTGCGCGAAACCTGAAGCGCGGAAAATCAGGTCAGGTCGGGTTGAGTGGGGCAGGACACGCGCTCCATATTGGTCGGCTTGGCTGGGTTTGTAGGGGAGGCCGTGCCCGGCCGCGACAAAAAAAACTTAGGTTAGCCGATAGCTGCGGATCACCCCGTCCTGTTTTGCTACCCAATTCGGGTTGACAATATGGCCGCCTGCATGACACGAGCCGGGTTCGCCCGCCGCCGCCCTCCTGTGGCGCGGGACAATTGTCAGCGGGGAGCATGGTGTGAGCGAAGGATTTCAAGGCACAATCGCGGTAATCGGCGGCACTGGCGATCTGGGCGCGGCGATCGCCCGGCGTCTGGCCAAGGCCGGCCGCAAGGTCATCATCGGATCGCGCGGGCTGGAAGGCGCGGTCGCGGCCGCCGAACGGCTGGGCTTTGGCCTCACCGGCCTCGCCAACCCCGACGCGGCGGCGGCGGCGGACATTGTGATCGTCACCGTGCCCTTCGCCGCGCAGGAAGGGACGCTCCAGAGCATCGCCGGCCATGTCGCGGGCAAGATCGTCGTCGACACCACGGTGCCGCTGGTGCCGCCGCGCGTGATGCGCGTGCAGTTGCCGCCCGAAGGCAGCGCTGCGGTCAAGGCGCAGGGCCTGCTGGGCGAGGACGTGACCGTCGTGTCCGCGTTCCACAGCGTCGCCGCGCACAAGCTGATCACCGACGAGGAAGTCGCATGCGACGTACTGGTGTTCGGTGATGACAAGGCGGCGCGATCGAAGGTCGTGGCGCTGGCCAATGATTGCGGGCTGCGCGGCCTGCATGCCGGGGCGCTCGCCAATTCGGCGGCGGCCGAGGCGCTGACCTCCGTGCTCATCTTCCTCAACAAGACCTACAAGGTGGACGGCGCGGGCGTCGTCATCACCGGGACGCTGGTCGAACCGGAATGAGTGGTCGCGTCGTCGTGCTGACGGGTGGCGTCGGCGGGGCCAAGCTGGTGCTGGGACTCCAGCAACTGCTCGATCCCGCGAACGTCACCGCGATCGTCAACACCGGCGACGATTTCACGCATCTCGGGCTGCATGTATCGCCAGACATCGACACGCTGCTCTATACGTTGAGCGGCAAGTCGAATGTCGCGCAGGGCTGGGGGCGCGAAGGGGAAAGCTGGAATTTCCTCGATGCGCTCCGGTCGCTGGGCGGCGAGGACTGGTTCATGCTGGGCGACGGCGATCTGGCGCTGCATGTGCTGCGATCCATGCGTCTTGCGCGCGGCGATAGCCTGTCGGCGATCACCGCCGATTTCGCGCGGGCATGGGGCATCGGCATCGACGTGCTGCCGATGAGCGACCGGCCCGTCGCGACCCATCTCGATACCGATGAGGGCGTGCTGCCGTTCCAGCGCTATTTCGTCGAACGGCGGTGCCAGCCGGTCGTGCGGAAGGTGCTGTTTGAAGGGGCGGCGGATGCCGTGCCCGCGCCCGGCGTGTGCGAAGCCATCCTCGCGCCCGAGACCGAGGCCATATTGATCGCGCCGTCCAACCCCTATCTGAGCGTCGATCCGATATTCGCGGTGCCGGGCATCCGGGATGCGTTGCGGGCGGCGCAGGCGCCCGTGATCGCGGTGTCCCCGATTGTGGGTGGAGAGGCCGTTAAGGGGCCGACGGCCAAGCTGATGCGCGAACTGGGTAGTCAGGTGACGCCGCAGGCGGTCGCGGCCCATTATGGCGATGTTCTGGACGGCATGCTGGTCGATGAACGCGATGCGAAGGTCGATCTGGGGATCGCGTCGGTGCAGACCGATACGCTGATGACCACGCTCGATGACCGGGTGCGAGTCGCGCAAGCCGCGCTGGCGCTAGCCGCCGGCATTCGTTGAATTAACGCACTGCGTCTGTTGCTGCGGCGCGGTGACTTGAAAATTACTCACGCGCATCGCCTGTGTCGGCGGCTATAAGGACCGAGGCGGCGTCCGGTCGGACGGCGTGCGAGCGACCGGAGCAGGCCATGACAACAGAAGTCGCAGACAAGCAGATCGAGGTTAAAGCGAGCGCAATTCCGCCCGCCGCCGCGCAAGCGCTCGCGTCGCTGCTGGGCGATCGCTTCACCACGGCGCGCGCGATCCGCGATCAATATGGCCGGGGTGAGGCCTATCCCACGCTGCTGCCGCCCGATGCCGTGGCCTTTCCGCAAAGCACCGAAGAAGTCAGCCGGATCGCGAAGATCTGTTTCGCGCATGGCGTGCCGATGGTGCCAAGCGGAGCGGCGACGTCGCTAGAGGGGAACATCACCGCGCCGATGGGCGGGCTGGGCATCAATCTCGCGCGGATGGACCGGATCGTGGAGGTGAACGAGGCCGACCTCGATTGCGTGGTGGAGGCGGGCGTCACCCGCGAGCAACTCAACCACGAGTTGCGTGCAGCCGGGCTGTTTTTTCCGATCGACCCCGGCGCCAATGCGACGCTGGGCGGCATGGCCTCCACCCGTGCGTCGGGCACCAATGCCGTGCGATACGGCACCATGGCGGAAAATGCGCTGGGGCTGACCGTGGTTCAGCCGGACGGCACGGTGATCCATACCGGCGGCCGCGCGCGCAAGTCGGCTGCGGGCTATGACCTGACGCGGGTCTATGTGGGGTCCGAAGGGACGCTCGGCATCATCACCGAGGTCAGGCTGCGGCTGTACGGCATTCCCGATACGATGGCGGCCGCCACCTGCGCGTTCGACGATCTCGCCGGTGCGGTCAACACGGTCACGCAGTTGATCCAGATCGGCGTGCCGGTGGCGCGCGTCGAATTGCTCGACGAGATGCAGGTGCGCGCCTGCAACGCCTATTCGGGGCTAAACCTGCCGGAAAAACCCCATCTGTTCTTCGAATTTCATGGGTCGAAACTGGCGACGCAGGAAGATGCCGAAACCGCGCTTGCGATCGCGAGCGGCGAGGGTGGATCGGGCTTCGAATGGGCGACGGCGACCGAGGATCGCAACCGGCTGTGGAAAGCGCGGCACAATGCCTATTTCGCGGCGGTCGCGCTGCGCCCCGGCGCTCAGGTCTGGTCATCCGACGTTTGCGTGCCGGTGTCGCACCTGGCCGATGCGGTGCTGGCGGTGCGTGCCGATATCGATCGAAACGGCCTGACCGCGCCCATCGTCGGGCATGTCGGCGACGGCAACTTCCACGTCCTCTTCGCCATTGATCCGGCCGACCCCGCCGAGCGAGAACGCGCCGAAACGGTCTACGCCGCGATGATCGAGCGCGCCATCGCGGTGGGGGGAAGCTGCACCGGCGAACATGGCGTCGGCATGGTCAAGGGCAAGCATCTCGTCAGCGAACATGGCGCGGCGGGCGTGCAGACGATGCGCCAGATCAAGCGGGCGCTCGATCCGCAGGGCCTGATGAATCCCGGCAAGATATTCGTCGGCTAGCATCCTTATAGATTATCAAATCGAACAGGATCAGGCGGCCGACGATATGCCTGGCGCCGTGGATCTGACAGGCAAGCGCGTACATTACCGGCGCGGGTCTGGGGCTTGTGGCATGCCGCGCAATCACGGTGCACGATCTGGCAAAAGGCTGCGAGGCGATCACCGGATTTGCCACCAGCGCGCCCGGCAGCGTGGAACTGGTCGAGAGCGCCCGGACGCGGTCTGAATACCCTATAATCCGGATTGCCGGGTGTCCGGCGTCGATGATTCGCCGTTCGTGTCCAACGACAGGCCGCGCGCCTATCCCGTAGATCCCGATCGCGCGACGAAGTTGTGGGCATCAGCGAACGGCTGGTCGGCGAGACGTTCGACTTTTAGGGGAGAATGCGTGCCTGAGCGCGCCGAGTGGTGGTGAGTCCAGCTGGGTTCGAACCAGCGACCTACTGATTAAAAGTCAGTTGCTCTACCGACTGAGCTATGGACCCCCGTTAAGGTCCGCTCGCCCTAGTGGCCCGATTGGCGCGGGTCAACCTCTGGCGGGCGGCTTTGGGCGGGGTTTTTGCGGTCGAGGCTTTTGTAAACGCGCGTAAAGCTGGCGGATGGTGCGGCCGGTGACCGGGTCGCGCCAGCCCGGCGCGATGGCGAGCAGCGGGCGGAGTACGAAATCCCGTTGGCGGAAGGCCGGATGGGGGATGGTGAGGGAGCGCGACTGCCATGCTCCCCCCGACCAGAGGATGATGTCGATATCCACGCTGCGCGCGCCCCAGCGCCGGTGGCGGCGGCGGCCAAGATCGCGCTCCAGCCGTTGCAACCGCGCCAGCAGCATGTCGGGCGCGAGCGGCGTTTCGAGCAAGAGCGCCGCATTGGCGAAGCGGCGGGCGGAAGGACCGAGCGGTGGCGTCGATATCGTGGGGGATCGGGAGATGATCCGTCCCAGCCCGGCGATGGCGAGTGCCATGGCATCGATCAGGCGATGAGGCGTCAGAACCGCCGACAGCGCCCGGTTGGACCCCAGCGCGAGCGCATAGACGCTGGTCCGCTGCGGCATCTACCGGGCTTCAGCCAGCGCCTGCCCCTTGATGGCCGCATAGGCGATATCGCGCGCATCGACGGGCAGCGACAGGAGATAGCGCGACGCATCCCGATAGGTCAGCAGCGCTGATCCTTCCACGACGATCGGCGTCGTCCGGGCATTGAATATCCGCCGCAACAGCCGGTGCTGCGGTCGGCTGAGCGCCTCGTCCAGTCGTGTGTCGGCGTTCTCATCCATCTGCGGCGCACTCATAAATCCTGGGCGATTCGGGTGTAGAGTTCAGGGCGGCGATCGCGGAAGAAGCCCATGCCCGCGCGATGCTTGCGCGCGCGTTCAAGGTCGAGCGTCGCGACCAGCGCGCCATGATCCTTCGCATCCGCCTCGGCAGCGAAATCACCCCATTCGTCCGTGATGAAGCTGTGGCCGTAAAAAAGCTGGCCATCCTCGTCCCCGATCCGGTTGGCGGCGATCACCGGCATGCAGTTGCTGACCGCATGGCCGATCATCGCGCGCCGCCACATGCGGCTGGTGTCGAGATCGGCGTCATAGGGTTCAGAGCCGATGGCGGTAGGATAGAACAGCATCTCAGCGCCCATGAGCGCCATCACCCGCGCGGTTTCGGGATACCACTGGTCCCAACAGATGCCGACGCCGATCGTGCCGTATCGGGTCGGCCACACCTTGAACCCGCTATTGCCGGGGCGGAAATAATATTTCTCTTCATAGCCGGGGCCATCGGGGATGTGGCTCTTGCGATAAACGCCCATGATCTCGCCCTCATCGTCGATCATCGCGAGCGAGTTGTAATAGTGATGGCCGTCGCGCTCGAAGAAGCTGGTCGGGATGTAGACGCCAAGCTCCTTCGCCAGCTTGCGCATCTCCTGCACCGCCGGGTGGGTGTCGGTCGGCTGGGCGCTGGCGAACAGGGCCTCGTCCTCGACGCGGCAGAAATAGGGTCCTTCGAACAGCTCGGGCGGCAGGATGATCTTCGCCCCCCGGATCGCGGCCTTGGCCACATGATCGGCGACCCTGGCGATATTGTCGCCCATATCGTCGGAGAAGGGAAGCTGGAGCGCGGCTACGGTGACTTTGGTCATGGCTGTCCCGATAGTTCAGGCGGAAGGCATTTGCTGGCTGCAACAGTGGAAGCTGCCGCCGCCCGACAATATGGCGTCGCTCGATAATCCGACAATGTCCCGTCCCGGAAAGAAGGGCGCGAGCGCGTCGAGCGCGGCCTGATCGTTGGGCTGGCCGTAGACGGGCACGATGACGGCGGCGTTGCCGATGTAGAAATTCATATAGCTGGCCGGTATCGCCTCGCCATCGACCAGCACCAGGCCGGGCGAGGGGATGTCCGCCACCTCGACCCCATGCGCCTTTGCCCGCGCGCGCGCGTCGGCATAGATGGCGGCGTTGGGATCATCGGCGGTGGTGGCGACCGGCAGGGCCAGCACGCCCGGCGCGACGAAGCGGGCGAGATTATCGACATGGCCATCGGTATGATCGCCCAGCAGGCCGTCGCCCAGCCACAGCATGTCCGATAGCCCGAGGCTGCCCGCGAGCAAGGTTTCGATCTTGCCGCGATCGAGGTCCGGGTTGCGATTGGGGTTGAGCAGGCATTGTTCGGTGGTCACGAACAGACCCGTGCCATCGGTGTCGACCGCCCCCCCCTCGAAAATCCAGTTCTGGGTCGCGGTGGGCAAGCCGGTCGTCGCGGCGAGGCGCGCGCCGATATCCTCATCCCCCGGCATCCGATATTTGCCGCCCCAGCCGTTGAAGCCGAAATCGACCAGCGCGCGGCCGCCAGCGCCGGTGACGGCGATAGGCGCGGTGTCGCGCAGCCACACATCGCCCAGCGCCTGCACGGTGATCGTCACGCCGGGATCGGTCAGGGCGTGGGCCGCGTTCGCGTCGGCGTCATTCGCAACGACGAGGCGGACCTCTTCGCCGCGCCCGCCCGCATGAACCGCGCTGGCGAAGGCGGCGATCTGCCGCCGCGCGCCATCGAACGCGCCGGGCCATTCGGCGGGGTTGGTCGGGAAGCCGATCCAGACCCAGTCATGGGACGCCCATTCGGCGGGCATGCGAAAGCTCATTACGGCATCCTTGGGCGGCGAGGCAGGGGCCTCCCCCTAGCAGCGGGCGCGCGCCAAGGGGAGAGGGCTTCTACAGCCCCGTCCGGTCCTTGTCGCGAATGGCGCGAAATTCATCGCCCGGCGTCCAGTTGGGCCAGTCGGCCGTGTTGGCGAGCGCCCGGCCGACATCATAATAGAGTGTGAGGTCGGCCTGCACCCCGCTCCAGTCCCATCGCGGATCATATTCGTCCTTGGGACCATGATAGCGATGCTCCTCATACTCCCGATAGGCCGCCGCCCCCGCCGCCTGTCCGCCGGTCAGCAGATCCTGCCCGGTTTCGAAATAGAGCATCGGCACGCCATGTTTGGCGAAGCTGAAATGGTCGGAGCGATAGTAGAAGCCCTTTTCCGGCGTGGGTTCGTCGCTGGCGACCCGGCCCTGCGTCGCAAGGGCGCGGTCGAGATAGGCATCGAGACCCGACTTCCCCCGTCCGATGACGATCACATTATGCGCCGGTCCCCAAATCTGCATCGCGTCGATATTGACGCCGCCGACCGTGCGGTTGAGCGGAAACACCGGATGCTCGCCATAATAGGCCGATCCGAGCAGCCCCGATTCCTCCGCCGTGACCGCCAGGAAAACCTGGCTGCGTTCGCTCGGGCCGGCTCGCACATTGGCTTCCGCGATGGCGACCAGCGCGGCGACGCCCGTGGCGTTATCGACCGCGCCATTGCAGATATCGTCGCCATCGGCGGCCTTCTCGCAATGACCCAGATGATCCCAATGGGCGCTGTAGAGCACATAGTCGTCCGGCCGGGTCTTGCCGGGAAGCAGGGCGACGACATTTTTCGAACTATGCTTGCGGATCATATTGTCGAACGAGACCGATGCCTTGATCCCCGACAGCGACATGGCCCGGAAGCCCGGCTTTTTCGCGGCGGCGGTGAGCGTGTCGAGGTTGAGACCCGCGTTCGCCATCAGGGCGGCGGCCTTGTCCTTCTGAATCCAGCCGATGGCGGCGGACTTGTCGGCATTACCGTTGGCGCTGTCGGCGACATGCTGCGGCCCGGTCCAGCTCGACTGCACGACGTTCCAGCCATAGGCAGCGGGCATGCTGTCATGGACGATGATCGCGGCGGCCGCGCCCTGCCGCGCGGCTTCCTCATATTTATAGGTCCAGCGGCCATAATAGGTCATCGCCCGGCCATTGAACGGCCCGGTCAGCGAGGCGCTTTCATAATCGGGGTCGTTGACGAGGATGATGACGGTCTTGCCCTTAACATCCACCCCGGCATAGTCGTTCCAGCCCTTTTCCGGGGCGTTGATGCCATAGCCGACGAACACCACCGGGCTATCCTTGATCGCGATATGCGGCTGCGTCGTGCGGTAGGTGCCGATCACCATTTCCGGACCATAGGCGGCGGACAGCGGAGCCTTCCCGCCCGTGAAGGTTAGCGGCGAAATGTTCTTCGCGGCGATCTCAACCAGCGGCACATCCTGAAACCAGCTACCCTGATTGCCGGGCTGGAGACCGAGCGCTGAAAAGCGCTGCACCAGATAAGCGAGCGTCTTGTCCTCACCCGGAGAGCCGGGCGCGCGGCCTTCATAGCTGTCGGCGGAAATCTCCTGCACGACCGCTTTCATCGTATTGATCGACGGGGCCGCTATGGTGGAAGGGCCGGCGCGCTGAGATGTAGTGGCGCAGGCCGACAGCACGAGAGTGAGGGCGGGCATGAGAAGGCAGGACCGGCGCATCGTGAAGCCCTTTCGGAAGAAGGCCTGGAAGATGACAGCCCAACCCACAGCTCGCAAGATCGTTGCGCCAACGAAAAAGGGGCGGCCCGCAAGGACCGCCCCTTTTTGCATCGCCGAAGCGAAACCGATCAGCGCGAATAGAATTCGACGACCAGATTGGGTTCCATCTTCACCGGATAGGGTACTTCGTCCAGCGTCGGCACGCGGACATAGCTGACCTTCGCCGCACCGTCGGGGGCGACATAGTCGGGGATGTCGCGCTCGGCCAATGCCTGCGCTTCCATCACCAGCGCCATTTCCTGCGCCTTCTTGCCCAGCGTGATCTCGTCGCCCGGCTTCACCAGACGCGACGCGATGTTGCACTTCACGCCGTTCACATAGATGTGACCGTGCGAAACGATCTGGCGGGCCGAAAAGATCGTCGGCGCGAACTTGGCGCGGTAGACGACCGCGTCGAGGCGACGCTCCAGCAGGCCGATCAGGTTCTGGCCGGTGTCACCCTTCATGCGGCTCGCTTCGAAATAGTTCTTCTTGAACTGCTTCTCGGTGATGTCGCCATAATAGCCCTTGAGCTTCTGCTTGGCGCGCAACTGGATGCCGTAATCGGAAACCTTGCCCTTACGGCGCTGGCCGTGCTGACCCGGACCATATTCCCGCTTGTTGACCGGGCTTTTGGGACGACCCCAGATATTCTCGCCCATACGACGGTCGAGCTTATGCTTGGCGCTGGTGCGCTTCGTCATGATATGTCCTTACAATTGCTTACAACGTTATTCCCGGTCATCGCCTACGTCCATATTGCGTCATGCGCTCAGGGGCAGGGCCACCGCTTCACCGGGATGCGGGACCAATCGCGAAGGCGCGCCTATGGGCAAGCGGGGGCATCATGTCAACCCTCGACTCAGCGGCGGCGGCGGCTTAGGCGGGCATCATGAATCCTGAAAGCTATTCCACGATGACGCAGGTGCGCGCCGGTGTCGACAATCTCGACCGCCAGATCGTCGGCCTGCTGGCGCAGCGCTTTGCGCATATGCGCGCCGCCGCCCGGATCAAGCCGGATCGCGATCAGGTGCGCGACGAAGCACGCAAGGCGGAAGTGATCGCCAACGCCTGCGCCGAAGCCGAGCAACAGGGCGTGCCGTGCGACCTGATCGAAGACATCTGGGAAAAGCTTGTCGAGGCGTCGATCGCTTACGAAATGGCGGAATTCGACCGGATCAGGGAGTAGCCCTTCAGCGCTCGCGCGGCCGGTTCAGGTGGGACAGCACGCCACGCAGCGTGCGCACCTCCAGATGATTCCAGCCCGGCTTGGTCAAAAGGTTGCGCAGCGTCAGTTTCGTGGCGGGGGCGCGGTCAGGCGGGAAGAAATAGCCGACCTTTTCCAGCAATGTCGTGAACTGGCCGATCATACCTTCCAGTTCCTCCTGCGGCGCCGGTTCGCCAAGGTTGGTGATCGTCGGCTGTTCGAGCGCGGCCTGTTTCGACCATTCATAGGCGCACAGGATCACCGCCTGCGCGAGATTGAGCGATCCGAATTCCGGGTTGATCGGCACGGTCAGGATCTTGCGGGCGAGCGCCACATCCTCCGTTTCCAGCCCCGATCGCTCCGGCCCGAACACGAATGCGCTCCGTCCCTGCGCCACGCGGATTTCCTGTGCGGCCTCCTGCGGCGTCACCACCGGCTTCGTCACGCCGCGCTTGCGGACGGT
Source organism: Sphingobium sp. FG11 (assembly GCF_057809915.1). Lineage (NCBI taxonomy): Bacteria > Pseudomonadati > Pseudomonadota > Alphaproteobacteria > Sphingomonadales > Sphingobiaceae > Sphingobium > Sphingobium sp. FG11. Next base: position 19,391 of record NZ_JBMDKW010000020.1, read on the forward strand.
GGTGGCGTAGACATGAGCGCAATCGGCGACGGCCTCGGCCAGCGAGTCGAACAGCTGCGCCCGCTCCAGCACGATGTCCGCGCCCGCGGCGGACGGGCCGGCGTCCGGGTTGGGCCAGCCGTCGCGCGGGGATACGAGCCGCATCTCGGTCAGCCCGAAATTCAGCATCGCGCGCGCCGCCTTGCCGATATTCTCGCCCAACTGCGGGCGGACGAGGATGATGAGGGGCGGGGGAGGCAGGTCATTCACCTCACTCACTCCCCACCTCCTTCACCGACCCGGCGAAATCCTCGAAATCCCGCGCATCGGTGAAATCCTTATAGACGCTGGCGAAGCGGATATAGGCGACGCTGTCGAGGCCCTTGAGGCCCTGCATCACCATCTCGCCGATCGCGCGGGCCGGGATTTCGCTGTCGCCGCCGGTTTCGAGCTGGCGCTGGATGCCGGAAATCAGCTTTTCGAGGCGATCGGGGGTGATTGGACGCTTGCGGCAGGCGATGTCGATCGATCGGGTCAGCTTGTCGCGGTCGAACGCTTCCTTGCGGCCCTCGCTCTTGATGACCCACATGTCGCGCAACTGGATGCGCTCGAAGGTGGTGAAGCGCGCACCGCACGCTTCGCACTGCCGGCGACGGCGGATGGCGGCGCCATCCTCCGTCGGCCGGCTGTCCTTCACCTGGCTGTCTTCATGGGTGCAGAAGGGGCAGCGCAAGTCGGCTTAGCCTTCGTAGATCGGGAACCGCGCCGTCAGCGCCAGCACCTTCTCGCGCACATGTGCCTCGACCTGGCCATCGCCATCGTCGCCATTGCGCTTGAGACCCTCGACCACCTGCGCGATCAGCCCGCCGATCTCGCGAAATTCCGCTTCGCCAAAGCCGCGCGTCGTGCCGGCGGGCGTGCCGAGGCGAACGCCGGACGTGACGAAGGGCTTCGCGGTGTCGAACGGCACATTATTCTTGTTACAGGTGATGTAAGCCCGATCGAGCGCCTTTTCCGCTGCCTTGCCCGTCGTGTTCTTGGGGCGCAGATCCACCAGCATCAGGTGATTGTCGGTGCCGCCCGATGCGATCTGCAATCCGGCTTCTGCGAGTGTTTCCGCCAGCGCCTTGGCATTGGCGACGACCTGATGGGCATAGGCCTTGAACTCGGGCGTCATCGCTTCCTTGAACGCCACCGCCTTGGCGGCGATGATGTGCATCAGCGGCCCGCCCTGAAGGCCGGGGAAGATCGCGCTGTTGATCTTCTTGGCGATGGCTTCGTCGTTCGTCAGGATGATGCCCGAACGCGGGCCACGCAGCGACTTGTGGGTCGTGGTCGTGGTGACATGGGCGTGCGGCACGGGCGAAGGGTGCGCGCCACCGGCGACGAGGCCGGAGAAATGCGACATGTCGGCAAGCAGATACGCGCCGACCTCATCCGCGATCTCGCGGAAGCGCGGGAAATCCCACACGCGCGAATAGGCGGTGCCGCCACAGATGATAAGCTTTGGCTTACATTCGCGGGCGATCCGGGCGACCTCGTCCATGTCGATCAGATGATCGTCCTCGCGCACGCCATAGGGCACGGGGTTGAACCATTTGCCGCTCATATTCACCGGCGAACCGTGGGTCAGGTGGCCACCCGACGACAGGTCGAGGCCCATGAAGGTATCGCCCGGCTGTAACAACGCGAGGAATACGGCCTGATTCATCTGGCTGCCGCTATTGGGCTGGACGTTGGCGAATTGCGCGCCGAACAGCGCCTTGGCCCGCTCGATCGCCAGTGTCTCGACGATATCGGCATATTCGCAGCCGCCATAATAGCGCTTGCCCGGATAGCCCTCGGCATATTTGTTGGTGAAGATGGAGCCGGCGGCTTCCAGAACCGCTTTCGACACGATGTTTTCGGACGCGATCAGCTCGATCTTGTCCTGCTGACGCTTCAGCTCCTTGCCGATGGCGTCGAAAATCTCCGCATCGGCCGAAGCCAGATCCTCGGAAAAGAACCCCGCCTGACGGATGGACTGGGAAAGGGTGGAAATGCTCATGATCGGTCCTTTCAGAGCGCGGGGTTCGACAGTTTTTCGACTCGGCCGGCATGGCGGCCGCCGCCAAAATCGGTCGTCAGAAATGCGGTAAGGCAGGCTTTAGCCATGTCCACGCCGGTCAGGCGCGCGCCCATGGCGATGACATTGGCGTCATTATGCTCGCGCGCGAGCGCGGCCGACAGCGGTTCGGAAACCAGCGCGGCGCGGCAGGCGGGATTGCGATTGACGGCAATCGAAATGCCGATGCCCGATCCGCACAGCGCGACCCCGCGTTCAACGCTGCCGCTGGCGACGGCAGCGGCGAGCTTGTAGCCAAAGTCGGGATAATCGACGCGATCGGCGGTTGCAGGGCCAAGATCGGTGACATCATGCCCTTCCTCGCGCAGCCATGTCGCGAGTTTGGCTTTCAGGTCGATGGCGGCGTGATCGGATGCGATGGCGATTTTCATGAGTGCTGCCCCTACGTTCATGGGGTGATTCGTTCCCGCGCCTCTTAAGTCGTGCGCCGCCCAATTGCCACAGTCCAGCTTGCCGCTTATGGCCTGTCGTCATGACGGGCACGATATTATCCATTCTGATGCTGGCGGGCGCGGCGATGACCGGCGGCGGCATATTTGCGATTGCGAAGAAGAATGACCGCAAGCGCGGCGCATTGATGATCCTGGCGGGATTCGTGATGTTCGCCAACGTCGCTATCGCCGTAGTTCCATATAATTAGAAACTGATTTTGACAGGCCGTCTCAATAGGGTGGGGATTTACCGCGGCCCATAGAGTGTCGATCTGAATGCTGCGACGCAGCAATAAAACGTAACGATTAGACCTATGGATATGCAGCACGGCCAACCCATATCGACCCTCCCAACCACAAGGAGGTCGTTTATGCATTCGTCTGGAAATCGGAATGGTCAGATGAAAGGCGGGTCGTTTCGTGCCGCTCTCCTGATGCTAACCTTCGGTTTTTCCGTTCTGGCGTTCCTCGTGTCGATCGAGCATCCCGAATGGTTTCATCTTCGCCCGATGACCGGCGCAGCCATCGCCATGTCGCATGCATCGGATATCGCATCGATCGACAGCGGCGCTGGTCATTGATGGATAGCCATCTGCCTGTAGATTATGCCTGCTTCATGAGCGAGACCCTATGATCGTCACTCCCGCGCCCAGTCTGAAGCATATCGTTCGCGAAGTCTGGAAGCCGCTGACCCTGCTGTTCGTGTGGGATGTGGTCGTTACTGCCACCTACTATCTCTTACCGTTCAGAGCGCCCGAACTGCCGTTGACGCTGTTGGGATCGGCGGTGGCGCTGTTTCTGGGGTTTCGCACCAATTCCGCCTATCAGCGCTGGTGGGAGGGGCGCGGCCTGTGGGGGCTGATGATCAACGCCAGCCGCAGTCTTGCGCGCGCGACGCGCAACTTCCTGCCCGACCCGGAGGCAAGCGACCTCAAGCGCACCATCGTCCAGCGCCAGATCGCCTATGTGAACGCGCTGCGCTGCCAGTTGCGGCGGCAATCGGCCGATGCCGAAGTGAAGCGGTTCCTTAACAAAGGCGACGCCGATCTGGCGCTGGCGCGGACCAATATCCCCAACGGCATATTGGATGGAACGGGCCGGCGGATCGATATCGCGCGGCGCAACGGCTGGATTGACACCATTCAGCAATCGCGGATGGAGAGCGTGCTGATCGACATCGCCAATGCGCAGGGGGGCATGGAGCGGCTGAAAAATACGCCGCTGCCCAACCATTTCCGCTTCTTCCCGACGCTGTTCGTGCATCTATTCTGCATCTTGTTGCCGTTCGGGCTGGTCGAGACGCTGGGTTTGGCGACCCCGCTCGGATCGACCGTCGCTGGCCTCATGTTTCTGGCGGTGCTGGCGATCGGCGACGATCTGGTCGATCCATTCGCCGACAGCGTGCATGATGTGCCGCTGACGGCGATGTGCCGGACGATCGAGATCGACTTGCTGCAAGCGATCGGCGAACAGGCGCCTGCTCCCATCGTGCCCGATCGTCATGGCATTTTATGGTAAGGACATGAAAAGGGCCGCGACATGGCGGCCCCTTTCGCTAACGATGGCGGCGAAATTCAGCGGATCGGCGAATCCGGGCTGAGCCGCATGTCGAGATAATTGTCGACCGACTTCATCAGCTGATCCAGTTCATGTTCGAAAAAGTGGTTTGCGCCACGGATTTCGTCATGATGGATGGTGATCCCCTTTTGCGTGCGCAGCTTGTCGACCAGTTTCTGCACGGCGCTGGCGGTGACGACCTCGTCACCCGTCCCCTGCACGATGATGCCCGATGAAGGGCAGGGCGCGAGGAAAGAAAAGTCATACATGTTGGCGGGCGGGGCAACCGAGATGAAGCCGCGGATTTCCGGCCGCCGCATCAACAGCTGCATCCCGATCCACGCGCCGAACGAGAAACCGGCGATCCAGGTGGTCTGCGCTTCGGGGTGGAAGCTCTGGACCCAATCGAGCGCGGACGCGGCATCGGACAGTTCGCCAATGCCGTTGTCGAACGTGCCCTGGCTGCGGCCGACGCCGCGGAAGTTAAACCGCAGCACGGCAAAACCGCGCTTGACGAAGGTCTTGTACAGCGCTTGCGTGATGCGGTCGTTCATCGTGCCGCCGCCCTGCGGATGCGGATGCAGGATCATCGCGACCGGCGCGCGCGGGCGCGGCGGGGGGCTGAAGCGGCCTTCGAGACGGCCTTCGGGTCCGGGGAAAATGACGTCGGGCATGGCACCTGTGATCTTTTCTTGGCCGCTCGCCCATTGACGGACCGGCGGCGAATGAATGCGGGAGCGCGGTCCAGGGCAAAAGCTGGCGCCGCGCGGCAGATCGCCTATATAGAAGGCAACGCCGTTTCCGCAACGAATGAGTGACGCCGCCCTTGGCCGCAGCCGACCGCCTCTATCTCGACCACGCCGCGACCACGCCGATCCTTCCGGCAGCGCAAGCCGCCATGGCGGAAGCGATGGCGATATGGGCCAATCCGTCCAGCCCGCATGCCGACGGACGGGCCGCTCGCGCGATGCTGGAATCCGCCCGGCGGCGGATCGCCACGGCGCTCGGCTGGGACGGGCATGTGATCTTCACCTCGGGCGCCAGCGAGGCGATCGCGATCGCGCTGGGGCGCAGCAAGGCGGGGCGCATCGTCACATCGCCGGTGGAGCATGACGCGGTTCTGCGCGTGACCTCCGGTGCGGAGCAGCTGGCGGTGGACGGTGATGGCTGTGTGATCGCGGCGGATGAAGGCGCGGCGCTCCTCGCCATCCAGCATGTCAATAACGAGACCGGGGTGATCCAGCCGCTCGACCGGATCGATAGGGGCGACGCGCTGCTCTTTGCCGATTGCGCCCAGAGCGCGGGCAAGCTGCCGCTGCCCGATGCGGATCTGATCGCGATCAGCGCGCATAAATTCGGCGGACCGCCGGGGATCGGCGCGCTGCTGGTGCGCGATCTCGCGTCGTTGACGCCGGTGGGCGGGCAGGAACAGGGCTATCGCGCGGGGACGGAAAATCTGCCCGCAATCATGGCGATGGCGGCGGCGCTGGATGAAGGGCATGGATGGCTGGCAAAGGCGGCGCAACTCCGCGTGCGGCTCGACGCCGGGATCGAGGCAGCGGGCGGGGCCATCGTCGCGCGCGATGCGCCGCGCATCCCGACCATCGCCAGTTATCGCATGCCGGGCCTGTCGGCGCGGGCGCAGCTTATCCGCTTCGATCTGGCGGGGATCGCGGTGTCGGCTGGCAGCGCCTGTTCATCGGGATCACTCAGGACCAGCCATGTGCTGGGCGCGATGGGATGGGACGAGGCGGCGGCGAGCGAAGTCATCCGGGTCAGCTTCGGCCGGGCAACGAGCGAGGATGATATCGACCGCTTCCTGCATGTCTGGACCGCCATGGCCGCGCCATCGGCGATCAAAGAAACGGCGCGATGATCTATCTCGACTATCAGGCGACGACGCCGCTTGCGCCCGAAGTGTTCGATATCATGGTCCCGCTGCTGCGCGACCAGTTCGCCAATCCGCACAGCGCGCATCGGGCAGGGCGCGCGGTCGCCGCTCAGGTCGAGGTCGCCCGCGACGAGATTGCGCGGTTGCTGCCGGGAGGCGGGCGACTATTGTTCACATCCGGCGCGACCGAGGCGCTGAACATCGCGATCCAGGGCGCACCGCCGGGACCGATCGTCACCATTGCCACCGAACATGCCGCCGTGCTGGACACCGCGCAGGCGCTTGGCCGCACGGGACGCCCCGTTATCGTACTGCCGGTGGATGCCGACGGCCTTGTCGATATGGAAGCCGCCGCGCGCGCGATCGTTCCCGGCGTCGCTCTGGTCGCGGCGATGCTGGTCAATAATGAGATCGGTACGATCCAGCCGGTCGCGGCGCTGGCCGATCTGGCGCATCGGGCAGGCGCATTGTTTCTGTGCGATGCGGTCCAGGGCTATGGCCGCGTGGCCATCCCCGCCCAATGCGACATGGTCGCGATCAGCGCGCACAAGATCCACGGTCCCAAGGGCGTTGGTGCCCTGTGGCTGCGCGACGGGGCGGGGATCGCCCCGCTGATCCACGGCGGCGGGCAGGAAGGCGGCTTGCGCTCCGGCACGCTTTCGCCAGCGCTCTGCGCCGGGTTCGGCATGGCGGCACGGCTGATGCGCGAGCGGGCGGAGCCAGATCGCGCGCATGTCGAGTCGCTATCGGCGGTGGCGCGCCGCTGTTTCGCCAACTGGACGCTTAACGGCAGCGCGGATTCGCGCTATCATGGCAACCTTAACATGCGTCACGAGGGAATCGATGGCGCGCGGCTGTTGTCTGATTGCCGAAATGTCGCTTTTTCGCTTGGTAGCGCTTGCGCGAGTGGCTCCGGCAGGCCTAGCCATGTGTTGCGCGCGCTCGGCTTGTCGGATGGGCAGGCGCGCGGATCGGTGCGGATCGGCTTTGGCCGCTATACGACATCGGCCGAACTGGAGGATGCAGCAGGGATTATCAACGATGCGGCCGCCGCGCAGATGGCGTCGTATCGGACCAATGGCAAGGAGGCGTCGCAGCCATGACCCGTATTACCTTCATCAGTGCCGATGGCGAACGGCGGCAGGAAGTGCAGGCATCCGCCGGCGCCGTCCTGCTGGAGATCGCGCAGGCCGCGGGTCAGCCGCTGGAAGGGACATGCGAGGGGCAGATGGCCTGTTCAACCTGCCATGTGATCGTCGATGCCGCCGATTTCCCGAAACTGGGCCAGGCGAGCGAAGCCGAAGAGGATATGCTGGACCTTGCCGCCGCCGCGACGCGCACCAGCCGCCTGTCCTGCCAGATTGTGCTGAACGACAAGGTGGGCAGCCTGACCGTCCGTGTGCCGGGCGAATGTCATAATATGCAGGGCATGTGATGCGGCGTTGGATGCGGTGGACCGGCGCCGCCTGTGTGTCGATGGCGCTGGTGGTGGCCGGCCCGGCGATCGGCGCGGGCAAGAAGGATAGAAAAGCGAAGACGGAAGAGGCCGTGCCGCGCGTGTCGTCCCTGCCGCCGCCGCCGCGTTACATCGTCCCGCAATCGGTGATGGCGTCGGTGCGCAATCCCAAGGCTATCGAGGAAGAAACCGGCGGCCGGCTGGGCATCGCGCTGGTCGATGACAAGGGCGCGCTGATCCTGGGGTTCAACCGCGACGATCGCTTTGCCATGTGTTCGACCTTCAAGGCGCCGCTTGCCGCCGCCGTGTTGATCGGCGCGCAGGCGGGCAAGTTCGGGCTGGAGGGGCAGATCCCCTTCGGCAAGGACGATATCATCGACAATTCGCCGGTCGTGAAGAAAAATCGCAAGGCCGGTCGCCTGCCCATGGAGCAACTGGCGCAGGCGGCGGTGGAGGTGAGCGACAATGCCGCCGCCAATTTGTTGTTGCCGATGCTGGGCGGTCCAGAGGGGCTGACCGCTTTCTTCCGCGCGCATGGCGACGCCGTGTCGCGGCTCGACCGAACCGAACCCAAGCTCAACGAGAATGATCCGGACGATCCGCGCGATTCGACCAGTCCGGCGGCGATGGCGGGGCTGATGCAGCGCCTGCTGCTGCGGGACATGGCGAGCGGCGATGCCGACCGGCTGCGCGGCTGGCTCAACGCAAGCACCACCGGCGATCACCGGATCAGGGCGGGTCTGCCCGAAGGATGGACCTCGGGCAGCAAGACGGGGACATGCGGAACCGCCTATAATGACGTGGCGCTGGTCAAATCGCCGGCGGGCGAGGAATATCTGCTCGCCATCTATCTCGATCGTCCGACGGTCGACGGCAAGAAGGCCGAAGCCGCGATCGCCGAAGCCGCCGCCGCCGCGCTCGGCTTTCTCAGCAAGGCGCAGCGTAGCGGGCTGAACTGAAAAGGTCGCGTCCGCGCGCCCTCTTGCCATGGGAAGCCCAATTCGCCATATGCCGCGCCGGGAGTCGGGCGGACGTGGTCGTCGCCAACCTGGTCAGGTCCTGACGGAAGCAGCCACAACGATTTTGCCGCGGGTCGTTCCGGCTCCCACCTTCCGCGCAGCATGAACCCGCCGCATCCGCTCAGGCTTCGACAGCCCCGCTCACAGCCGCTAGACTGATCGCCATGTCCGATTCCCCACAGCCCTATCGCGTGCTCGCGCGCAAATACCGGCCGCGCAATTTCCGCGAACTGATCGGGCAGGACGCCATGGTCCAGACGCTGGGCAACGCGATCCGGCGTGGGCGGCTGGCGCATGCGTTTCTGATGACCGGGGTGCGCGGCGTCGGCAAAACTTCGACGGCGAGGCTGATCGCCAAGGCGCTCAATTGCATCGGGCCGGACGGACAGGGCGGCCCGACGATCGATCCGTGCGGCCAGTGCGAGCCATGCCAGGCCATTGCCGAAGGGCGGCACATCGACGTCATCGAAATGGACGCCGCCAGCCATACCGGCGTGGACGATGTGCGCGAGATCATCGAGGCGGTGCGCTACGCCGCCGTTTCGGCGCGCTACAAGGTCTATATTATCGACGAAGTGCACATGCTGTCGAAGAATGCGTTCAACGCGCTGCTCAAGACGCTGGAGGAGCCGCCAGCGCATGTGAAATTCCTGTTCGCGACGACCGAAGTGAACAAGGTGCCGGTGACGGTGCTGTCGCGCTGCCAGCGCTTCGACCTGCGCCGCATCCCGGCGGAACTGCTCGCCGCCCACTTCGCCCATGTCGTCGAGGCGGAGGGTGTCGGCGCGGAGGCGGATGCGCTGGCGTTGATCGCGCAGGCCGCCGAGGGATCTGCGCGCGACGGCCTGTCGATCCTCGATCAGGCGATCGCCCATGCGGAAATGGGGGAAGGGGCGCCGGTCGTCGCCGCTGTCCAGGTGCGCGAAATGCTGGGCCTGTCCGATCGCGGATCGGTACGGCGATTGCTGGGTCTGTTGCTGGAGGGCGATAGCGGGGCGCTGCTGGGCGCGGTACGCGATCAATATGCGCTCGGCGTCGAGCCGCTGGCGCTGATGCGCGGGTTGCTCGAACTGGTGCATGCGGTGACGCTGGTCAAGGCGGGGCGCGACATCGCCAGTCCGGGCCAGTCGGCCGAAGAGCGCGAGGCGCTGGCGGAGTGGGCGTCGCAACTTGGCTTCGCACCGCTGCATCGACTCTGGCAATTGCTGCTCAAGGGCCATGACGAAGTGGCGGGGGCGGTACTGCCGATCGAGGCATGCGAAATGGCGCTGCTGCGCGTGATCCATGCCGCCACCATGCCCGATCCGGGCGAACTTGCGCGGTTGTTGCGCGAAGGTGCACCGATTTCCTCCTCCGCCCAGCCTGCCGACAAGGATGGGGCTGCGGCGCTGCCGGACAGCCCGCAGGCCGTGATCGATCTGCTATGGGATCGCAGCAAAGGGCGGATGGCGGACTTCCTGCATGATTGCGTCGGCATCGTCCGCTTCGCGCCCACCTCGATCGAACTGAACCTGCAAGGCGCATGGCCCGAAGGCGATTTCTGCCGCGCGCTGGCCGAAACGCTGCGCAAGGAGACGGAAACGACTTGGGATATCCGGTCGAACGAAACATGGGCGCCGTCGATGCGCCATCTAGAGCAGCAGGGACTGGCGGACCGGCGGGCGGCGATCGAGGATTTGCCCGTCGTGAAGGCGGCGCTCAATGCGTTTCCCGGCGCGATGCTCGACGACCAACTCGAACAATGGAGCGCAGTGCAATGAAGAATCTGGACGAGATATTGGGCATGGCCAGCCGTGTTCAGGAGGAACTGACGCGCGCGCAGGAAAGTCTCGACAAGATCGAGGTCGAAGGCGCGGCGGGCGGCGGTCTGGTCAAGGTCCGCGCATCGGCCAAGGGGCGGATCCTCGGTGTTTCAATCGACGAAACGCTGCTCGCGCCGTCGGAAAAGCAGATATTGGAGGATCTGGTGACAGCCGCCTTCAACGACGCGCGCAAGAAGGCCGATGAAGTCAGCAACGCGGAGATGGGCAAGATGACCGCCGGACTCCCGCTTCCCCCCGGTTTCAAACTGCCGTTCTGAGAGATCGTTTGAGGGCCGGTGCGGCCTCCCGAAATGCGCTCTTGCGCGCATTTCCAAACCGACCCTGAACGGATAATCGGCCGTTCATCCTTCTGCGCCTATGCAGGTGAGCGATTGATTGACGCGACGGTCATCCCCATAATGGCGGTGAACCGCATGCAGGGCCGCATCTGGCCCCGGAGAGTGAATGACTACGCAATACCCGCTTCTGCCCCTGCGCGACATCGTCGTCTTTCCGCAGATGATCGTTCCCTTGTTCGTCGGTCGCGACAAAAGCGTCGCAGCGCTCGAATCCGCGATGGAGGGTAACAAGGAAATCTTCCTCGTTTCCCAGCTCGATCCGGCCGAGGATGATCCGGGCCGGGACGCGCTGTACGAAACGGGCGTCGTGGCGGTCGTGCTACAGTTGCTCAAACTGCCAGATGGGACAGTGCGCGTGCTGGTGGAGGGCAAACACCGGGCGCAGCTCCAGTCGCTAGACGCCAGCGGCGCTCACCTCGTCGCGGAGGTCAGCGATGTTGAGGATATCGCGGCGGAAGGACCCGAAGCAGCGGCGCTGATGCGGTCCGTGGCCGAGCAGTTCGAAAATTACGCCAAGCTCAACAAGAAACTGCCCGCGGAAACGCCGGTGCAGTTGCGCGAGATCGATGATGCCGGACGACTGGCGGATGCGGTCGCCGCGAACGTCAACGTCAAGGTTTCCGACAAGCAATCGCTGCTGGTCGAGGCCGATCCGGTCAAGCGGCTGGAGATGGTTTTCGCCTTCATGGAGGGCGAGCTTGGCGTGTTGCAGGTCGAAAAGAAAATCCGTGGCCGCGTGAAGCGCCAGATGGAAAAGACCCAGCGCGAATATTATCTGAACGAGCAGTTGAAGGCGATCCAGCGCGAGCTGGGCAATGGCGAAGGCGAAGAGGGCGACGAGCTTGCCGAACTCGCCGAAAAGATCGCCAAGACAAAGCTCAGCAAGGAAGCGCGCGCCAAGGCCACCGGCGAGCTTAAGAAGCTCAAGGGCATGCAGCCGATGTCGGCCGAAGCCACCGTCGTACGCAACTATCTCGACGTGCTGCTGGGTCTGCCTTGGGGCAAGAAGGGGAAGGTCAAGAATGACCTCAAAAAAGCGCAGGATATTCTCGATGAGGATCATTTCGCGCTGGAAAAGGTCAAGGACCGCATCCTCGAATATCTCGCCGTACAGGCGCGCACCAACAAGCTGAAGGGGCCGATCTTGTGCCTCGTCGGCCCGCCGGGCGTTGGCAAGACGTCGCTTGGCCGTTCGATCGCGAAGGCGACGGGCCGCGAATTCGTGCGCCAGTCGCTGGGCGGCGTGCGTGACGAAGCGGAAATCCGCGGCCACAGGCGTACCTATATCGGTTCGCTGCCGGGTAAGATCGTGACGAACCTTAAAAAAGCCGGGACGATGAACCCGCTGTTCCTGCTCGACGAGATCGACAAGCTGGGTCAGGATTTCCGGGGCGATCCGGCGTCGGCGCTGCTCGAAGTGCTCGATCCGGAACAGAACAGCAAGTTCCAGGATCATTATCTTGAGATCGATGTCGACCTGTCCGACATCATGTTCGTGACGACCGCCAACTCGCTGAACCTGCCCCAGCCTTTGCTCGACCGCATGGAGATCATCCGGCTTGAGGGCTATACCGAGGATGAGAAGGTCGAGATCGCGCAGCGCCATCTGCTCGCCAAGCAGGTCGACGCCCATGGCCTGAAGGACGGTGAGTTCGAAGTTACCGAAGAGGCCGTGCGCGACCTTATCCGCTATTATACCCGCGAGGCTGGCGTCCGCACGCTGGAGCGCGAGATTGCGCGTCTCGCTCGCAAGGCGCTGCGCAAGATCCTCGAAGGCGTCTATGCCAAGGTCGTCATCACGCCCGACAATCTCGCCGACTATGCCGGTGTACGTAAATTCCGCCATGGCGTGGGCGAGGAAGAGCATCAGATCGGCGCGGTCACTGGCCTCGCCTGGACCGAGGTCGGTGGCGAATTGCTGACGATCGAGGCGGTGACGGTGCCCGGCAAGGGCGCCATCCGCACGACCGGCAAGCTGGGCGATGTCATGACCGAATCGATCCAGGCGGCCTTTTCCTACGTCAAGGCGCGCTCGCCGGGCTATGGCATCAAACCGAGCATCTTCAATCGCAAGGATATCCACATCCATCTGCCGGAAGGTGCGGTGCCCAAGGATGGTCCGTCGGCGGGCATCGGCATGGTGACGTCGATCGTTTCGACCCTGACGGGCATCCCCGTGCACAAGGATGTGGCGATGACCGGGGAGGTCACTCTTCGCGGTCGCGTCCTGCCGATCGGCGGTCTCAAGGAGAAGCTGCTGGCGGCGCTGCGCGGTGGCATCAAGACGGTGCTGATCCCGGCGGAGAATGAGAAGGACCTGGCGGAAATTCCCGCGAATATCCGCGAAGGCCTTGAGATCATTCCGGTCGCCCATGTCGATGAAGTGCTGGCCCGTGCATTGGTGTCAGCACCCGAAGCGATCGCGTGGACCGAGGAGGATGATCTTGCCGCCCAGCCCAACCCCGCGCCGGGACGCGACGGTGATGCTGCACTGCGGCATTAAATTGCGCCTTTTCAGCGGGTAACGGAGGTGTATTGAAATCTCCGTTACCGACGTAAGTTCATCGCTTTCCCTTTGACAGCGAATGAAAGCTGGGCCTTATTGCGGCGCCTACGCCATGATTCCTAATCATCAAACAGCAATAAAGGGGGTTCTTTAGGCATGAACAAACAAGATCTGATCGGTGCTGTCGCTGAAACCAGCGGGCTGAGCAAAAGCGACGCCAGCAAGGCCGTCGAGGGTGTGTTCGACGCGATTAGCGGTGCACTGAAGAAGGGCGACGAAGTGCGGCTGGTCGGCTTTGGCACTTTCTCCGTGTCGCAGCGGAAGGCGTCGACGGGCCGCAATCCCCGCACCGGCGAGACGATGACCATCAAGGCGTCCTCGCAGCCCAAGTTCAAAGCGGGCAAGGGCCTGAAGGATTCGGTCAATTAAAGCAGGGGCGCGTCTCCCTGAGGCGCGCTTACGGCCGTTGAGGCGGCCGGCAAGACGGACTGGAAAAGCGTTTTAGGAGAGGGGCGCGAAAGAGGGATCACCCCATCGCGCCATATGCCGAAAAGAGAAGGGGGCGGGATCATGAGGTCCTGCCCCTTTTCCGTTTCAAGCGTCGTCCGACGGGCATTTGGCCGCTTGACGGGCAGGGGCGCGGCGCATATGTGCCGCTTCTCTTCTGGGCCGTACGGCCCTGTGGCGATCGTAGCTCAGTTGGTTAGAGCGCCGGTTTGTGGTACCGGAGGTCGGGGGTTCAAGACCCCTCGATCGCCCCATTTTTGAAGAGATGCTCCGATAGCCGTCTGTAATGTCAGGCGTTATCGCGATTGGGGCTTCGCAGCGTGGCCATTGCCATTTATAGGCGCTGTCATGCACGATGCGCGCGAAACGGGGCTGGCCCTCGACCCGAAATATGACGCCAATGGGCTGATTACCGCAGTTGTCACGAATGTGACGTCGGGCGAGGTGCTGATGGTCGCGCATATGAATGCGCAGGCGCTGGCCCTGACGGTGGAGACCGGCTTTGCCCATTTCTGGTCGCGCAGCCGGCGGGCGCTGTGGAAAAAGGGCGAATCGTCGGGCCATATGCTGGCGGTGCACGATCTGCGCATCGATTGCGATCAGGACGCGGTGTGGGTGCAGGCGGTGCCGGCTGGCCCGACTTGCCATACGGGCGCGCGATCCTGCTTCTATCGCCGGGTCGGGCCGGAGGGGCTGAGCAGGGTTGATCCGGCGGACTAGCCTTGTCGCATTGCTGCTGCTGGCGGGATGCCAGCGGAGCGCCGCGCCCGCCACTGGCGCGGCGGATGCGGCTGCGCCTTCGGGATCGGGACTGGAGCGGGCCGCGATCGCGGCGGGCGTGGTCGCCGATGTGTCGCGCATGTCGCCTGTGGGGCTATATCAGCAACGGCATGAGGCCGGGCGCGATCTGCTCTGCATCGTTCCCGCGAAGAATGGCGAATTTCGCTTCGGGGCAGAGGCGATATTCGGCGCCCAGGAACGATGCCGGGGCCATGGCACCGCCCGGCGTGCGGGCGACAAGCTGATCCTGAGTTTCGCCCGCAGCGACAAATGCATCGTCGTCGCCCAATATGATGGCGACCAGATTGCGCTGCCGGGCGTGGTCGACATGAAATGCGACGATCTGTGCGACGGGCGCGGGTCACTGGAGGGCGTAACCTTCCCCCGGATCGCGAACGATGCGGGGGCGGCGCTCAAGGCGCGCGACGGCAAGGGCGAGGCGCTTTGCGACGCGCAGTGAGCGCCGGTTAGGCCTCAGCGACGGTCAGAGCGTCTTGGCGTGGCTGGTGTCGAGCATCTTGCCATCGGTGATGACGACGATGTCGCCCACCTTGGTTGCGCCGAACAGTTTCTTCGCGAACGCCGTCGGCACGCCGATGCAGCCATGGGTGGCGTTGCCCCATTTGACGTCGCTGCCGTGAATATAGACGCCGTCGCTGGTCAGCCGCTGGGCGAAGGGCATGGGCGCATTATTATAGGTGCGCGAGAAATGATGCTCGTCCTTCTCCGTGATGGGGAAGGCGCCGAGCGGGCTGGGCTTGTCGGTCGCGCCATAGATGATGACGGCCGCGCCGATCTCATACCCCGCGCGGAAGATCGACAGGGTCTGCGCTCTCAAGTCCACGGTGATGACCACTGGCCCCGCCGGGACCCCGGCATCGTCCCACTTATAGTCGCCATGGCGGAACGGTCCGTCAATCTTGAGCACGCGCCGGACGACCAGCGTGTTGGGATCGACCGCCATCCCCTGCGCGCTGGTGCGCTCGACGGGCTTGGCGGGGGTTGGTGCGGCGCGCGGCGGTGCGGGGTCGGCTGGCGGCGGCGCGGAGGCGGGGGCGAGGCTGCGTCCCCGTTCCAGATTGGCCGTCACCAGCAAAGCGACCGCAGCCAGACCGCCTGCGACGATCAGCTTGGGACCGGCGGCCTTCATCAGAGCGGCAAAGAATCGCGGCACGTCATCCTCGCTTCGACAGGAAAGCCGCGATCATGGCGGAAAAAGGTTAAGGTCAGCCTTCGCGCACGACTTCGGCGGCGGCGATCGCGGTAAGGTTGAGAATGCCGCGCGACGTGACGCCGGGCGTCAGCACATGGATCGGCTGGGCCAGCCCCATCAGCATCGGTCCGACCGTGGGCGAACTGGACGACGCGGCCAGCGCCGTCAGTGAGATATTGGCGGCGTCCAGATTGGGCATGACAAGCAGGTTGGCCGGTCCCTCGAAGCGCGCGTCGGGCACCAGCCGTTCGCGCAACGCCTGGCTGAGCGCGGCATCGGCGTGCATTTCACCATCGACCAGCAAATCCGGCGCGGCTTTGCGTACAAGCGCGAGCGCGGTGCGCATCTTGCGCGCGCTCGGCGAATGCGATGCGCCGAAATTGGAGTGAGAGAGCAGCGCCGCGCGCGGCTGCAAGCCGAAGCGCCGTATTTCCGCCGCCGCCAGCACGGTCATTTCCGCCACCTGCTCGGGCGTCGGGTCGGGCACCATATGCGTGTCGGTGATGAACAGCGCGCCCGCATCGAGGATCAGCCCGGCGAGCGCATAGACCCGGCTCGCGCCCGGCGCGCGGTCGATGATACGCAGCACATGTTCGACCTGTCCCCAATATTCCGAATTACCGCCCACAATCGCCGCATCGACCCGGCCGGTACGCAGCAGCATCGCGGCGGTGACGGTCGGGCGGCGATAGACATGGCGGATCACCTCGGCGGCGGGCACGCCCTTGCGCGCGGCGACGGCGCGATAGTCCTGCACCAGCGATTCCATCAGCGCATGGTCGGTTTCGGGATCGACCACGATGACGTCGCGGTCGAGTTCAAAACCAAGGCCAAGGCCCGGCAGCCGCTCTTCGAGAATGCGCCGCCGCGCGACGATGGTGGGCCGCACGATCCCTTCGTCCAGCGCGTCCTGAATGGCGCGCAGCACGCGCTCATCCTCCCCCTCCGCATAGGCGATGCGCTGGCCGCTACCGCGCGCGGCCTCGAACACCGGCAGCATGAGCTGGCCCGAACGGCTGTTCTGCTGCGCCAGCGTGCGGGCATAGGCTTCCAGGTCGATGGGCCGCCGGGCGATGCCGCTGTCCATCGCCGCCTTCGCCACCGCTGGCGCGATTTCCACGATCAGGCGGGGGTCGAAGGGGGTGGGGATGATGTATTCCGGCCCGAAGCTGAGTTTGCGGCCACCATAGGCCTGCGCCACGCTGCTGTGCGCGGGCAGGCGGGCGAGCGCGGCGATCGCCTCGGCGGCGGCGACCTTCATTGCCTCGTTGATCCCGGTCGCGCCGACATCGAGCGCGCCGCGAAAGATATAGGGGAAGCACAGGACATTATTGACCTGGTTGGGAAAGTCCGACCGGCCGGTGGCGACGATCGCATCGGGCCGCGCGGCGCGGGCGACTTCCGGCAATATTTCCGGTTCCGGGTTGGCGAGCGCGAAAATCAGCGGTTTGTCCGCCAGCAGCGGCAGCCATTCCGCCTTCAGCACGCCGGGCGCGGACAGGCCCAGAAACACGTTCGCGCCGGGCAGCACTTCGGGCAGGGTGCGCGCGTTGGTGGTGCGGGCGTAGCGCGCCATATTGGGCAGCATCCCCTCGCGCCCCGCATGGATGACGCCATCCTTGTCGGTCATCGTCACATGCTCGACCGGCAGGCCCATCGACACCAGCAGATCGACGCAGGCCAGCGCCGCCGCGCCCGCGCCGGACGTCACCAGCCGCGCTTCCGCCAGCGTCTTGCCTTGCAATACCAGCGCGTTGCGCACTGCCGCCGCGACGACGATGGCGGTGCCATGCTGGTCGTCGTGAAAAACCGGGATGTTCATCCGCTTCTTGAGTTCCGCCTCGATCGCGAAACATTCCGGGGCCTTGATATCCTCCAGATTGATGCCGCCGAAGGTCGGCTCCAGCAGCGCCACGGCGTCTACGAACTTCTCCGGGTCGGTGGTGTCGACCTCGATATCGAACACGTCGATGCCGGCGAATTTCTTGAAGAGGACAGCCTTGCCTTCCATCACCGGCTTTGAGGCGAGCGCGCCGATCGCACCCAAACCCAGCACGGCGGTGCCGTTCGTGATAACCGCGACCAGATTGCCGCGCGCGGTATAGTCCAGCGCCTTGTCCGGATCGGCGGCGATCTCGACGCAGGGGGCGGCGACGCCGGGCGAATAGGCGAGCGCCAGGTCGCGCTGGTTCACCATGCGCTTGGTCGGTTCGATCCGCAGTTTCCCCGGATGAGGCAGGCGGTGATAGTCGAGGGCGGCTCTGCGGGTGTTATCGTCCATGGGAACGGCCTTATAAGCCAGACGCGCCGGGGGCAATGGCCGCGCGCTCCCAAGGGGGATGTGGCGTAAACACCTCGGTCAGATAGTCGATGAAAGCGATGGTCGCGCGCGGGGGTCGGGGCTGTTGCGGATAGACGGCGAACAGGCCGACATCGCGTGACCCCTCATAAGCGGGAAGAATCTGCCGCAACGCCCCCTGCGCCAGCGCGTCGCTGACATCCCAGAGCGATCGCAGGGCGATACCGGCGCCGCTGCGCGCCAGCTCACGGACGACTTCGCTGCTGTTGGTACGGACATGGCTCTGGCCGTCGATGACCTGCTGCCCGTCCGGGCCGCTCAGCCGCCAGGGGAATTGCCCGTCAGCAGCCAGCAGGCGATGACCGGCAAGATCGGCGATGCTGTCGGGCGTGCCGAAACGATCGAGATAGGACGGCGCGGCGCACAGGATGCGACGGTTGGTGGCGATGCGGCGCGCGGCGAGGCCGGGGCCGGGTTCGGCGGCGATGCGGATGGCGAGGTCGATACGTGCGGCAAACAGATCGGTGAAGTCGTCCGACAGGTCGATATGCAGGGCGATGCCGGGGTGGCGATCGAGAAAACCCGCGAGATAGGGGACGATGTGCATGCGCCCGAACGAGGTGGGCGCGGTGAGGCGCAACGGCTCGCTTATGTCGGGCGACGTACCGGACACGCGCCGTTCGGCCTCGTCCAGCGCCGCCAATATCTGCCGCAGATCGGCATGCAGCCGCTCGCCCACAGGGGAGAGCGAAATCCGGCGCGTCGTCCGATGAATCAGCCGCGCGCCCAGCCGCGTCTCCAGTCGCATCAGCCGCTTGGAGACCATGGCGGGCGAAATATTCAGCCGCCGTCCCGCGCTCGCCAGCCCGCCTTCCTCGACGATTGTCGCGAACAGCGCATAATCGGGGTCCATCATTATTGCACCACAGGAAAGACTATATTGCCATAATGGTCTCTATCGAATGGAATGCGCGGCGTCTATGACCGCCTGCAAAGGAGACCATCATGATCGACAAGGCAGGGCTGAACGTCGCCGAAGCGCTGGCGGAATTTATCGAGGCACGGGCGCTGCCCGGCACCGGCATTACGCCCGAAGCGTTCTGGGCCGGTGTCGCCGATATCTTCGCCCGCTTTGCGCCCGAGAACGCCGCGCTGCTGGCACAGCGCGACGCGCTTCAGGCAAAGATCGATGCCTGGCATGACGAGCGCGCCGGGCAGCCGCTGGACATGGACGCCTATCAGGCGTTTCTGCGCGAGATCGGCTATCTGGTCCCCGAACCCGCGCCCTTCGCGATCGGCAGCGAGAATGTCGATGATGAAGTCGCGCGCCTCGCCGGGCCGCAGCTTGTCGTGCCGATCCTCAATGCCCGCTTCCTGCTCAACGCCGCCAATGCGCGCTGGGGCAGCCTGTACGACGCGCTCTATGGAACCGATGCGCTGCCCGGCGCGGCTGCGGGCAAGGGCTATGACCCGCAGCGCGGCGCACAGGTCATCGCCTGGGCGAAAGCGTTTCTGGATGAGGCGGTGCCGCTTGCTTCCGGAAACTGGGCCGATCTGGCGAGCGATGACATTATATTGCGCGATCCCGCCCAATATCGCGGACGCAGCGAGAAGGGCTGGCTGTTCCGCCATAACGGCCTGCATATCGAGGTGGTGTTCGATCCGGCGCATCCCATCGGCGTAACCGATCCGGCCGGCATCGCCGACGTCATCCTTGAATCCGCGCTGACCGCGATCTGCGATCTGGAGGATTCGATCGCCGCTGTTGACGCGCAGGATAAGGTCGCGGCCTATGCCAACTGGCTGGGGCTGATGAAGGGCGACCTGACCGACACGTTCGAAAAGGGCGGGGCGATGATGACCCGCGCGCTCAACCCCGACCGGGCTTACACCGCGACGGACGGCAGCATCCTCACGCTGCCGGGCCGCAGCCTTTTGTTCGTCCGCAATGTCGGCCATCTGATGACGACCCCCGCAATCCAACTCGCGGGGGGCGGCGACGCGCCCGAAGGCATCCTCGACGCCATCATCACCAGCCTGATCGCGATGCATGACCTCAAGCGCGAAGGCGGCAATAGCCGCGCGGGCAGCATCTATATCGTCAAGCCCAAGATGCACGGGCCGGAAGAAGCGGCTTTTTCCAACCGGCTGTTCGATGCGGTCGAAGATTTGCTGGGCCTTGCCCGTCACACGATCAAGATCGGCGTCATGGATGAGGAACGGCGGACTTCGGCCAACCTCGCCGCCTGCATCCACGCGGTGCGCGACCGGATCGTTTTCATCAACACCGGCTTCCTCGACCGTACGGGCGACGAGATGCACACATCGATGCGCGCAGGCGCGATGATCCGCAAGGGCGAGATGAAATCGAGCGCGTGGATCACCGCCTATGAGGATCGCAATGTCCAGATCGGGCTTACCTGCGGCTTTTCGGGCCGGGCGCAGATCGGCAAGGGCATGTGGGCCGCGCCCGATCGCATGGCCGACATGCTCGACCAGAAAATCGGCCATCCCAAAAGCGGCGCGAACACTGCCTGGGTGCCGTCGCCGACCGCCGCGACTTTGCACGCCACGCATTACCACCGGCTCGACGTGTTCGCGCGGCAGGCGGAGCGCAAGGCCGAGCCGGTCGCGCCCCTGGAGGCGCTGTTGACCATCCCGGTCGCTACCGGCCGCAACTGGTCGCCCGAGGAAATCGCGCAGGAACTGGACAATAATGCGCAAGGCATATTGGGCTATGTCGTGCGCTGGATCGATCAGGGGATTGGCTGTTCCAAGGTGCCAGATATCCATGACGTCGGCCTGATGGAAGATCGCGCGACTCTGCGTATCTCGTCGCAGCATATGGCCAACTGGTTGCTGCACGGCGTCTGCACGCCCGAGCAGGCGGATGCGGCGCTACGGCGGATGGCGGCCAAGGTCGATGCGCAAAATGCAGGCGATCCGCTCTACCGGCCGTTGAGCGGACGGGAGGATGGCCTCGCCTATCAGGCCGCGCGCGCGCTGGTGTTCGAAGGCTGCGCTCAGCCCAATGGCTATACCGAACCGCTGCTGCATCGTTACCGTGCGCTGGCCAAGGCAGCGGGCTGATTCGCATCGGGGCGGGCGGTTATGGCCGCTCGCCCCGATTGACGACCTCATCGGCCCGAGCGCCGAAAAGCCCCGCTTGTGCGCCGAAGCGCTCTCGCTTACATCGCGCTCATGACATCGACCAACGACATTCGCCGCTCGTTCCTCGACTATTTCGGAGCAGCCGGCCACACCATCGTTCCGTCCGCGCCGCTGGTGCCGCATAACGATCCCACGCTGATGTTCGTCAATGCGGGCATGGTGCCGTTCAAAAACGTTTTCACCGGGCTTGAAACGCGCCCCTACAAGACGGCGACTTCCAGCCAGAAGTCGGTCCGCGCGGGCGGCAAGCATAATGATCTCGACAATGTCGGCTACACCGCGCGGCATCATACCTTCTTCGAAATGCTGGGCAATTTCAGCTTCGGCGACTATTTCAAGGAACAGGCGATCACCCATGCCTGGACCTTGCTGACGAAGGAATGGGGCCTGTCCCCCGACCGGCTGACCGCGACCGTCTATCATACCGATGACGAGGCGTTCGACCTGTGGCGCAAGATCGCGGGCCTGCCCGAAAGCCGCATCATCCGCATCCCGACCAAGGATAATTTCTGGGCGATGGGGGATAGCGGCCCGTGCGGCCCCTGTTCCGAAATCTTCTTCGATCATGGCGATCATATCTGGGGCGGTCCGCCCGGATCGCCGGAGGAGGATGGCGACCGCTTCGTCGAGATCTGGAACCTCGTCTTCATGCAATATGAGCAGGAAGCCAATGAAATCGTTGGCGAACTGCCCAAGCCCAGCATCGACACCGGCATGGGGCTGGAGCGGGTCGCCGCCGTCCTGCAGGGCGTCCACAATAATTATGACATCGACACGTTCAAGGCGCTGATCGAGGCATCCGGCGAACTGACGAAAACCGCGACCGATGGTGAATTTCAGGCCAGCCACCGCGTCATCGCCGATCATCTGCGCTCGACCAGCTTCCTGATGGCCGATGGCGTGCTGCCCGCGAATGAGGGGCGCGGCTATGTGCTGCGCCGGATCATGCGCCGCGCGATGCGCCACGCCCATATCATCGGCGCGAAAGACCCGTTGATGCACCGGCTCGTCGGCAGCCTCGTCTCCGAAATGGGCGCGGCCTATCCCGAACTGGTTCGCGCCCAGCCGTTGATTGAGGAAACGCTGTTGCGCGAGGAAACCCGTTTCCGCCGCACGCTCGAAAACGGCCTGCGCCTGCTGGACGAAGCGACCGCCGATCTGGGCGAAGGCGGCACGCTGCCCGGTGAGACGGCGTTCAAGCTCTACGACACTTTTGGCTTCCCTTACGACCTGACCGAAGATGCCCTGCGCTCGCGCGGCCTTGCCGTCGATCGCAGCGGTTTCGACAGCGCCATGGCCGAACAGAAAGCCGCCGCGCGCGCCGCGTGGAAGGGGTCGGGCGAAAAAGCGTCGGACGAAATCTGGTTCGATATCGCGGAAAAGGCAGGTAACACGGAGTTCATCGGCTACAGTTCGACCGACGGCGAGGGCGAAGTGCTCGCAATTGTCAGGGACGGTGTGAACTTCGACTCCGCCACCGCCGGTGACAAGGTGACGATCGTCACTAACCAGACGCCCTTCTATGGCGAAAGCGGCGGCCAGAATGGCGATGCGGGCACGATTACCTCGCTTGGCGGACTGGTCGCGGATGTGGCGGACACCGCCAAGCCGCTTGGCCGTCTGCACGCGCATCAGGCGACGATCGGCGCGGGCAGCGTCAAGGTGGGCGACACCGTGCATCTGGCAGTGGACGTCGAACGCCGCGACCGGCTGCGCGCCAATCACAGCGCCACCCATTTGCTGCATGCTGCGCTCCGCAATCTGCTCGGACCGCATGTCACGCAAAAGGGTAGCATGGTTGCGCCGGAACGGCTGCGCTTCGACTTCTCCCATCCCGAAGCACTGACCCACAGCCAGATCGCGCAGGTCGAGGCGGATGTGAACGCGCAAATCCGCCATAATGAGGAAGTGACGACACGGCTGATGACGCCGGACGACGCCATCGGCGCGGGCGCGATGGCGCTGTTCGGCGAAAAATATGGCGACGAGGTCCGCGTCCTTTCGATGGGACGCGGTGAGGCAAATAGCTATTCGGTCGAACTGTGCGGCGGCACCCATGTGCGTGCGACCGGCGACATTGCATTGTTCAAGATCATCGGCGAAAGCGCCGTTTCTTCTGGTGTGCGCCGGATTGAGGCGCTGACCGGCGAGGCCGCGCGCCTGTGGCTGTCCGACCGTGAGGATCGCCTGCGCCAGTCGGCCGCCACGCTCAAAACCACGCCCGATGAAGTTCCGGCTCGCATCGCCGCGCTGGTCGAGCAGAGTCGTAAACTGGAACGCGAGCTGGCTGAAGCAAAGAAGGCTTTGGCGCTGGGCGGCGGCGGATCGGGCGCTGCCCCCGCCGGTCCCGAACAGGTGGGGAATATTCCCTTCCTTGCACAGGTCATCGACGGTCTCGACCCCAAGGAATTGCGCGGCATCGTTGACGGCAACAAGAAAGCTCTCGGTAGCGGCGTGTCGGCGGTGCTGGCGGTGGTGGACGGTCGCGCGACGATCGCGGTCGGCGTGACCGACGACCTCACCGCTTCGATCAGCGCGGTCGATCTGGTGCGCGCGGGCGTCGAGGCCCTGGGCGGCAAGGGAGGCGGCGGGCGGCCCGACATGGCGCAGGGTGGCGGGCCGGATGGCGACAAGGCGGCCGCAGCGATCGACGCGGTCAAGACGGCGCTGGCGCGTGTCCCGGCCTGACGCCGCGCGGCGATAGCCCCCCGATGAGCCTCGACCGGATCGTCAGCGATATCGTCGCCGCGATAAGGGCGGCGGATGATCGGGGCAAGGTCGCGGACTATATCCCCGAACTTGCGGGGATAGACCCGGCGCAGTTCGGGATCGCCATCGTCACGGCGGACGGCGAAATGATTGCGGGCGGCGACGCCGACACCGGCTTTTCGATCCAGTCGATCTCGAAAGTGTTCGCGCTGACGCTAGCGCTGGGCAAGGTGGGCGACCAGCTGTGGGAACGGGTCGGGCGAGAGCCGTCCGGCAACGCTTTCAACTCGATCGTGCAGCTGGAGCAGGAGAAGGGAGTGCCGCGCAATCCCTTCATCAACGCAGGCGCCATCGTCGTCGCCGACGTCAATCTGGGCGGACATCAGCCGCGCGTCGCAATCGGGGAGATGCTGCGCTTCGTCCGCTATCTGGCCGAAGATGACGGCATCGCCATCAACGAAGCGGTCGCTGCGTCCGAGACCGCGACTGGCTTCCGCAATATCGCGCTCGCCAATTATATGCGTGCATTCGGCACGGTGCACCATGCGGCGGAACTGGTGCTCGGCAGCTATATTCACCAATGCGCTATCGAGATGAGCTGCCGTCAGCTGGCACTTGCCGGCCGCTATCTGATGCTGGACGGCGCGCATCCGGCGGGGGGCAGGGTGATCCCGCCCGCCCGCGCACGGCGCATCAATGCGCTGATGCTGACCTGCGGTCATTATGACGCATCGGGCGATTTCGCCTTCCGCGTCGGCATTCCCGGCAAGTCAGGCGTTGGCGGCGGCATATTGGCGATCGTGCCGGGCCGCGCTTCTATCGCGGTCTGGTCGCCCGGCCTCAACGCAAATGGCAACAGCCAGCTCGGCACGCTGGCGCTGGAGGACCTCGCGCGGCGCACCGGCTGGTCGGTGTTCAGCCCGACCGAGGGAGACGCTTAACCCACCTCGTCCGGGCGAAGCCGGCGCAGCTTCGGGGCGACATCCATCTGCGCGGCATCCTTGATGCCGAGGCGCAGATCCTCGCGGGTCTGGTGGATCGACGCGATCACTGGTCCCATCGCCACACCCAGATCGACCAGTGCGGTTTCCGCCAGTTGCAGCGAGCTTTCCAGCGTCTCAGGAACCGCGTCGCTTGCCCCGGCGCGATAGAGCTGCGCTGCATGATCGGTATCGCGGGCACGCGCGATGATGGGCAGATCGGGCACCCAGCCGCGCACCCGGCCCGTGACCCGCACCGACAACACCGGATCGTCCATGGTCAGGATCAGCGCGCGTGCATGGCCAAGGCGCAGCTTGTCGAGCATCTCTACCCGCGACACGTCGCCGAAACGGATCGGGTAGCCGTCGCGCCGGGCGTCGGCCACGACATCGGGATCGGATTCCACGACGATGAAGCGCTGGCCATGGATCCTGAGCAGGTCGCATACCATGCGTCCGACGCGGCCGAAGCCGATCACCACCGCGGCGGCTTCGGTGGCTTCTTCCTCGGCCTGTGGCGCTTCTTCGCCCAGCGCCATTTCCAGACGGCGGGCGATGTCATGGCCAAGCCGCGCGAGCAGCGGCGTAATGGTGAGGCCTATCGCGGTCACGATTTGCCAGAAGGCGGCGGTCGATGGCAGGATCAGCTTGGCGGCGGTGGCGGCGGTCAAGACGATCAACGTCGTTTCGGACGGGCTGGACATGAGCACGCCCACCTCCAGCGCGACGCCCTTGCGCGCACCGGAGAAATAGAGCAGCGCCGCCGTCACCAACGTCTTGACCAGCACGACGCCGAGCACGGCGAGTAGCAGTGCCGGCCAGTTGCCAAGGATCACGCGGATGTCGAGGCTCATGCCGACCGTGATGAGGAACACACCGAGCGCCAGCCCCTTGAACGGCGCGGTCATCACCTCGACCTCGCCATGATAGTCGGTTTCGGCGATCAATATGCCTGCTAGCAGAGCGCCGACGATCGGGGAGAGACCGGCGATCGATGTTGCGAGGCTGGAGACGATGACCACCAGCAGGCTGGCGGCGAGGAACACTTCGGGGCTTTTGGTCTGCGCCGCCTGGCTGAATATATGGGGCAGGAAAAAGCGGCCCAGCACCAGCATCACGACGATCGTCAGGCCGCCCTTCATGAGCGTGCCGGCAAGATCTGCCCATGCGCCGTCGGGGCTGACCGAAATGGACGGAGCGAGTGCGCCCAGCAGGAAGATGATCGGCACAAGCGCCAGATCCTCGAACAGCAGCATCGAAAAGGCGGCGCGCCCGACCGCGCTTTGCGTGCCGACCATCGGCAGCACGACCGCCGTCGAGGAGAGCGCGAGCGCGAGGCCCAGGCCGACCGATCCCGACACCGACTGGCCCAGCAGATACAGGCCACACCCGATCAGCGCACCGCTGCCAATCAATTCCGCCGCGCCGACGCCGAACACCTGCGTGCGCATGGTCCACAGGCGCTTGAAACTCAATTCCAGTCCGATGGAGAACAATAATAATATGACGCCCAGTTCGGCAAAGGGCTGGATCGCCGCGCGATCGGAAATGGTAATGTGATACAGCCAGGGATATTGACCGACCAGCGCCCCAAGCCCGGCGGGTCCCACCGCCAGCCCGACCAGGATGAAACCGATCACGGGGCTGATGCGGAACCGGGCAAACCCAGGAATGACCAGGCCCGCCGCGCCCAGGATGACGAGAGAATCGCTGAAGCTATGGGGATTGATCACATCGGCCATGCGCCATCATTGCGGCATCGGTCGCCAATGACCAGTGATTATACGGCTTTACGCCATCTGGTGCGGACGGCGGGACTTGAACCCGCATTTCCAGGGGAAGGCGGATTTTAAGTCCGCTGCGTCTACCGATTTCGCCACGTCCGCATGTGCGGCTCGTCCCTGACCGCTGACGAACGGAAGGTCAAGGGCGACAGGCGTGTGTCAGGCTTCCGACTTGACGTTCAACCGCTCACGCATTTCCTTGCCCGGCTTGAAATAGGGCACGCGCTTTGCCGAGACCGGCACCTGTTCGCCGGTGCGCGGATTGCGCCCGGTTCGCGCTTCCCGCGCGCGGGTCGTGAAGGCGCCGAAGCCGCGAAGTTCGACGCGCCCGCCTGATGACAGGCGATCGACGATTTCCCTGAAGAAAAGATCGACGATCTTTTCGACCTCAGGCCCGGTGAGGCCCGGATTTTCATCCGCCAATTTCTGAATCAGTTCCGAGCGGATCATCGTCCCTCCAACGCGCCTGAGCTTGCTTTTCCTTGCATAGAGAAAGCGCAAGCTGTTGACAATCGGGCAATAGGGGGACCGCCGCGCGCGTGAAAATCACGAAAAAGCCCGCCGGACTGTGCGGTCCGGCGGGCTTTTCATTTCAGGTCAGGGCAGGAGCGATCAGCCCTCGCTCTTCGCCTTCAGCGCTTCGCCGAGGATGTCGCCGAGCGACGCGCCGCTGTCGGACGAGCCGTACTGCGCCACGGCCTGCTTCTCTTCGGAGATCTGCATCGCCTTGATCGAGAAGGTCGGCTTCTTGGCCCGGTCGAAGCCGGTGATCATCGCGTCGAACTTCTGACCGATCTGGAACCGCTCCGAACGCTGCTCGTCGCGGTCGCGGCCGAGGTCGCTGCGCTTGATGAAGCCGGTCGCGCCATCGTCGCCAGCCTGGACTTCCAGACCGCCGTCGCGGACTTCCAGAACGGTCACGGTAACGACTGCGTTCTTGTTCAGACCAGCCGAAGCCGCCGCCGTGCCGCCAGCCGCAGGGCCGCCGCGCTCAAGCTGCTTCATGCCGAGGCTGATGCGCTCCTTCTCGATATCGATGTCGAGCACGACCGCCTGGACGGTTTCACCCTTGCGATGCAGCGCCAGCGCGTCTTCGCCCGAAATGCCCCATGCGATGTCGGACATGTGGACCATGCCGTCGACGTCGCCGTCGAGACCGATGAACAGGCCGAATTCGGTCGCGTTCTTGACTTCACCCTCGACGGTCGAGCCAACCGGGTGACGATCGGCAAAGCTGTCCCACGGATTGGAGATTGCCTGCTTGAGGCCGAGCGAGATGCGGCGCTTTTCGGGATCGACTTCGAGGACGATGACTTCGACTTCCTGGCTGGTCGAAACGATCTTGCCGGGGTGGACGTTCTTCTTGGTCCAGGACATTTCCGACACATGGACGAGGCCCTCGATGCCGGCTTCCAGCTCGACGAACGCACCATATTCGGTGATGTTCGTGACGCGGCCCGACAGCTTGGCGCCGATCGGATATTTGGCCGACGCGCCTTCCCACGGATCGCTCTCAAGCTGCTTCATGCCGAGCGAGATGCGCTGCGTGTCGCGGTTGATGCGGATGATCTGGACGCGGACGGTGTCGCCGATGTTGATCATCTCGTTGGGGTGATTGATGCGCTTGTACGACAGGTCGGTGACGTGCAGCAGGCCATCGATGCCGCCCAGATCAACGAACGCACCATAGTCGGTGATGTTCTTGACGACGCCTTCGATGATCTGGCCTTCGGCCAGCGTCTGGATGAGGCCGCTGCGCTGTTCGGCGCGGGTTTCTTCCAGAATGGCGCGGCGCGACACGACGATATTGCCGCGGCGGCGATCCATCTTGAGGATCTGGAAGGGCTGCGGAATGTCCATCAGCGGGGTGACGTCGCGTACGGGGCGGATATCGACCTGCGAACCGGGCAGGAAGGCCACGGCGCCGTCGAGATCGACGGTGAAGCCGCCCTTGACGCGGCCGAAGATGACGCCTTCGACGCGGGCGCTTTCCGAAAACTCGCTTTCCAGCTTGTCCCATGCGGCTTCGCGGCGGGCGCGGTCGCGCGACAGCATCGCTTCGCCATGGGCGTTTTCGACGCGGTCGACATAGACTTCGACTTCGTCACCGATCTTGAGGTCGGCCTTCTGACCGGGCGCTGCGAACTCGCGCAGCGGCACGCGGCCTTCGCTCTTGAGGCCTACGTCGATGACGGCGAGGTCGTTTTCGATGCCGGTAACGGTGCCCTTTACGACGCGGCCTTCAAAGCCGCCATCTTCGCCACCGAGAGAATCATTGAGAAGCGCGGCGAAATCGTCGCGCGAGGGGAATGCCACTGAGGCCATTATGTCGTCCTTCGTCATTCATTGCTGGCCAATCGGTTGTATCCGATGGTCTTTGGCCAATCCGCCCATGGAACCACATGCCCCACAGGCATCCGTCGGACGATCAGGCGGGGACGCCGATGCATGAAAAGCGAAAAGGGCGCCCGGAAAATCCGCGCGCCTTGACGGGTCAGCCTAACGCCTTTTCAGGACCGGGGGCGACCATTCAGCTGGGCGTCCACAAGCGCAATCGCGCGTCGGACGGCCTGCTCTATAGTCAGATCGCTGGTATCTAGCAAGTCCGCGCCGTCGGCCATGCGCAGCGGCGCGTGATCGCGGCTCATGTCGCGGGTGTCGCGCGCCTGAATGTCGGCGATCAGGCTGTCCATGTCGGGATGGCCGCCATGCGCCAGGCCATCGCTGAAACGCCGCTGCGCACGGACATGGACGCTTGCGGTCACGAAAATCTTGGCGTCGGCGTCGGGCGCGATGACGGTGGCGATGTCCCGTCCGTCGAGGATCGCGCCGCCCGGCTGGGTGGCGAAGCCGCGTTGGCGGGCGACCAGCGCCTCACGCACGGTCGGGTGGATGGAAACGCGCGAGGCGAGGCTGCCGACGGCTTCGCTGCGCAAGGCGGGCTCCTCCAGGAGGGCATCGTCGAATGCGCAGGCGGCAAGCGCGTCCTGCTCAATATCGGGATCGCCCCCGGCCTTCAGCACCGACAGGCCAACCGCGCGATAAAGCAGGCCGGTGTCGAGGCAGGGCAGGGCATAATGGCGACCCAGCGCCCTTGCGATCGTGCCCTTTCCCGAGGCCGCAGGTCCATCGACAGCAATGATCATCGCGAGAGCCGCTTTCTGAATGTGTTGAGCAGACCGAGAATGGCGATCAGCGCCCAGATGATCTCCAGCGCCATCGACGCCATGTTGAAATGCACAGTCAGTGACGCGATCAGCAGCAGCGATCCGACAAGATTTAACAAGTTGAATACGGTCAGGTTCATCGCTCTGACCATATTGCTATATGCAAAGGCGATCACCATCAGCGCGCTGCCGGCCAGCCCCACGACGTTGGCAAGGTCAAAGGTCATGCCCAGGCCCCAAGCGATTGCAGCAGTGCGGTGAAGCCCGGAAAGCTCGTCGCGACGGGGCGCATATCGTCCACCGTCAGGCCGCCACGGGTGGCAAGGCCCGCCACGGCGAAACTCATGGCGATACGATGGTCGAGCGAGGCGGCGATCAGCGGCGCAGAAGCGCCACCGGGCAGCGGCGCCCCATCGGTGCCGTCGATGATGAGGCCGTCTTCCGTCTCCGAGACCCGTACGCCGATTTGTGCGAGGCCCTTCGCCATCAGCGCGAGCCGGTCCGATTCCTTGACTCGCAACTCCTCAAGGCCGCTGGTGCGGGTACGGCCCTTGGCGAAGGCGGCGGCGACGAACAGGATCGGAAATTCATCGATCATGCTCGGCGCTATATCGGGCGGCACATCGACCCCGGTGAGCGGGCCGTAGCGCGCGGTGATATCGGCGACCGGCTCACCCCCGACGTCGCGGCGGTTGGAAAAGCGCAGGTCTGCGCCCATCGACAAAAGCACGTCGAACAGGCCCGCGCGGGTCGGGTTCAGGCCGACATTGGTGACGGTGACATCCGACCCCGGTGTTATGAGTGCCGCGACGATCGGGAAAGCGGCAGAGGAGGGATCTCCGGGGACGATGATCTGCTGCGGGCGCAGTTCCGCTTCGCCCACCAGGGTGATGATTCGCGTGCCGTCCGGCTCGACTTCGACATTCAGCTCCGCGCCGAAACCGCGCAGCATCCGCTCGCTATGATCGCGGGTCGGGATCGGCTCGACGATCCGGGTGATGCCGGGCGTATTGAGACCCGCCAGCAGGATCGCGGACTTGACCTGCGCCGACGCGACCGGAAGCCGATAGTCGAGCGGCACCGCCGGGCAGGCACCGCGCATGGTGAGCGGCAACCGATCGCCGGGGCTGGCGGTGAAGCTCGCGCCCATCAGCGACAGTGGCTGGGTCACGCGCGCCATCGGCCGCTTGCTAAGCGAAGCGTCGCCGGTGAATGTGGCGGTGATGGCGTGGGACGCGATCAGGCCCATGAGCAGGCGCGTGGACGTGCCGCTATTACCCATGTCGAGCGCGGTTTCGGGCTGGAGTAGGCCGCCGACGCCCACGCCGTGAATGTGCCAGATGCCCGTGTCATCGCGGACGATATCGGCGCCCATGGCGCGCATCGCGGCCGCCGTGGCCAACACATCTTCGCCTTCCAGCAATCCCTCGACGCGGCTTTCGCCCACGGCCAGAGCGGACAGCATCAGCGATCGATGGGAAATGCTCTTGTCCCCCGGCACGCCGACCGTGCCCGACAGGGGCGGCGCGGGCGCAAAGGTCATGGGCAGGGCGTGGTCGGACGAAGCGTTCAAAGGACTATCCGCAAATGGCTGGCCGAATGTGGCCGGAGGAATCGGTGCGCCGGGGAACCGAAAAATTGCGCCCGGCTTTTGACAGCGCGGTTTGCCTATGGCAAGGCGCGCGACGCTTCGCGGGCGACATAGCATCGGCCCGCGTGATTTCTATTTGAGTTGAAAAGGATTAGCCCGGACATGGTCAAGGCTGAATGGGGCACGAAGCGTACCTGCCCGAAATGCGCCACGCGCTTCTACGATCTTGGCAATGACAGCCCGGTGGTCTGCATCAACTGCAACAGCAGCTGGGAACCCGAGCCTGTGCTGAAGTCGAAGCAGCCGCTGCCTTATGAGGAAGCGCCCAAAAAGGTCATCGAAACCGCCGATGGCGCGCTGGAAACGGCGGACGACGATCTGGACATCGACGTCGATGAAGACGATGATTCGCCGGATAATGACGTCGATCTGGGCGGCGACGACGATCTGGGCGTCGAAGCCACCGGCGACGACGGCGACGACGATAACTGAGTGAATTTTCCGCTTGCAAAGGGGGGTGCCGCCACCTAATGGCAGCGCCTCCGACGCCAACCCATAGCGGCGTCGCGGAATTTGGGGCCTTAGCTCAGCTGGGAGAGCGCCTGCATGGCATGCAGGAGGTCAGCGGTT